>CAYNFK010000035.1:0-41809 GCA_964396405.1 uncultured Enterobacteriaceae bacterium
CCGCCGCCGAGGACGACCCGTCGAGCCCGCTCTACGGCATGCCGGTGCTGCGCGTGTGGACGTCCAAGCTGGTCGTGGTCAACAAGCGCGGACGTGCCACGGGCTACGCCGGCGTCGACAACCCGCTGTTCTACCGCCCGGTCACCCGCATGCTGTTCGGTGACGCCAAGAGCGCCATGGAAGGGCTCGTGCAGGCACTCAAGACCCGCTAAGCAGCCGTGTCCGGAAGGCCCATGTCCACGCTGCTCCAGCTCGCACGACGCTTCCTTGATCTGGAGGCCGACCACCTCGACCGCGCCATGCGCGCCGTGGCCCCGTTGGCTTCAGGTCGGCTGCTGGATGTGGGCTGCGGCGACAAGCCTTACGAGGACGTGTTCCTGCCCCACGTCGAGGCCTACGTAGGCGTGGAGCACGACGCCACGTGGACGGGGACGGTGAGCGCACTCCACGGCAAGGCCGACGTGGTCTACGCCGGCGACCGACTGCCGTTCGAGGACGGCAGCTTCCAGACCGTGCTCTCGAACCAGGTGGCGGAGCATGTGCCCAACCCCGGCCACCTGTGGGCGGAGATGGCACGTGTGCTCGCGCCGGGCGGCTGTCTGCTGCTCACGGTTCCGTTCTCGTACCGTCTGCACGCCCTCCCGCACGACTACCAACGCTTCACGCCGGCAGGGCTCAGCGGCTACAGCCACGCCGCGGGCCTCACGGTGGAGTCGATTCGTCCCCGGGGCGGGATCTGGTCCGTGGTGGGCCAGAAGATCGCGTCGCACCTCGTGCTGCGCGCCGCCCGGATGACGCGCGCTGTGCAGTCGGCCGGCGCGCTCACCTACGAGCCGCAGGCCCAGCAAGGGCCGAGGTGGTGGGCCCTTCCCCTGGTGGCACCCACGGTGGTGCTCGTCGTGGCCTTAGCCCGCGTGCTGGATCGCCTCGATCACGACCCCATCGACACGCTGGGGTGGATGATGGTGGCCCGCAAGCCTCGTTGAGGGGTCCGCGCCTGACGCGGTTCGGATGTCGGTGACTGGGGCGACGGCGGCGGCGTGATGGCGGCCGAAGGTCGGCATCGCGGCGCCGCATACATCTGCCACACCTGAGCCTGGATTGGGCGCGGAGGCGGAGCCCTGCGGAATGACCGCCCGCCCCGTCACCGAGCAGCAAAGCGCCCGGCTGGGGTCCACCGGAAGCAGGCGCTTCGTCAGGCGACTGCGGAGGGGGACCCCAAGCATCAGGGCGCGTAGCGTTTCCGCTACGGTCCTGGGCGGTCGGTCCGCAGGGCGGGTCTCCCCACCGAGTCCAGGCGCCCGCCTACGGTTCGTAGCGCTCGCACTCGGACGGCATCTTGGCGCGATCCTCGCCCATGTAGGGGGACGGTTCGCCGTAGGGGTGCTGCCGGAGCCAGCCGGTGACGGTCTTCCACCACCACGAGGGCAGGCGGTTGTGGCCCAGGTCGTGCTCGCACCAAGCCACAGGGTGACCATCCGCCACGAGCGCGTCGCGGAAGTTGGCCGTGGTGACCTGGAACGGGAGGATGGGAGCCTCGGGCGCGGGCCACGCGTCGGTGGGACCGCCGTCGATGAGCAGCACCGGCAGCTTGCGCGCAGCGGGGAGGTAGGTGGGGGCTGGGAAGTCGCCGGTGCCACCCGAGGAAGCCGCCACTGAGGCGAGCATCGTGCTGCGCGCGGAAGCGAGCACGCTCGACCACAGTCCGCCGCCGGAGTGACCAAAGGCCGCCACGCGCCGCACGTCGGCGTCGAAGGCCTCAGCCACGCAGGTGCGGAGGTCGTCGAACAGCGTGAGATCGGCCTGACGGGCCTCATCGCCCAGGATGCCCCACAGCAGCACATCGGCGATCACGAGGTTGGTGACCTGGGCGCGCGGGGCGATCACGATCGCCGGCTCCTTGTCGGCAAAAGCCGGCAGCCCAAAGCCCAGCTCCATGTCGGCGATAGCGTCGTAGTCGGGTGTGACGAGGCCGTGGAAGGCAAAGATGATCGGCATGTTGGCCGGGCGGTCTTCCGGGAACCAGATGCCGAAGGTGCGCTCCAGCCCGCCGGACTGGAAGGTCTTCACGCCGGGCGTGCTCAGATCGGGGCAGCTCGCGCTGACCGCGGTGAGGGCGTCGGGCTGGGGGCCTTCGTCGGTGTCGAGCTCATCGGTGCCCGCGGCGTCGGCGCAGGCGGCGAGCACCAGCACAGCACTCCACGCCGGTCGCATCACCACGCAGCCGGAACATCGACCACGGCGTCGTTGCCGAAGTCGAACACGATGCGCGAGGTGGCCGGCGTGCGCTGCACACCCGAGTGACCCACGGCCTCGCTGATCACGGCCTTCTTGCCCACCCCGCGCTTGCGCAGGGCCTTCACCAGCTCGCGGGCCCGCATGCCGGCAAGGAGCGTGTTGTCCTGTGCACCCGGGCGCTCATCCGCGTGAACTTCCACGCGCACCCGACCGCCGTCGGCGCTCTTCACGGCTGCGGCCACAGCATCCAGGAACGTGCTGGTGTCGCCATCATCGGAGAGCCCGTAAGAAGATGGCTGAAACATGCCCGACGACGGGACCGTGGTGTCGGCCCACGCAGGACCGGCGACGAGCAAGGCAAACACAGCAAGAGCGCGCATGGGACCCCGGGGGCTAGGGACGACGGGCAGATGGTCGCGCCCAGCCTAGCATCCCTTGGACCCGCGGCACCACCTCGTGCATCCATCCGGTTAGACAGACGCCGAGCCGGATTCCCATGGCCGCGTGGGGGTCCTTCGAATGGAGGCGGCTGGCATGCTCCGCGCCCTCATTCGCATCGGCATCGACAACCCCGTGCTCCTGAACCTGGCGGTCCTCGTGACCGTGACGTTCGGCGTGCTCGCGTGGGCCTGGGTGCCGAAAGAGGAGTTCCCTCGAATCCGCACGGATCGTGTGGCGGTGGTCGCCGTGTGGCCGGGCGCTTCGGCACCCCAGATCGAAGACGGTGTGGTGCGTCCGCTGGAAGACGCCCTTCGCGATGTGCCCGGCATCGCCCACCTGTTCGCCGAGGCGTTCGAAGATCGGGCCGTGCTCGACCTGGAGCTGGAGCGCGGCGTCGATGGCGACACCGTGCGCGACGAGGTTCGGCGGCGCATTGCATCTTCGGCCAAGCTCCCTGCCGACATCCCCGACCCCTACGTGGAGGTGGTCGCGGTTCAGGCGCAGATGTTGCACATCGCCCTCATCGGCGACCCCCGGCGCGTCGACCTGGCGGAGGACCTGCGCGACGATCTGCTGGCGATCGACGGCGTGGGCGACGTGATCGTGGACGGCGCGTGGAGCCGCGTGCTGCGCGTTGAGCTCGATCCTGCGAAGACCAGCGCGCTGCGCATCGGGCCCGCGGAGGTGGCCGCTGCGATTCGAGCGGCCGGTCTGGCCGTGCCCGCTGGCAGCCTCGATGTGTCGGGCGGCGACGTGGTGGTGCGCACACCCGCCGTCGTGCGCCGACCCGAAGACATCGTGCGGGTTCCGCTCGCCGTGAGGGACGGCACGCACATTGTGGTGGGCGATGTGGGGCGGGTGGTGGAAGACTGGCTGCCGCCGGCGGTCACCATGCGGTTGGGCGGTCAGCCGGCGATCGACCTCACGGTGCTCGGGTCCGACAACGCCGACACCACCGCGATGGTGCCCATCCTCACCGCGTGGGCCGAGGCGCGCGCCGCCAACCTGCCGGCGGGTCTGGAGCTGCGCGCGTACGACGACGCCGCCCGCTTCGTCAATGCCCGCCTGACCACGCTGGGATCGAACGCGCTCATGGGCCTCGTGCTCGTGGGTCTCCTGCTGCGCTCGTTCTTGGGCAACCGAGCCGCCTTGCTCGTGATGGCCGGGCTGCCGGTGGCGTACGCAGGGGCACTGGGCCTCGCGTGGTGGGCCGACGTCACGATCAACCTCGTGTCGCTGTTCGGGTTCCTGTTGGTGAGCGGCATCCTGGTGGACGACGCCATCGTGGTGATCGACAACATCCACCGCCACCGCGAGGCCGGTGCCAGCATCCAAGACGCGGCCGTGGAAGGCACGATGGAGGTCGTGCCCTCGGTCACGGCGTCCACGCTCACCACGGTGCTGGCCTTTGCGCCGCTGCTGCTGCTCGATGGCCTGGTGGGGCGGATCCTCGCGATCGTGCCCACGGTGGTGATCCTGTCCCTGATGGTGTCGCTGGCCGAGGCCTTCTTGGTGCTGCCGGGTCACGCCGCCCACCACGGCGGCGAGGCGGAGCCCGAGCGTCGCCCTTGGCTGCTGCGCCAGGCCGAGGCCGTCTACTCGCCGATGATCGACGCGATGGTCTCGAGCCGTCGTCGCTGGCTGTGGCTGCTGACCATCTCGGTCGGAACGTCTGCCCTGCTCGCGCTGGCCGCGACGCGGCGGATCGAGCTCACCACGCCCGGCGAGCCCGTGTTCGCCTTGGTCGACGTGAGCCTGCCGCCCGGGGCCGATGCGCAGAAGACCGAGCACCTGGTGCGCGAGCTGGAGCGGTCGATCTCGGAGGAGCACAGCGAGCTGCTGCTCTTCGTGCGCAGCCGGCTGGGGGAGCAGCTCGCGCCCCCGTCGCTTCCCGTGCGCGGTGCGCGGCATGCGCAGATCGTGATGGGCTTCCCGGCCGACAAGGCCCTCGCGCCGCGCATCCGCACCTTCCTCGCCGAACTGGAAGAAGAGCTGAGCCAACGGCCCGACGTCGCGAGCGTCGGTGTCACCACGCTCGGCGGAGGTCCGCCGGTCGGAAAGCCCGTCGACCTGCGCGTGCGTGGGCGAGACACGGCGGCTGTGGAGGCCGCGAGCGACGCCGTCGTGGCGCACCTGCGCACACGGCCTGGTGTGCGCGACGTGGTGTCGGACCTCGGGGTGGGCGCGCCGTCGTTTGAGGTTCGTGTGCGACCCGACGCTGCGAGTCGCCTGGGCCTGAGTGAGGCCGAGGTGGCGCTGGCCGCGCGGGCAGCCATCGAAGGTGCCGACTCCCTCGATCTGCCGCTGGCGGGTCGCACCACGCCCACGGTGGTGGCGCTGCCACCGCTGCTGGGTCACGCCGGCCTGGGCGATCTGCCCACCCTCCTCCCCGATGGGAGCCGCGTGCGCCTGCGTCAGGTGGCGGATGTGGCGCGCACCTCAGGCGTGGAGCGCATCGGGCGGGTGGACGGTCAGCGCGCGATCCGCATCACCGCGGATGTCGACCTCGCCCAGACCAGCTCCACCGCCGAGCACAACGCGCTCGACGCCCTCATGGAAGGGCGCGCAGAGGCCCACCCTGGCGTGACGGTGCTGGTGGGCGGCGAGCAGGCTGACACCCAGCGAAGCTTCGGTCGTCTGCCGTGGGCCTTCGCCGCCGCGATGCTGCTCAACTACGCCCTGCTCGCTTCGCAGTTCCGGTCGTACGTGCAGCCGCTGGTGGTGCTCGCCACGGTGCCGATCGGCTTAGCCGGCGCCGTCGGCGGGCTGCTGCTGTGGGGCATGCAGCTCTCGCTCATCGCGGCCATCGGGGCGGTGGCGCTGGTGGGTGTGGTGGTGAACGACGCCATCGTGCTGATGGACTTCGTCAACCGCGCCCGTGACGAGGGGCTGTCGACGCAAGAAGCGGTCCAGCGTGGGGCCACCCAGCGTCTCCGACCGATCCTCCTCACCACCGTGACCACCTGCGGCGGCCTGCTCCCCATCGCGCTGGGCATCGGCGGCGAGGAGCCGCTGCTGGCTCCCATGGCGGTCGTGCTTGGGCTAGGTCTGCTTGTCGCCACCGTGCTGGTGGTGGTGGTGGTCCCGCTGCTGCTGCTGATCATCGATGACCTCACCCCGCGCCGCGCCCCCCCGGAGGCGCAGCCGTGATCCTGGCGTGGGTGCTCAGCGTAGGACTCTCGGCCCGCGCCGCGACCCTGGAGGAAGTGTGGGCATCCGCTGAGGCGCACAACCTCGAGCTACGCCTTGCGCACGAGCGCACCCAGCAGGCCGCCACCCAGCGCTGGCAGGTGGCGTCGGGCTACCTGCCGCAGGTCACCGGCGCGATCGACGTGATCTGGAACCAGGACGAGCTGGTGCTCAGCGTCCCCTCCGACTTCGTGGACCCGGGCGCCGATCCGGGGGGCACCACCGACATCACGGTCCAGGCCCGTCAGCTCACCCAGGGCCAGCTCACGGTGATCCAGCCGCTGCTCGCCCCTTCCGTGATCGCCGGCACACAGGCGGCCAGCCGAGCCTGGGGGGCCGCGCGGGAAGACGAGCGCCGGGCCCGTCAGCAGGTGCGCTACACCGTGGCCCGGGCCTTTTACGGACTGCACGCCGCGCGCGGGGTGGAGGCTGTGGCGGCCTCCGGCACCGAGCTGGCCAACCACCTCGCCGAGCTGGCCACCCAGCAGGTCAGCGCTGGCCTTGCGGATCGTCGCGCGCTGCTCCAGGCGCGCCTTGCGGCCTCCCAGGCGCTGCGGGATGCGCGGGCCGCCCATGAGGCTGTCGTCGGCGCATCGCAGGCTTACGCGGCCCTCACAGGGCGCTCACCCGACGACACCCTGGAGCTTCCCGAGAGCCACCCCGTGCCGGCCACCCTCGACCAGGCCCTCGCGGGTGCGGGATCCCGTCCCGAGCTGCGCAGCGCCACGCTGAGGGCCAGCGCCGCCAAGAGCGCGCGCACGGCGCACGACCTCGGCTGGCTGCCCACGGTGGGCATCGGGTTCAGCGAGCTGCTCACCACGGCCCCGGGCTTCGTGCCCGCGCCGCTGCAGTGGCGCGCCACGCTGGGTCTGCGCTGGAACCTGTTCGATGGGGGCCTGCGCATCGCGAAGTCGAGGGAGCTGGCGAGCCAGGCAGCGTCGGCGCAGCTGATGGCCGAGCACACCACCGATCAGGTGGACCGGGATGTGGTGCTGGCCTGGGAGCGTCTTCAGACCGCGCGCGCCGCAGCGGCGGCCGTCGCGGATGAGGTGTTGCTGGCCGATGAGGCGCTGGCGCTCACTCAGGCCGCCTTCGGCTCTGGCGGGGCCGCGTGGCACGAGCTCGACACCGTGCGCCTCTCGCTCGCATCGTCGCGCGCGGCAGCCGTGCGAGCCCAGTCCGATGTCGACCTCGCCGTGCTCGGCCTGCTCCTGGCGATGGGCACGCTGTGATTCTCGGGTTGCTGTGGCTGGCCATGGCCACCGAACCCCTGCCCAAACCCGAGGCGGCGTCCGAGATGCCCGCAGCGTCGGAGCCCTCGCCCGAGGCTGAGCCGTCCAGCGAGCCGTCCGAGCCCGCCCCGGTGGCCTCGGTGAGGGACGTCGCCGGCCCGCGGCCCTACCGCATCGGCGGCATCCTCGTTCCGCTCATCGACTACAACACCACCGATGGCGTCGGCGTCGGCCTCGGGGTGGAGCTCTTCGACCGCAAGCGGGAGCTGGAGCACGGCTACAGGAACCGCATCAGCGGCTGGACCTTCTGGACCACGCTCGGCACCTACTCGTCGAACTACATCACCTACGAGCACCGCGGGAAGGTGTTCATCGTCAGTCGGCTGGTCTACAGGGCCTGGCGCGACATGATCTACGTGGGCTCGGGCGGCGCCGACGTGGCGCTCTCGCGGCCCGACGCGGTCACGCGCGGCAACGGCGTGCTGGGTCCGATCGGGCAGATCAGCGTGAGCGTGCCGATCCCCCAGTCGCCGGTGCAGGTCTGGATGCAGGTGTACGGGCGCTACGTCTACGCCCAGGCGGACGACGACGGCCTCCTGTTCGAGCGTCAGCCGTACGGGCTCGGGTCGGTCTTCCACTTCGACACCGCCGTGGGCCTCTCCTTGCAGGAGACCGACCGCTGGCCGCTGCCCAACAAGGGCGTGCGCTTCGAGGCCTCAGCGCGCGCGGGCGGCACGCTCGGGCCCGAGGGCTACAAGCCCCTCGCTGGGGTCAACGTCGAGGCGATGGGCTGGTGGCCGCTGGTGGGGGAGCACCTCGTGGTGGGTGGCCGCGTCCTCTTCGATCGGACCTGGGGCGAGCGCCCCTTCTGGGACCAGGAGTACCTGGGCGGACAGTTCCGCGACGAGATGGGCGAGGAGCAGATGTTCACGGGCTACCAACGCAGCCGCACCCGCGGTGACGGTGCGCTGGCGGCGCTGATCGAGCTGCGCCCCAAGTTCGGGCACGTGCACCACCGGTTCATCGACATCGGGTTCTACGGCTCGATCTTCGGCGAAGTCGGCTGGCTGTTTCGAGGCGACGACCCGGGCCCCATCCTGCCCACGGTGGGACTCGGGCCCAGCCTGCTCTGGCAGGGTGCCGTGGAGCTGCGGCCCTTCGCCGCTTGGGGCTGGCTCTCGGAGACCCCAGGCGGGCCGCGCACGCCACAGTTCGCGTTTGGCATCGCCACGATGTCGCCGCTCTGATTCCAGCCTACGGAGGCTCGCCGCCGGGCAGCACGCCGGCCCCACGCGGCGGACTCGGGAGCACCACCACCGTGTCGCCCTCGGTGAGCGGATCGGAGGCGTGCACGACCACCTGCGTTCCCGGCGCCAGGCCCGTCACCAACAGGCCCTCCGCCACCTCGTCCACCACCTGCGGCGTCGTGGCATGCACCACGCCGTTGGTGACGGTCCAGGCCGTGCCGCCCCGCACCGCCGTGGGCGGCAGCAGCCCATCGGCCGCAGTGACCGGGAGCGCGATCACCACCTCCACCGACCGCCCCGCCGGTGCGGGCATGCCCTCCACCCGCACCTCGGCCTTCCAGTCCCGCGTGCGCGGATCGGCCGCCGAGGACACGTGCACGAGCGTGGCCGGCACGGTGATCGCACCGGCCCGCACCTGAAAGCTCGCGTTCGGCGACGAAGCCGCCTCGACCTCATCGTCGACGAGGCCGATCACCACCCGCCCGGCGGTGAGATCGACCACCCGCGCCACCGGCATCCCCGGCGCCACCGAAGCGCCCGGCACCACGTCGAGCCATGCGACCACCCCGGCGAACGGAGCGCGCAGCACGCGATGCTCCACCTCGAGCTCGGCCATCGAGGCCTGCGCCGCCGCCGCATCGCGACCCGCCTCGGCCCGCAGCACGCCGGTGGCAACCGCGTCTTGCTGGGCCCCCGACACCCCTTCGCCGAGAGCGCCCACCCGCGTCTGCGCGCGCTTCGCTTCTTCGAGCACCGCCTGCGCCTCGGCCAGCCCCGCCCGCGCGGCCGCGAGCGCCGCACGAGCGTCGCGGTCATCGAGCTGCACGAGCGCATCACCCTTGCCCACGGCCTGACCCGTGGTGGCCAGCACCTTCACCACCGTGCCGGGTCGTGCGGGTCCCAGCATCGCATCCAGCACGGGCTCCAGCGTGGACACGATCACACGCTCACGCTGCGCCGGCGGCGGGGCCACCTCCACCACCTCCACGCGCGGGTTGTTGTCGAAGTGAACCACCGAAGGGTCACCCGAGCACGCCGCCAACACCAGCCACAAGGAAGTCATGGCCCTCCGTCTAACGCCCTCCGGAGCCGACGCTCAGGGTCGAGACACGGTGAGGTGCCTGCGCGCGACCACGTTGCGCCAGACCTCTTCGACCCCATCGGGCCACCGCACGGTCAGCTTGTCGATCTGACGGGGACTGCCCAAGCCCAGGTGGACCTCGGGCGGGCCGCTGGCGCCGAAGCCGGAGCCCGTGCGCACGCGCCCCATCACGGTGCGTCCGCCCGCCTCCGCCCACACCGTGGCGCCCACGGCGTAGCGGTTCGGCGCCCCCTGGCGGAGCTGCACCGTGACCCACGACGCTTCGCCACAGTGCGCGAAGGCCACGCGCAGCACGCCGTCCAGGCCCATCGCGATCGCGTCGAGCCAGCCATCGCGATCGAGGTCGGCCCACAGCAGGTTGTGGTGCGGCCCGCCTGAGCCCATCGCCAGGGCATCGGAGGCGTCGACGAAGGTTCCATCGGGGCGCTGCACCGCCACCACATCGCGCTGGCTCACCACCGACGGGGCCCAGTCGACCTCGTAGTCGCTGAACGCCACGGTGAGATCGTTGAGGCCGTCGTTGTTGACGTCGCCGATCGAAGGACCCCAGCCCCAGGTAGCGCCGGCGGGGGCGGCGAGGCCCAAGGCGGCCGCTTCGTCGGTCCACCCGGTGGACGAGAGGCGCGCGACCACCGAGGCCCGCCCGCCCACAGCTAGGTCTTCCACACCGTCGCCATCGAGGTCGCCGGCCGCAGCACCACCGGCCCAGCGGTCGTCATCCCAGCCGAGCGCGCCGTCGTCGGCGGTGAACGTGCCGCCGTCGTTCACGAGCAGGCGGCTGGGCTCGATGAGGTCGGCGAAGGTGTTGGCCAGGAACAGATCGTCGTCGCCGTCTTCGTCGGCGTCGATGAGCAGGGGCTGCAGCGTCCAGCCGTCGTGGGCCGCGGTGGGCAGGCGACTGCGGCCGTCGCTGAACACGCCCGGCAGGCCCTGGAGGAACAGGTAGGTTGGCTGGCCCACATCGAGGGTGTCGAGGTCGACATCCGCCGGAAGCGGACCATGACCGCCGACCACGAGGTCGAGGTCACCGTCACCGTCGAGATCCCCCCACGCCTGGCCCGTGGCCCCGTGGTCGCCGGGGAGGAGCCCCAGGCCCGAGCCGTCCATGCCGAACGCGAAGCGGCCGGTGCCGTCGTTCTTGAGCAAGGTGCGCGCCACGCCCCTTCCGGTGGCGAACACGTCGAGGTCGCCGTCATCGTCGACGTCGACGAGGGTGACGCCCACGAGGCCGCCATCGTTGCCGGCCCCGACCACATTCCACGGCACCTCGCGCTCGAAGTCGCGGTCGGCGGTCTGGGTCCACACCGCCACACGATCGAACACGCCGCCCACGAGGTCGAGCCGACCATCCCCGTTCACGTCGCCCACAGCGAGGCCGCCGCCGGCCAGGCCGCGCCGTGGGGGCTCGGGCATGTCGATCGCGAGCAGCTCGGCGGGGTCGTCGTCGCGCAGCTCGGGGTCGAGGCAGATCACGGGCGAGCTGGCGGTGAGCACCGAGCTGTGGCCCAGCTCGCCGGTGTCGACGGGGGAGTCGGTCTCGGTGTCGGTGTCGGTCTCGGGGTCGGTCTCGACGTTCGGATCCGTGTCGTCGGTGTCGGTGTCATCGGTGAGATCGGGCCGCTCAGTGTCGTCGTCCTCACAGCACCGATCGTCGGATGCTTCGCAGGCCCCGAGCACCCCAAGCATCAGCCAGCCAAGCCCACGCCGCACGTCCTGCCTCCCACGCGCCAGACTAGTCCACAGAACCGCGTTCTGCGATGCCACAAGCCCCCGCGACGCGCCGGGTTCGGCTATGCTGTCACGGAGGCCGCGGGGTCTCCAGGAGGCGCGCGCAGCGATGGGGGACACGGCGCCCGGAACGGACACCGGACGACTCCGCTTCGAGATGCGCGATCTCCTCGGGGTGGGGTCTTTTGGCGAGGTCTACCTCGCCACCCTCACCACCCAGGCTGGCATTCGGCAAGACGTCGCGGTGAAGGTGCTCAACCGCGATCTCGACCCGCGCAGCCAGCCGGTGGAGCGCCTCCGCGATGAAGGCCGCATCCTCGGGAAGCTCAACCACCCCGTGATCCTGCAGGTGCGGGATCTGATCGTGCTCGAAGGCCGCGTGGGCCTCGTCACCGAGTATGTGCAGGGCGCCGACCTGGTGGATGTGATCCACCGCACGAATGGCCTCGATCCGCGCGTCGCGCTCGAGATCATCGGCCTCGTGTCCGACGCGCTCGACACGGCCTACCATGTCACCGGCTTCGACGGTCAGCGGCTGCGGCTCGTGCACCGCGACATCAAGCCCGCGAACCTGCGGCTCACCCCGCACGGCACCGTGAAGGTGCTCGACTTTGGCATCGCGAAGGCCCAAGCCCCCGACCGCGAGACCTCCACCACCCACCTCGTGCTCATGGGCAGCGTGCCCTACATGGGGCCCGAGGTCCTCCACATGGACGTGGAGGAGGCCGACATGCCGCGCGATGTGTACGCGCTCGGCTGCACCCTCTACGAGTCCATCACCGGCAAGCTCTTCTCGGCTGGACTCAAGCACGGCGACCTCCGCCGCGAGACCGCTCGCCCCGACCGCTTCTACGCCTTCCGCCAGGGCCGGCTCGACCTGCTGCCCGCCGACCTGCCCACCCCCGTGCGCCAGCTCATCGCCTCCATGCTCACCTACGAAGCGAAGGAGCGGCCCACGGCCCGCGAGGTGGCCGAGCGCGCCCACGAGATCGCCGACAAGCTGCCCGGTCCCACGCTGCGTCGCTGGGCCCGCTCGTTCGACTGGCCACCGCCCGATGGCGGCGTGGGGCCGTGGTCGGGTCGCAACATGAGCGAGACCACGATCCTCACGCGATCGGGCCCCACGGACGCCACGCTGCCTGTGGAAGTCCCGGTGCCCCCGCCCGCTGTCGCGGCGCGCTCGGTGGGTAGCGAGCCCGCGCGCCCTGCGGGAAGCGAGGTCGCTTCGGTCGACGATGAGCCGATCGTCACGCGTCCTGCGTCCCCGATGCGCTGGGCCTGGGTTCCGCTGCTGCTCGCCTTGGTGGGCGGTGGCGCGTGGTGGGCGATGTCGTCCGGGGGCTCGGCCGCTCCGCCCCAGCCCGCCGTGGCCGTGTCGCCGCCTGCCCCGAAGCCTGTGCCTGCGCAGGCGAAGACGCTGCCGGTGCCCGCACCGGCGCCGATCCCGGTGCCGGTGGCGCCCGAGCCTGCGGCGATCGTCGCGCCCGAGCCGGTTGCAGCCCCGCCCGTCGCCCCCACGACCACCGCAACGGCGCCCAAGCCTGCGGCCAGTCCGAAGCCCGCCGCCGCACCCAAGCCCAAGCCAGCTGCGCCGGTGGAAGCACCGCCCGCCGAGCCTGCCCGCATCCTGATCGACGCCCGCGGCGGTCTGCCTGTGGAGCTGCGCGGCAAGTCCGGCACACGCGGCGCTGGCAACGTCCCCGCCGGCACCTGGGAGGTCTGGGCCGACTTCGGCGACGGCTTCGTGCGTGCGCTGTCGGTGAAGGCCGAAGCGGGCAAGGACTACGAGGTGTTCTGCAACCGCACCCTCCAGAGCTGCACCCCGAAATGAACGCACCCGCACAGCGCTCGTTCCTGCAGGCTCGGATCCGCCACGGCGCGCTCGTGCTGGCGCTCGCACTCGGGGCACCGGCCTGGGCGCAGTCGCCCTGCGCGCCGTTGGACGCAGCCTCGTTCGCGGGTCGGGCCGATGAGGGTCGCGAGGCGATGCTCAACGACGACCCCGCCGCACACGCCGCGATGCTGGCTGCGGTGGGGGCCGGCGTGCCCTGCCTCACCGAGGGCGTCGACAGCGTCGCGTGGGCGCGCATCCTCTACCAGGCCGCCCTGTTTCGTTACGCCGAAGACCGCCCGTGGGAGGCGCTCGTGGCGGCTGCGCTGGCCGCCGATCCGTTGCTCGACCGCAGCCTGGGCCCCCCGGCCACCAAGTCGTTCGTTTCGCCCGCTCCGCGGGGCGATCACACCGTCCCCGCCGAGGTCGGCACGGTGTTCTTGGACGGCCGCGAGGTGAGCGCCGCCTTCGACCTCGATGGCCTCCACATCCTGCAGGTGCGCGAGCGGGGCGTGTGGCGGTCGTGGTGGATCTCGGATGGTCGCCTGCCCGAGGCCCTGCGCGCGCCGCCGCCCCCTGAGCCCGTTCCCGAGCCCACGCCGGAGCCCGAGCCTGAGCCCGTTCCTGAGCCGGTGCCCGTGCCGATCGCCGAGGCTCCGCCCGAGCCCGCCGAGCGTCCCACGCCTTCTGCCTTCGCGCTTCGGGTTCACGCCGCCACAGGGCTCTCGCTGGCTGTCGGAAGGCAGGTGGTGCAGACCGCAGGCACCGAGCCCGCGCTCAAGCTGGTCGTGCCGATCGAGCTGGGCATCGGGCTGGATGTGGGCCCCGGCTGGGTGCGCCTCGCGGGCGCGTTCTTGCCGCTTGTGAACGGACCCTACGTCTACGACACGCCCGAGGGCGCTGTGGCCACACGCATCGGCGGCGGCCTCTCCCTCTCGGGCGGCGGGCGGATCGGCATCGGCACGGTGGGTGCGCTCATCGGCGGCCAGGATCCCAGCCGCCTCGTGTTCCAGGTCGTCGGCGGCGTTGAGGCCCACAAGTCGGGGCTTGGCGTTGAGGCCCGCGCGGGCATCAACCTGCGCGCGGGCGGCGGCGTAGAGCCCGCCTTCGCGCTGCTGCTCGTGGTGGCCCCCAAGGTGTGGAAGCGCTGACCGCCGCGCGCTGAGCGCTACGCGGCCGAGGCCGCCGCCCGGCGCGTGTCTCGGCGGCGCGCCAGGCCCATCAGCATCAGGCCCACCACCCACAGCGCGTCAGGCGAGCCGCCGCCGGTCTGGCAGAACCAGCGCGGAGGCGCGCCGAGGCCGTCGTCGGTGGCGGGGCCCCCGTCGCTGTCGGTCTCCACCGTCTCGGTGTCGATCTCGTCGGTGTCGTTGATCTCGGAGTCGTCCGTGTCGTCCGACTCGGTCTCGTCGGTGTCCCGAACCTCGGTGTCGTCCGTGGCGTCCGTCTCGTCGGTGGCATCCGTCTCGTCGGTGGCGTCCGTCTCGTCGGTGGCGTCGGTCTCGTCGGTGGTGTCGGTCTCGTCGGTGTCCTCGATGTCGGGGATGTTCGGATCGGTGCCGTTCTCGATCTCGTCGCCGTCGTTCACGCCGTCCCCATCGGTGTCGGCCTCGTCGGGGTCGGTGCCGTAGACGTTGACCTCCTCGCCGTCACCCAGGCCATCCCCGTCGCTGTCGGGGTTGTTGGGGTCGGTGTTGTAGACGTGGACCTCGTCGGCGTCGTTGAGGCCGTCGCCGTCGCTGTCTTCTTCGTTGGGATTGGTGAAGGTCTCGTTGACCTCTTCGCCATCGGACAGACCGTCGCCATCCGAGTCGGCGTCGTTGGGGTTCGTGTCGGTGACGTCGATCTCCTCGGCATCCGTGAGGCCGTCTTCGTCGGAGTCCTCTTCGTTCGGATCCGTGCCGTAGACGTCGACCTCGTCCCCATCCGTGAGGCCGTCGCCGTCGGAGTCGGGCTCGGTGGGATCGGTGCCGTAGATGTCGACCTCGTCGCCATCCGAGAGGCCGTCGCCGTCGGAGTCGGGGTTGTTCGGATCGGTGTCGTGGTCGTCGACCTCGTCACCATCGGAGAGGCCATCCCCATCGGTGTCGGGCTTGAGCGGATCGGTCTTGGTGGTGTCGACCTCCTCGCCATCGGAGAGGCCATCCCCGTCGGTGTCGGGGTTGCTGGGCTTGGTGCCGAGGTCGGCTTCTTCATCGTTGCTGAGGCCGTCGCCATCGCGATCGTCATCCCCCTCGTAGGTGGGATCGGTGGCCCCATCCACCTCGGCGCCGTCTTCCACACCGCCGCCGTCGGAGTCGGTGCGCAGCGGGTTGGTGAACCACTCCTCCACCTCTTCACCATCCGTGAGGCCGTCCCCATCGGTGTCGACCTTGTTGGGGTCGGTGCCCAGATCGAGCACCTCATCGCGATCGGAGAGGCCGTCGCCATCGGAGTCGGCCTTGCGCGGGTCGGTGTTGAACGTGACCTCCTGCGCGTTCGACAGGCCGTCGCCATCGGGATCATCGTCGCCGTCTTTCCCGGAGCGAGGGTCGGTGCCGGCCTCCAGCTCGTCGCCATCGGACGTGCCGCCACCGTCGGTGTCGGGCTTAGTGGGGTTGGTGCCCAGATCGACCTCCTCGCCGTCGAGGATGCCGTCGCGATCGGTGTCGGGGTCGTCGGGATCGGTGCCGCGGTTGTTCTCGGCGACACCGTTGAGGCCATCGAGATCGCCATCGGAGAGGCAGGCGAGGGCCACGGCCCCAGGCTCGGGCTCGCCGTCGCAGTCGTTGTCGCGCCCATCACAGACCTCGAACGCGCCGGGGTAGGTGAGGTCGTTGTCGTCGTCGCAGTCGCAGGCGGCGTGGCCGTCGCCGTCGTCGTCTTTGGCGTCGCCCAGGCAGAGCTGCACGGGCAGGAGATCGGCGGGAACGTCGTCGGAGCCCCACACGGTGGTGGTGGTGGTGCCCGCCCAGAAGGTGGCCCAGACCATGCCATCCACATCGCCGTTGGCGTAGCGGGGCAGCACGCTCCACGGCTTGGTGAATCCATCCACGCGCATCTCGAAGTGCGGCGATCCGGGCGCAGGGTTGAACGAGCCGCGCGTGGTGTTGGCCACGTCGGTGCCGAACTGGAGACCGGGGTTCGCGCCGCCCTTGTCGCGCTCGGCGTAGCGCACGCTGGTGACGGTGCCCGAGAACGGAACGCCCAGCACAGTGTCGGGCGTGCGGACGGGGATCAGGGGCTGGTTGCCCGCCGCTTCGAGCGTGAGCACGGCCGCTTCGCCCGTGCCGAGGTTGGGGCTGTCGGTGCCGGCCCAGGCCCAGGCGCTGCTGATGCTGCCGGGCTGATCGTCGCCGTCTACATCGCCGAACACGACACCACGGCCCGTGATCTGGTCGATCCAGCCCACCACACCCACGTAGAGCCGATCGTTGGAACCGTTCCAGGCCGTGACGACCTGGCGCACATCGAAGCCGCTCGCTGTGGCCACGCCGGCGGGCAGGTTCGGCATCGCGCCGTCGAGCAAGCGGGTGACCGGTCGGCCCAGGAAGTCGGGGCCCACCTGGCCGGTGAACGTGATGGCGTTGGGCCCGGGTGCCCGGGTGATCGCGATGACGTCGGTGCGATCGTTGTCGTCTTCGACCCACTCGTCGACGAGGTTGAGCGCATCCACACGCACCAGCACGAAGCCCGACGACGCGGTGAACGCGCTGGGCATCACGCAGTCGGTGAGCGTGGCCGAGCTGAGCGACTGGGCCGGCAGGCTGGACACCACGCCATCGCAGAGGAACGGATCGGAGACGCTCCACACCTTGTCGTCGCTCAAGCGTGCGCGCACCCGCACCGCGTTGGCCACAGCGCGCCCGCGGTTCTTCAGCGCCACGGGCAGCTCGAAGGCTTCGCCGAGCGACGCCACCACCGGCGGATTCGCCGAGTACACGTACAGATCAGGGCGGGGCACATCCCCCACGAACACGCCCTGGACGTGCACGTTGTTGGTCTCGTTCGACTCCGCGTGCGCGTTGTCGGGGTCGATCTTGAACGAGAGCGTGCTGGCCCCGAAGAGCGCGTTGGGAACGCGGCAGGAGCCGTTCACCGAGATGGAGCCGCCGCCGGCGGGCACCGAGCCCACGTTGAGCGTGCAGGCGCGCTGACCACCGCCCAAGCTGCCCGAGTCGTTCCACCACAGGCCGATGGCCACAGGCGCCGCCTCCACATCGCCATCGTTGGCCACGAACACGCGCACAGCGGCGTTCTCGCCCTGCACCACCGACGAGAACATCTCGACACCACGCACCACGAGATCGGGCGCGGCGTGGGCCGATGCGGGGAGCACGATGCCGAGCAACACGAGACCCGAAGTCCAACCGCGCATGGGCTCTCCTACGAACATCCTACCGACCGGATTCGCGAGCCGCACGGCCGCTTCAACACCGTCACGGCCTAGCCGGTTGACGGTTCATTGACAATCGGCTCACAAGGGCAGGAATGGAGCCAAAGATGGAAGCGCACGGGTGACGAGAAAGTCGCCATACAGCACGTAGGCCAAGGCGCCGAAGGTGAGCCAGGGCCCAAACGGCAGGTAGCCTGAGCGTCCGCGCACGGCGGCCCACACGATGCCCACCGCCGCGCCGCCGAACGAGGCCAGCACCAGCACCACCAGCAGGCCGGGGAGCGCGCCCACGAAGGCCCCGATCATGCCGATCATGCGCACATCACCGTGGCCGAGGCCCTCCCGACCCGACACCCGCTCCCACACCCACGACAGCAGGAACATCGGCAGCGCACCCACCGCCACGCCCACCACGCTCCCGCGCCAGCCCACCGCCATCCAGCCGTCGTAGCCGAGGGCCTGCAGACCCGCGCACGCCGCGATGCCCACGGGCACCGCCCACAGGCTCACGAGCTCAGGGATGATGCGGGAGCGCAGGTCAGAGTAAGCCGCCACCATCAGCATCCACGCGAACACGAGGTACACGCCGAACGCCGCCAGGTGCGCAAGGTCCAGCGCGTGCGGACCCGGTACGAAGCGACGAAACAGCAGCCAGCCCAAGCAGGCGAAGCCGGCCTCCACCAGCGGGTAGAACGGCGAGATCGACGTGCCGCAGTCACGACAGCGGCCTTGGAGCACCAACCAGCCCACCACCGGCACGTTGTCGTGCCAGCGCACGCCGCTGTGGCAGACGGGGCAGTGACTCGGCGGCGACCACAGCGAGCGGTCGGCGGCGAGGCGGATCGACGCCAGGGCCGCGAGGCTCCCGAAGGAGGCCCCGATCGCCGCGCCCGCGAGCTGCCACATCACGTACAGCGCCGTCACCCGGCCTCCCGGCCGCTGGTATCCTGTTGAGGGGTCCGTCTCGTGTGCACGAGCGCGTCACGGATCGCCCCGACGCGTCGCACAAGAGGACCCAGCCACCCGCCCTCGGATCGGATTGAATACAGATCGGATGCCGTTCGTTTGAAGAAGCGCAGCCGTCGGCTCGTCCGACACGCACGAGGTGGCTCATGTACCCGACCCGCTCACTTCTCTTGCTCTTGGTGCTGCACACGACGCCCTCGATCGCCGCAGGCGACGATCCCCGTCAGGCACCGATCTCGCGGCCCGCGCCCAGCGCCCCGCGCACCACAGCTCCCGCGCCCCGCCCCAGCGCACCGGCGCCCGCCCCGCGCACCACGGCTCCCGCACCCCGCCCGAGCGCACCCGCTCCAGCGCCGCGCACCACGGCACCGGCGCCGCGCCCCTACTCGCCGCCGCCGCAGACCGCGCCGCGCCCACAGAGCCCGCCGCCCCAGACGGCCCCGCAACCGCGGACGTACACGCCCGCGCCGCAGCCCCGCACCTACACGCCCGCGCCGCAGACCCAGGTCCCCGCGCAGCCCCGAACCTACACGCCGCCGCCGACGCAGGCGCCGTCGCAGCCCCGAACCTACACCCCCGCGCCGCAGACCCAGGCCCCGTCGCAGCCCCGGACGTACGCCCCCACGCCACAGACCCAGGTCCCCGCGCAGCCCCGAACCTACAGCCCGCAGGTGCCGCAGCAGACCCGGCCCGTGGTGCCGCAGACCCAAGCGCCCGCCCCGCAGCGCACCTACACGCCGCCACCCTCGCGCGCGCCCAGCACCGTGTCGCCGCCGCCGGCCACCACGTCGCCGCGCCAGCTCACGCCGCAGGGGCCGGGCACTACCGTGTCGCCGCGTCCGTCGGCCACGGCGCCGGTGCGGCCCGAGACGCTGCAGGTGCGTCCCACGAACCCCAACGTGGTGGTGCGTCCCACCCCGCTGCCCGCCACCCAGCTGGTGCGCCCGGCCGTTCCGCCGCCGCCCACGCACGGCCGCGCTCCTCAGGGTGCCACCCGGCCCTACGCCCCGAGCACCACGCCCTCGCGCGCCGTCGCGCCGCCCCAGCGCTCGTCCGACCACCGCTACGCGCGCCCGTCGCCCGGCTACCTGCGCCCCTACCCGGGTGCGTCGGCGCCTCCGCCCGTGCGTCCTAGCTACAGGCCCTACTACAGCCGCTGGTGGGTCCACCCGTACTACCGGTGGAACTACGCCACCACCGTGGTCGTGGGCTTTGGCTTCGCCTGTGATCCGTGGTCGGTGGGCTGGGCCCCGCCCTACCGCGCCGGCTGGAACTGGAGCCCCGGCTACTGGGTCGGCGGCGGCTGGTACCCCGGCTACTGGCACCCGCTGAGCATGGGCCCTGCGGGCTACCTGTGGTCGCCGGGCTTCTGGTACGGCACGGTCTACGTCGAGGGCTTCTACCGTCCCGAGCGCCGCACCGACGGCAACTGGGCCTGGGTCGAAGGCTCCTACCTGGCCGACGGCACCTACCTGCGCGGTCACTGGCGCCCCGCCAACAACGCGCCCGCCGGCTACACCTGGGAGCCTGGCTTCTGGGACGGTGAGCTGTGGGTGGAGGGCTTCTGGCGCCCCGAGTTCCGCAGCGGCTACACCTGGGTCAGCTCGTGGTACGACGCCGACGGCATCTACCATGCCGGCTACTGGGCCCCCACCACGCCCCGCGACGGCTGGGTCTGGGTGCCGGGCTGGTTCGACGGCAACCAGTGGAACGAAGGCTACTGGGTCCCCGAGCAGCGCTACGTCGATGAGGACGTGGAGGCCTGGCAGCCCGAGGAAGGCTGGAACGACGGCTGGCAGGGCCAGGACGATCAGCGGGCACCGCAGCAGAGCGGCATGGCCCTCGGGATCCCCGCCGATCCGTAGGACCTCAGCGCACCTCGAAGCTGTCGGTGAGCGGCAGATCGAGGGGCACGGTGAGGGCCCCGCCTGCCGCCCAGGTGGCGGGGTCCACCACCA
The DNA here is from genome assembly GCA_964396405.1 of uncultured Enterobacteriaceae bacterium. GTDB lineage: Bacteria > Myxococcota_A > UBA796 > UBA796 > JACKEO01. The sequence continues at coordinate 20,308 of CAYNFK010000035.1, forward strand.
CCTCGGCGAGCAAGCGCACCGACCACGTGCCCGCCGGAACGCGCTGGGGGACCGCCCGCAGCGGCGTCAGCTGGGTGCGGCCGCCCACGGGCCCCGCCGCGATCGGCAGCGTGAGCACATCGCCCGAGGTGGGGTCGCGCAGCACAAGCCGTGGGTTGGTGAGCATCGCCTCTGCGAGCCAGCCCCCGTTGTGGCTCTGCCCGCGCAGCGCGTTGCTGTGCAGGGTGAGCCCGACGCCATCGGGTCGCACCGAGAGGTCCACCCCCAGCACCAACGGCGTCTCCCCTTCCGCGCCCGGCTCGTGCCGCGGATCCGGCACCACCGCACCGAACCGACGGACGTCGGGACCCGGCGGCGCGAGCTCCCGCACGGTGCCCGGCGGCGCGCCCCACAGGCTGCGCAGGGTGACCTCCTCCGGTGTGTCGACGTAGCGGTTCGTGAACGAGGTGCGGCAGGCCTGGCCGGCGAGCGTGTAGCGCACGAGCTGGTGCCGGCTCCCCACCGCGAGCACGTCGAGCACCTTCAGCTCGGGCAGGGGCTGGTCGAGCACGGCCTGCACGTACGCGGCGTCGAACGGCGGATGCGCCACGTCGGTGTTCGACGGCACGGGCACCAACAGCCCGCAGGGCGGCGGCTGGCTGCCATCGAAGGTCGCGCCCACCCGGTGCAGCACGTGGTCGATGCCTTGGAGGGTGTCCCAGGTGCGACCGAACGCCACGTCGCCGCCCGGCGCCAGCACCACCCGACCCGCCACATCCACCAGCGACCAGCCCGTCACGGCCTGCACCTCGGCCAGCACCGCCACCCGCTCGGTCCAGCTCCGCAGCGACCGCCGCACCGAGCCCGCGTCGAGCACGAGCGCGCCGGCCCGCACGGCGAGGAGCAGCGCCAGAGCCGCCGCCACCGTAGACGCCCGCGACCCCGCCGCGCGCACCGCCGCCGCAGCCCCCCAGCCCGCCAGCAGCGCGGTGGAAGGCCACAGCATCAGCACGTAGCGCTCGCCCTGACCCAGCGAGACCGCCGTGAGCGGACCCAGCGCGAGGTACACCAGCATCAGCAGCCACACGCCCGCGAGCAGGCCCACCACGCGCCGATCCGGGCCCAGCTCCCGACCTCGGATCGCGCCCACCAAAGCCCGCCCCCACACGCCGATCAGACCCAGGCCCAGCAGCGCGCTCGCCACCACGCCCAGCCCGCCCACGACGGGGTGGTAGGTCATCAGCTCCAGCGGCGTGTGCACATCCACCCACGCCGCGCCCACAGCCCACAAGCTCGTTCCCGCCGTGCCCCACGACGCACCCGGCGCCAGCGCTGCCGCCTGGCCCGGCGCCAGCAGTCCCTTGAGCGTGCGCGCCCCCCACACCAGCTCGTGCACGAGGAAGGGCAGGTACAGCACCGCGGCCAGACCCAAGCCCCGCAGCACAGGTCCCCGCGCCCGGGGCGGACCCCACACCACCAGCATCGGCAGCACGAACGCTGCCAGCAGCGCCACGCTCAGGTGCATCTGCGCACCCGCCGCCAGCGCTGCGATCCACAGCGTCCACGCCTGCGGACGCCCCCCGCCCACCAGCCGCACCGACGCTACGGTGAGCGCGCACGCGAACAGCGGCACGAAGCCTGGGTTCCACAGCGTGGCGCCCACCTCGTTGGGCACACGACCCACGCCCCACACGCCCACGGTGACCGCACCCGCCCACAGGCCCCAGCGCGTCCACGCCTCGCGCCCGAGCAGCAGCACACCTAGCCCCTCCAGCAGCGCCTGCATCCTGTACGCGCCCACCGGCGACGCCCCGCCTTGCAGCCACGGCGCCATCAGCAGGTACTGAAGGCTGCCGGGGATGCGCACGCCGGAGCCATACGAGAGCTCAGCCCCGGTGACCTCGGGCATCGAGCCCAGGCGCGCCGCCCGCATCAGGTCGCGATCGGACCACAGGTCATAGACCCACGTGGAGCCGAGTCCCCGGGCGAGGAGCACGCAGATCCCGGCGAGCAACGCCACCGCACCCCAGGCGAGGAGGGCACCCCGCGTGGTCCGTTCTGGGGGGATCGCCGACGCCGACATGCCGACGAGCTAACGCACAGGCGCTCCCACGTCCCCGCGGGCGGGCATGCGTGCTAAGCTAGACGGGACAGCACGGGTCGTGGCTCTGAGTCGTCGGGGAACGTTGTCCAAGGCACCGCGAGCACCGTCCGTCATCTCGTACTTCAGCGGTGAGGCCGCGGCGTACCGCTCCGGTGCGGCCGCTCCCCTCGCCGGCTGGGTGCGCTCCCGCGAGTCCAAGCGGGTGCTGGCGATGGTGGGGCCGGTGGCCGGCCTCTCCGTGCTGGAGCTGGGCTGCGGCACCGGGCACTACGCGGGTGCGCTGCACGCGGCCGGCGCGGCGCAGGTGGTGGGCGTCGACCTCGTGCCTGAGATGCTGAAGGCGCTTCCACCGGGCGTCGAAGGCGTGGAAGGCGACGGCGGCAGCGTGCAGCTCGGGCGTCGCTTCGATCGCATCCTGTGCGCCGGCATGCTCGAGTTCCACGACCACCCCGAGGCCGTGCTCGCGAACGCCGCAGCCCACGCCACCGAGCAGGCCCGGCTGGTGCTGCTCGCGCCCCACGATGGGGTGATGGGCGTGGCCTACAGGCTCTGGCACCGGCGGCACGGCGTGCGGGTGCGCCTGTTCCCGCCGGCGCGCCTCCACCAGCTCGCTGCCGCCGCCGGGTGGCGGCCGGTGGAGCACGCGGTCGTCTGGCCGCTCGCCCAGGTCGCTGCGTACGAGCGGGGGGCCCCATGAAGGTCCTGATGCTGGTGAACGGCCTTGGGCTCGGCAACTCCACGCGCTGCCACGCTGTGGCGGGTGCCCTCGCGGCAGCGGGCGCCGAGGTCGCTGTGGCCACGTCGGGCAACGGCCTGTGGTACTTCCGCGACCGCCCCGAGCTGGCCTCGCTGCATGAGCTGGAGTCGCTGCACTACGGCAGCAAGGACGGGAAGCTCTCGATGAGCGCCACCGTGGGTGCCGCGGGCAGCATGATCAACACGTCGCGCCGCAACGATGCCACGGTGCGCTCGCTGATCGACAAGCTCAAGCCCAGCGTGGCCGTCATCGACAGCTCCTACAGCGTGTGCAGCCTCAAGCGCGCCGGCGTGCCGATCGCCGCGATCAACAACGCCGACGTCGTGCACGTGGCCTACCAGCAGTTCACCGACCGCCCGGCCTCCATTCGCTCGCAGTTCTATATCGTGGAAGAGAACGACTACCGCTTCCACCGCCTCGTGCCCGACCGCGTGGCGAGCCCCTGCCTCGACCCCAACCTGCCCCAGGTGGGTGGCCCGTTCGTGCGCGTGGGTCCGATCGTGCGCTCCGGCTACCAGCCCACCCCCCGCAGCGGCCCCGTCCAGCGGGTGCTCGTGATGCTCTCGGGCTCCGTGTTCGGCACGCCGGTCGCCCTCGGTCGTGCCCTGCCGGGCGTGCAGATCGACGTGGTGGGTCGCGATCGACCGTCCGACGTGCCCGAGGTGGAGGGCATCCGCTGGCACGGCAAGGTGCGCGACAACCGCACCCTGCTGGACGCCTCCGACCTGGCCGTGGTCAACGGCGGCTTCTCGGCGGTGAGCGAGCTGTTCTGCATGCAGAAGCCGATGATCGTGGTGCCGGTGCCCAACCACGCCGAGCAGTGGATCAACGCACGCAGCGTGGCAGCCCTGGGCGTGGGCACGATCGGCACCGAAGAGACCCTGGAGTCCGACCTCCTCGCGGCGCTGCCTCAGGTGGAGGCCTGGCGTGCGGGCTACGCGGCCCTGCCCCCCGTGCGTCCCGGCGCCACCGAAGCGGCCGACCTCATCCTGGCGCTCGGGCGCACGGGTCGATGAGCGGCGTCAGGCAGGCCGGCCGCTACCTGTCGGTGGCGGTGCAGTCGGCGCTCTCGGACTGGGTGGTGTTCACCGCGTTGGTGCTGGTGGGCGCGCCTGAGCTGGCAGCCCAGGGTGCCGGGCGTGCAGCCGGCGGCGTGTGGTCCTTCCTCGCGAACAAGCTGTGGGCCTTTGGCTCGAGAGACCGCACCCGGTTCGGCGGCGAGGCCCTGCGCTTCCTGGTGCTGTACGCGTTCAGCTACGGCCTCTCGCTCACGCTGTTCGCGTGGCTTAGCGAGCCCATCGGGCCGTGGGTTGCGAAGCTCGTGGCCGACACCACCTGCTTCGGCGTGAACTTCGTGGTGATGCGCGCGTGGGTGTTCGCGGCGCCCTCAGGCCACGTCGCGCAGGCGACCGATGCGCAGACCGAGCCGCCCGAGCAGCTCGGGTAAGGCGTCGCTGTGGAGGAACGCGGCCTCCTCGATGCGCGCGTCCACCATGCTGTCGCGGCTGCGGAGCACGGCGTCGTCGGCGCCGGGGTGGACCATCAGCACCGTGCCGGCCCTCGCCCCGTGCAAGAAGCGCGCGAGGCGGCTGGCGTAGGTCTGTCCGTTGTCGAAGCCATAGGCGCCCACGAAGCCGCCGGGCTGCGGCACGCCGGCCGCACGAAGCTGGTGCGACAGCGCCGAGCCCGCCCACGCGAACCCGAGCGCTTTCGGAAGCGACACGCCCCGTCGCAGCACCGCTGACGTCCGCTCCGCCGTGGTGCGCACCCAGGCCCGTCGCCCCAAGCGCGCCGCCGCCACCTTCACCACCACCTCGCGCACGCCGGGCAGCTGCTGCACGTGGTGGTGGCCGTCGAGGTGGTCGGGCAGGCGTCCGATGCTCGCTTCGAAGGCGTCGATCTGCGCGTGCAGCTCGGCCTCCACCTCGCTTGGGTGGATGCCCCCGCTCCACGCGCGGCGCGTGAGCGCCCCGATCCCTGGAAACCGACCCTCCGGCGCCAGGCGCGGCATCGACGTGAGCGGGGCGTGGTCGGTGAGCACGAGGTGCAGGCCCAGATCGGCCTCGGCGTTCACCGAGGCCAGCGCGCGCCCTTCGGCCGGCCACTCCGGGAACACGGTCATCGCGCTCGTGGCCGACAGCCGACCCGAGGCCAGCAAGGAGCGAATCACCGCGCTCGTCGCCGGCGCGATGCCGTAGTCGTCGGCCGAGAACACGATGGGGATCACGACCGACCTCCCGAGGGCGCCTCAGTCGGCGATGCAGGGACCGATGGGCAAGGACGTCATGTAGGCGCCAAACGTGAGCGACGGATGGCGCCACACGTAGACCGGCCCAGGCCGAAAGCGACGGATGGACGACGCAAACGCGCCGGCATCATGGTAGCGCGGCACGTAGCCCGCGGTGCGGTAGCCATAAGCCGCCCAGCAGTAAGCGCGGTGGATCCACTGCGTGGGGCTGATGCGCTTCTCGGCGATGGCGTGCAAGAAGTGCGCATCCCCCGAAGCCTGGAAGACCTGCGCCATCTCCTCGTCGGTGAGCCAGTCCATGAGCCCCAAGGAGACGACCAGATCGGCCTCCAGCGGCGGCAGCGCCGAGACCCCGGCGCACACGAAGGCCGCCCGATCGCCCCAGCCCAGCGACTCCGCCCGCGCCTTGCCCGCCTCGACCGCCGAGGCCGCCACGTCGTAGCCCGTGTAGCGGGCCGCCCCGGCCTCCAGCAGGGCTTCGCCCAGGCGTCCGCTGCCGCAGCCCAGGTCGACCACCTTGGCACCGCTCACGTGCGGCGCGAGCAGCTCGCCCGTGGACTTCAGGCGAAAGCGCAGGCTGGCACTCGCACGATCCGCGAGGGCTTCGAGGAGCCCATGGCGCACCCGGCCGGGCTCGTAGCGTCCGACCTCCCAGTCGAGGATCTTCCGCTCCCAGAACCGCTGCTTGTCGTCGGTTGAGAACCCAGCGCGACCCACATCCACCTCGTCATCCGGCACAGGATACGGCACCTCCCCATGGCCCACGCGGCGCTTGTCGTCACGTCCTGTTCGCCAAGGAGACCGCATGACCCGCCGGCGAACCCCCTCCCTGGCGACGGCCCTGCTGCTCACGATCACTGCCTGCACCACCCACACGCCGTCTTCCCCGGCGGTGCAAGCCGCGCCTTCGCCGGCAGCGCCCACCGTGCGCACCGACGAGCGCACCGTGATCGACCAGCACGACCTCGTGCGCATCACGCCGCCCAACCCGATCGGCGCCGTCTTCTTGTTCCACGGCTACGGCGGCTACGTCGACGCCTGGCTCCGTCGCTCCGACATGAACGCCGTGGTGGAGGCGCTCGTCGCCGATGGGTGGATGGTGCTGATCTTGGGCGCGCCGGCCTCCCAGCAGCACGCCTGGGATGTGTTCAGCGTGGACTCGCCCGATGTGGCGGTGGTGAAGAAGCTGCTGCCCACGCTGCCGCCGGGTCGTCCCGTTCATGCTGTGGGGCACAGCCAGGGCGGCAGCATGGCGGTGCTTGCGGGCGCTGTGGCCCAGATGGCCTCCGTGGTGGTGGTGCACGGCGTGGGCGTGCCGCGCCTGCACGAGACGCTGCCGCTCCCGCCCACCCTGTTCATCGCCGGCCAGAACGACACGATCGTCCCCGCCGAGAAGGTGCGCTTGGGCTTCGAGACCGCGCAGCGCTCGGGCGCTGAGGCCGCGTGGTCGCTCTCGCTGCCGACCCCGCTGCAGGCGCACAGCCTCGCGCTGGCCGCCGAGGTCGACGAGACCACCGCTGTGGCCGCGCTCGCGGCGGCGCGGGCCGCGGGGCTGACCGATGCCGCCGACGTGCCCGTGGTGCACCCGGTGCTGAACCGCGTGCGCTGGGAGGCCGCGCTGCTGCCGGTGCTGGGGAGCTTGGGCCGCGAGCAAGCCGTGGCCGTGCGGGACCGCCTGCTGGTGGCCTACGCCGAGCACGCGCTGGGCGTGAGTGAGCTGCCGCCGATCAGGGCGTGGCTGGCTTCGCATCCGAAGCGCTGAGCGCCTGCGCCCACACGCGGGTGACGCCGTTCGCGTCCGGCGCCGTCCAGCCGACAATCACGCGGCCCTCGTTGCTGCCCACCACCGCACGACCGAGCACCCCCCGCTGCGCGAGCGTGACCGCCTCACAGGTTGCGGACCCCGCAGGACGCAGCGAGAGCGCGCCCTCGGGCGACCGCAGCGCCGCCCAGGCCCCGCTCGCGTCGAGCGAGAGCGCGTCGGCGCCCACCCCGAGGTCGACCTGCGCGGCCCCGCCGCCGTGCGGGTAGAGCTGCTGCGTGTGTGCGCCGCCGGCGTCCACCCAGCCGACCACCGGACCGCGCGCCGTGGCCCCCACGGACAGGCCGTGCGCGTTCGCGGGGATCGTGGGTCCTTGGGCGATCGTGCCGTAACGGACGGGGTCGAGGCGCAGGGAGCGCAGGGTGTGGGAGGCATCGATCCACACGAACCAGCCCACCTCACCCGCCTGGCCGGACGCCAGCTCCTGCACCCCAAACGGAAGCTCGGCGCTCGGACGACCCGCCTGCTCCGCGCTCGAGAGCTGCCAGGTGGTGCCCGCCTCCCCGACGCGCTCGACCACCACCCAGGGGTGTCCTTCGGCGGACGCCACAGCGAGGCTGCGCTCGTCGTCGCCGGGCGTGGGGCGTGCGCCGCGCACCGAGCCCTCGCCGGGCTGACCGGCCGCGTCGATGGCCTGCACCTGCACCTCGCCGCCGCCGTCCACGAAGCTCACCCACCGACCATCCCGCGCCAGCGCAAACGAAGCGCCCGCCTGGACCGACCGCGAGAGCCTCCCGGCCGCCTCCCCTTCAAGGGCCACGAGGCCGTCGGTGTCGCGCACGAAGACCCACGAGGGCGACACCACCCGCCAAGCGACCCGCCAAGCGGGGCCTGCGGGCGCGATCTGCAGGTCGAGCGGCTCGATGGGGAGCGGGAGGGTGAGCGCCACAGGCGGGCCTTCGGGCACCGCGCAGGGGGCTGCGGCTGCGGCTGCGGGCAGGAGGAGCAGGCCGAGCGAGAACCAGGACGTGGGCGTCATCGGGGGCGTCTCCAAGGACGCTCAACCCTAGCCGATCGGGGCGATGGCCACGAGCTTCGCGAGCGCGCCCGTGCGGCCGGTAGCCGTTTCGCTTGTTTCGGTTACCTTGTAGGGCAACCCGGAGGCACCATGCTGGTCACCGACATCGACATCCCCTCCACGCAGCTCGCTGTGGAGGCCGAGCACGCCGTCCGTCACCTGCGTGGCGTGTACCCCACCCGCGTTCGCATCCTCCCGGAGGGGGCAGGCCCCGAGGAGTCCGTCGTCGTCCCGATGGAGGCGTTTCGCTTGCTGATGCGGATCTTGGGCCACATGGCCAACGGCGACGCCGTCACCATCGCACCCGTCCATGCCGAGCTCACCACGCAGCAGGCGGCCGACCTCCTCAACGTGTCGCGCCCCCACCTCGTGAAGCTCCTCGAAGACGCCAGCATCCCCTTCCGCAAGGTGGGCACCCACCGCCGCGTGCGCCTCGCGGATCTCCTGGCGTACAAGCGGCGAGACGACGAACGCCGGCGCCAGATCCTCGACGACCTGACCGCCGAGGCTCAGGTCCTCGGGCTCGACTACTGAAGCGCGTCCGATGACCGCCTTCACCATCCTGTAGGGTGCCTGATCAGGACGCTTCTTCCAGCCCCAGCGCCGCCATGCCTACGAGCTTCGCGAGCGCGCCCGTCCAGCCCCAGGTGTGGGACAGCACCGCCGTGTCTGTGGGCAGGCCGGCGTGGCTCAGGTGCAGGCGCGTGCCGGTGGGGGTGGCCTCCAGCACCAGGGTGACCTCGCTGGTCCAGCCCGGCTCATCTTCCCACGCCCACGTGAACACCAGGCGATCCGTGGGCTCGATCGACATGAACACGCCGCCGACCACGTGCACGCGACCTTCGGGCCCAGCGAGCCGCACCCTGTAGCTGCCGCCCACCGCGAGCTCCCAGGTGTGCACCTCCGCGCTGAACCCATCCGGCCCCCACCAGCGCGCGACGATCGCCGGGTCGGTGAGCGCCCGCCACACCCGGGGCACGGGCGCAGCCAGATCGCGGGGCAGGTTCAGCACGGGCACGTTCATGGCGACTCCTCTTCGGCCAGCTCGGCCAGCACGACGTCCAACCGGTCGAGCCCGGCGGTCCAGAAGCGGCGGTAGTGTTCGATCCACGCCGCCGCGTTGCCCAGCGGCTCCGGCGCGAGCTGCACGATCCACGACCGCCCGCTGCGCGAGCGCGACACCAGCCCCGCCTCTTCCAGCACGCGCACGTGCTTGCTCGCCGCCGGCAGCGACATCGGCAGCGGCGCCGCCAGCACCGACAGCGCCACGGGCCCCGAGCGAAGGCGCTGGAGCAGCGACCTCCGCGTGGGGTCCGCGAGCGCGTGGAAGACCTGGTCGAGGGGGTCGGGCATCAGGACTGGTGCACGCCGACGACAGCGCCCTGCGGATCCTGCAGGATGCCAAACCGCCCCACGCCCGGCACGTCGACCGCCGGCATGATCACCGCGCCGCCGCGCTGCGCCGCCAGCTCCAGCGCCCGATCGACCGCCGTGGCGAGGTAGGGCAGCCACATCGCGGGGATCGACGCGTCCTGCGCCTTCATCACGCCACAAGCCTGCTGACCGTCCGGCGCCGAGAGCAGGTGGTAGGTCATGCCGTTCATGTCGGTGCTCTCGGCGGTGTAGCCCAGCACCTTCGTGTAGAAGGCCACGGCGGCCTCCGGGTCGTGCGTCGACAGCTCGTTCCACGCCAGGCCCTCGTTCACCGCGTCGGACTCCGCAGCCGACTTGAACAGGTGGAAGGTGGCGCCCTCAGCGTCGGCCACCGGGCACATGCGGCCCACGCCGGGCACATTGAACGGCGGCGCGAACACCTTGCCGCCCGCAGCCTGCAGCTTGGCCGCCGTGGCGTCCACATCGTCCACCTTCACGTAGGTGGACCACATCGGCGGAATGCCCGGCATCGGCGGGGCCATCACGCCGCAGTCGCCGCCCGACTTGCCGGCCGCCAGCATCGTGTAGGTGCCGCCATCGGGCATGGCCATGGCATCCTTCGTCCACCCGAGCACCTCCGTGTAGAACAACACGCTCGCCGCCACATCCGGCGTGTAGAGCTCGAACCAGACCCAGTGACCCTGTGCGCGCGCCATGTGAGCTCCCTCGCCGCGCGGAGGAGGGGCGCGGACGGGGGGATAGTAAACGAAGTGGTTTAGTTTGGCAAGGGGGGATCAGGGGGCGGGTGGGTGACGGGCAAGCCACGGCTCAAGCAGCGCTGGCAGATCACGCTGCCGGTGGGAGCCGGCACGCATCATGGCCTCGGCAGCCGCCCGCGCCAGGTGTCGGTCCTCCTCGCTGAGGTTGCGCACGAGCGCCACGAGGTCCTGAACGTCGCGAGGTCGTTCGTCATCCGCGGAGAGCACCTTCATTGCCACCAAGTGCCCCGCGCGGGCGGTCGGCGCGTACAGGTGGGGCAAGACCTCGATCACCGTGGCGGCCTCCACCACGAGGGCCTCGACGCCGCAGGTGGCAAAGAGCAGGTCCACCACCGAACCACGGGGGGACTGGAGACGTACCGTCGCGAGGCGGCCCGTGGCTTCCTGCTCGATCACATCCGTCGGCAACCACCCCTTCGCGTGGAAGGCCCGCACGACGGCCTCGGACTCGGCGTCGTCGGCACACGCCACCACCAGGTCCACGTCGACGGTGAACCGGGCCTGAACGTAGGCGGACACGGCCACGCCGCCCACCACACACCACGTCGCACCGAGCTCGCCGAGCACCTCGGCGGCGCCTTTGAGGTCGCTGGCCAGCGTCATGGGGCTTTTCGCACCCAACGAAAGCCCGGAAGCCCGGCACAAGCCGGCGGCGTCTCGGCAAGCCAGGCCCGAATCTTCGCGTCCACTTCGTCCGGCGCGACGCCTGTCCGCAGCAGGCGCTGGCGCTCCAGGGCGACACCGTCTTCGTGGAGCTGCAGCGCCTCGCGCATGCCCTGAGCGGCGGTGCGGGCGGGGGGCGGCACGAGGATGTCGTGGAGGTTGTGGGCCATGGGTGGGGAGTAGCCTGGGCGGGCGGGGGGTGGCTACGGTGGACCCGTGTGGAGCGCGACCCACTCGGTGCCCAGGGACCGGTACAGGTCCCAGGCGGAGGTGGCCCACACTGTGCGATCCTCCTGCGCCGTGCTGGACGCGCAGGCGCTGCTTTCACGCGGAGCCCACGCGCAGCGCGTCCTCGACGAGCTCGCCATGGACCAGCGCGCCGTCCTCGCGCTCGTGCCAGCTCCCTTGGACCTCCACGACCCCCACGTCGAGCACGATCGGGTCGGCGGCGAACACCACGAGCTCCCCGGCGACCACGGCGCGCAGGAGGCCGTCGATGGACATGGGCCCCACGTCTGCCCCTTCGGGGGCGTACAGCAGCCCGTTGTCCATCGTCGTGTCGTCGGAGAGCTGCAGGGAGGGCTCGTCGGAGCCCCAGCACCAGAGGCCGGTCGTGGGGAGCGAGGCGCAGCCGAAGGTGCTGCCGACGGCGACGTGGCCGGCGGGGGGTGGGGCGGGGGCGCAGGCAGTGGCGGCGAGGAGGAGGAGGAGGGTTGGGGTGGTGGGGGGCATGGGGACCCCTCCGGGGGTGGGGCGTGGCGGGGCCCGAGGGCGGTCTGGTGCTACCGAGCGGGTGGGTTTGCTGACGGTATCCGAGCCGCTGGCGGTTGGCGTCCGGCGTGAAGGACGCGTCCAGTTCGGTGCCGACGCCAGAGGAGCTTACGAACCCAGCGAAAGCCCGGTGGACCGGCGCAGGGCGGGCCGCGTACCTGACATGCCCGTTGGAGCGCCATGGAGCGCGCTCGGACCGGAACGGCGCGCCGGCGGCGGACCTCACTCCTGCCGCCCACAAGCTGGGTCGTCCGAGCCTTGTTGACCGCTAGTGCTCGCGTACCCAGGACTTGCATCAAGCAGCTTGACTTACTGCGCCGCTGTCTGGTCGCACAGCGCGCACAAGTTTGTCGACATCCGCTACCGCACCCGGTGATAGCTCCGGTCCTAACGTTGCCGTCAGCGCGACCCCACGCTATCGCCTAGCACAAATATCCGCAACCCGAGAAGGCTCCCAATGCCAGACATCGACACTCAAAATGTAACCCTCATTCGTCTCGACGACCAAATTTCTTGGTATGACCGCAAGAGTATGTGGAACCAAGCTTGGCACAAGCGCCTAAAGCTAGTCGAGATTCTGTTGGCCGCCTCGATTCCGATTGCATCGGTCGGGATCTCTAACGATATATTGACTGCGGCGCTCGGTACTGGAGTTGTGGTGCTCGAGGGCATCCAAGGTTTCTACCAATACGGCAACCTCTGGACATCGTACCGTTCAACGTGCGAGGCACTAAAGCATGAAAAGTACCTGTTTCTTGCAAACGCCGGACCCTACAGGAGAGTATCCGAACCCTTGGTGACGCTCGCTGAACGACTGGAATCTCTTGTATCCCAGGAGCACGCTAAGTGGGTCCGAGGCCGTCACGAAGAGAAAGACGGGAAAAGAGACACCGAGACCTAGTCGAATCGTACTCTGGTGGTGGTTGCCGCGCGCGGCAATGGGGGGCCGCTACAGTCGCCCGGCCAAGGGCGTCGGTGGCACCGAAGTTCATGTAGGAAGTGGGTGGACACCACCCATCATGGTAGCGGACCGGCCGGACAACGTGAGGACTCCGGAATTGGAGGCAGAGTGCCACGCTGGACGACGGGTTGGGCTCTCTCGGCGCGGAGGGTAGCCAGGAGGCTCATGGCGCCTGGAGCTGGGACCGCTTCACCTGCTTGTCGGAAGACCCCCGAGCCGCCAATGCCAAGCCGGCCATCGATCTTCATCTCTTACCGCAATAAGGAACATAGGGACCTAGCGCTACTCCTGAGCGTGGTCTTGGACCTGATGGGATATCGCGTGCTCTCGGACTTCCGGAATGGGGCCAGACGCCACCAGGTCTCGCTAACTCGAACTCTAGGTCGCGATCGGGAGTTGCTAGAGCGAATAGAACAGGCCGACGTAGTCCTGCTGCTTGCACCCCGGCTAAGAAGGTTGCCCGGTGACGGTGCCAACGGTGACGCCATAGATCTATTTTTCAGTGTAACGTCTGTCATGACTTTCGGGACCTATGTTGGATGGTCGACTCACGACTATTACCTATCCCGGTATGGCATAAACGTAACAAAGAAGCACGAAGAGACCTGGCAGGCTTGGGAGGCTCGAATGGCAACAGCACTCGGATTACGAATCCTTGAAATCGACCTATCGGCGGCAACGACGGCCAATGAGTGGCGGAGGGAGGTAGCCAGTGCGGCAGCATTGGCCGCTCAGGCCCTGAATGGGTGGGGTCTGCTAGCGCCGGAGCGGACCGAGCAGATTGGTAGGGGCGTCCAGGCGGCTCTTCGCATCCCCGATGCATTGCCCGTGGCCACTGATCGGGCGCGCCTTCGAGTGCAGGAGAAGTACTTCTGGGAGGACTTTCAGGCTTTGCTACCGGAGATCGAAAGGCTCGCAGCATGCAAGACGCCGCCACCGGACCTCCCAGAGTGGTCAGAAAATGAGAAGATGGTAGGCAGGGGAAGGCATTGGCCAGGGCTCGCCCGCCCACCTTCCGGAGGTCGAAGGTAGCGCAACCACTAGGCATGGCAGATGCTTAGAAGCTCGCCTGGAGCCGGCGACCACTAGAGAGTGCCCGCAATACGCATTCGATGGCTTATGGTCATGCGAACATGTATCATTACTTTTCATGGAACGTCATTATCTTTACAATACTTTATAGTGAGTAGCCGCGGGGCCTGGGGAATCTCGAATCAGCAGGCACGGGCACGCGACTTAAGGCAACCGTGCGGACCGAGGGGCTGACGTACCTTCAAGCGGCCGAACGGTTCGCGGACGGCGAAGCATCGGTGTGCCGACGTGTGGGGATGCGGGAGCACTCTGGGTCGTTGGGGCCTATCACAGCGTCCAGAACACGGGCGACCAAAGTCGACGAGGACCACCGCCAGATGTTCCGCGCCGCCGACGAGGTGATTCCGGCCGCGACGCCGACCGACCTCCGAGCAGCCCCGCTTGCCTCCAAGAGCAAGCGGCCGCATGGCCACGGACGGACGGGAAGATGACTAGGGCCCGCCACACTCGAAGACGAGGCGCCCGTCGCCAGCGAGCGAAGCAGCGACGGCGATGACCAGAACCTACCGCGTACCCCGTCCCACATGCACGTCGCCGCCAACGTCCCGTGCAACAGCGGCGCCCCCATCTCGATGATCGGAGTGTTCCCCCTGGACGGGCCGTTCGCTACGACGCGGATCGAAGGTGGCCCGAACCGGTAGGCACTCCGAGCCTACGTCGACTAGTTCCGACGTCCAATGCCGCGTCCCCCACTGACAATGGCGCGCCTCCGCAACCACCCCCAGAGCTGCAGAGCCGACCCAATTCGGCCGACCCTACACCGGGGCCCGCGGGAGCGCCGCGGTCAACGTGAATCGGGCGTGCCCCCGCCTTGCCTTCGAGTCCGAAGGAGTGTAGGATCGGGCAGCATGGGGGGCAAGATGCGACGAAAAGCCACAGCATTGTTGTTGTTTGGCTGGATGTGTACTCCTGCGGCTGCTGCGGCGCCGTGCCGCGTCACACAGGTGCTGTTCCATGATGCCGACACGGATGGCCTTGCTATCCGGCTGAAACAGTCGACCTTGGTTCGGAAGTTCCGCCCAACGGGCGGAGTTGGCCAAATAGCGTGGAACTGCGATGGCAAGTTCGAGGCGTCACTAGTGCGTGAGTCGCGGGTGTACCCCGACCTTACGCTTGCCACGGAAGATTCGAATCTTAGTCTTGGACCGGGTCCACGGCCCCTTTTCGGTGGGCGCGTGACCCTCGTGATCGCTACCGTCGACGGCCGGAGAAGTAACAATGAATGAGCTCCGCGTTTTCTTCGGCTGCGCCTCCGCACACCTCCCCCGGCTCCAGGAGATCATCGACGAACTTCGCGCTCGCATGAACCGCGAGAACGTCACGCTAGTGGAACGCACTTGGGATGCGCCAGGCGTCATAGCCAGTGGTAGGTCCGTGCTCGACGCCCTCGCCGAGGAGGCCTCGCTGTGCGAGGCCGCGGTTCTCGACATAAGCGGCGCCTTGCTAGGTCCCGAAGATCGTTTCATCTCGAATGCAAACGTCATCTTCGAGGTAGGGTACTTCCGCGCGAAGTTCAACGACGAAATGAGCATTTGCCTCATCTCCCATAGGTCCGTCGACCGCCTAACGGAGTTCCCCAGCGACCTTGACGGAGTCACACGGGCTACCTTCGACACGCCATCGGAAGCGGCCGGCAAGATCTGGGACCAATTCCGGAAGCGCGCGCCGACGCCGCCTCCCAGTCATCCCATCGACCATAAAGAGCCCGAACCTTTCCGGCAGGTGGTGCCGATCTACCGCGACCTCACGAGCGACGTGTCCTGGGCAAGCGCCGTCAGGCAGCAGATCGCAGGCGGTGCCCGAGTTCGGTCTGAGTTGGTGTACCAAGCTCCTGGCCAAGCGTACCACTGGACGCGCTCCACCCGGAACAGCAGAGTGCTCTCCGCGATGGGCTCAACGCTGTCGGCCGTCCTGTCGTCGCACCTGCCTACCCTTCTACCGTGGGCGACGTCCGGCGGCGGCTTGTCGTTCGTCGATCTGGGTGTAGGCAACCTCGCGCGCCTGGCGGGTCCGTTCCAAGCATTTTTTGGGCATTTCTGGAAGGAGGGTATGCCGGTCGACTACTTCCCCGTCGACATCTCGTACGAGATGCTTGAGGAATCGCTGCGATCCACCGCAGCTGCCCCGGAACATTTTCTTTCGGAGGTGGTCCGACACAAGGGTAGAATAGCAGGAATCAACGGACCATTTGTGTCCATGGAGCGATTCGCCAAGCTTCTTCTTCGCGACCGGCCCGCGCTGTTCTGCTTGCTCGGGAACACGCTTGGCAACGAGCCGGTGCATACGCAGACCGACCTGCTGCGCGGAATCTGGCGGGCGATGGGGCCCCACGACTACCTGCTGCTCGAGGTCCTCGGAACACCCACAGTGTCGATCCACGACCTAGACGCGGCGATCTCGCTGGGACTCTCTGATGAAATCCAGCGGAAGTTCTATCTGGGTCCTCTGCTGCAGCTCGGGGCGCGGCCCGGGCACTTCGACGTATCATCGCGCACTGTGAAGCTGCGCGATGACCCGAAAGATCCCGACCATCCGTGCTGCGAGACCGAAGTCATAGCCCGCACTCGAAGGTTGGTCCGACTCGAGAACTTCCTCGATCAGCAGCTCGACCTCGGGCAGGGTACGGAGCTGTCGATATACCTCGTCCGTTGGTACTCCGCAGCGTATCTCACCACAGTGTGCGAGGACTCCGGGTTCGAAGTCGTGAACTTCCAGACCAGACGCATCGAGAGCCCAGCGCGGAACCTCCACTATGCACTACTGCGAAAGACCAACTGATGCTCGACCCCGCCTCCCTCGCTCTGGTCCTCGCGTTCATACTGCACGGCGTGCTGATGGTGTGGCTTGAAGAGAGAAGGGGCGGCCACGCGCGATTCGTTCTGGCGTTCGGCAGCATCGCCACGGCGGTAATCTGTGGCGTACTGGCGTATGCCGATACCCGCCGGGCAGGCATCGAAGTGATCCCAGAGTTGATGCTATCCCGCCACTCATTCGCGTTCGCGGGCGCCATCGTTGGGAGCGGTGTTGCCATCCCCGCGTACTTTCTGGCTGCCCGTACGGCGTTTGGCGCGGTGCGTACCACCGTGGTGGACTACGGCGTTTATCTGCTGGCCGGCCTAGCAATTAGTCTAGCTGGACCCAACGGAACGAATATCACTTCCGTCAATTGGGCTTGTGCCGGACTTGCGCTCGCCGGCGTGCTCGCCACTCTCGACCTCTCTGGTCTCCGCGACTCCGGCAGCATGCGCACCCGCAGCAGTGCCACCGGCCTCGCGCTCGCAACTGTCGGCGGCGTGGTTGCCGCGCTCACACTTCAACTCATCGAGACCCTCAAGGACGACATCGACCCGATGGCTCTGACTTCACTTAGGGCAATCGGCTTGGCGTTAGTATTCATCGTAATTGACGCCTACACCGAGGGGCTCCCAGACCGCAACGCGTTGCCTTCGCCAAGAGACGTGCTGCTGTCGACCTTTCTCGTGGCGCCGCCCATGATCATGGTGACCTTGGCCCTCTCAAGCGCGGCACTGTCGCCGTCCGCCGTGGGACTCAGCTCTCTCTGCGTGGTTGTCGGTTCGACCGCAACCAAGGTACTCTGGAACGGCTGGTCCACGGTCCCCCGTCGGACCCTAGTAGGCGTCGCCCTCGTCGCAGTGAGCGTGGTGCTCGGCGTCAGCACTTGCAGCGAAGTGTCCGCCGAATCCGATGGCATCGATTAAGGCCCACAGCCGAGTGCCATTACCATTCCCTACTAGAGGGTACAGACGCAACCTCAGGCAAGCTTGGGCGAACACGGAAGCCGCCGACCAGTGGTGGGCGTCACGCCATGCGGTGCCTAGGGATCGCGGGAGCTTGAGAGCAATACGCGAGAACAGCCCCCGATGTGGAGTCTCCTCCTTCGTGCTACAGCAGGCGGTGCTACGCCCACACTTCGGGCGCTCGTTGGTTCATACCTGATTCTCGCGACCACTAGTGCCTCACTCGAGCGGGGGTCACGCGTTCAATAAGAGAGAGGGCATGAAGACCCGTCCACGAATCAGGACACGATCAACTCACTTCTGGAGCGTCCATGTCGCCACCTCCCTCAACCGCCGCACCCTGCCACCCGTCCAAACTGTCGAGTATGCTGGCGGCCGCAACGAGCACTTGTTTCCCAAATCGCTCCTCCTCAGTCATCTCACCCTCCAATGCTGCGGCCGCTAACGCCGGGGCTCTGTCAAACGAGGCTTGAAATTTCTTATCGAACACGGACTCGAAGGCCACTTGAAATTCATTCGTCGCCCGGAACCTGCGAAAGAGAGGCCACTCGCGGTAGTCATCTTCGGAGATGACCCGAGACGTTCCAATCCTTCTCATGGCGTCCGCGGCCTTTCCATACTCCTCAAGCAGCACCGCGATGGCCAGTTTGAACCTGTCGTTACATGCGGACCAATCGTGGGCATTGAGAACGAATTTACATTTTGAATCATCGCCACTCCACTTATGAGCAATCGCATTGTTAATGATTATCGTCAGACGAGACTCTTCTGAGTGATATTTCTTAATATATTTTGAAGCAAATTCTCCCCATCGAGCTGCAAGATCGTATCTTCCGGTTAGAAGTGCCCAGTACATTGAATCGTTAAGGGAGCGATCCGCGTCTTCGCCTTCGTCAACCAGGACCTTGCGCCAAAGCACCTGTGCAAGCTTGATCCCGATTTCAAGGACGGCCTTGTGCGCACTGATGATGTAGTCGCGCGTGGCACCCAGAACGCTACCATGGATCGTCTCGGGCGGAATCGACACCTTGTGGCGCTGGCAGGCACTCAAGTACTGTGATGATACGACACCATCCGTGTGTACGAACAGATTGCGTCGTTCAGTAAGTTCGACGAAGATTGGCCAAGCCTCAAGATCCTTCCGGAGGGCTACATCAAATTTCCTCTCCATCCACTCGAATTGTTCGACGTGACTCTGTCGAAGCACACTCTCGATCTCCTTCTCCAACAGAAGTTCTCTCGCGGCGTCAATTGACCCAAGCTCCAGAATCTGCGCGAAAGTGAATGTTCGGTCCGAGTGTGAAATCAGTTGGGGGCGGTGAACGAATATCGCACGTAGAAGACTACTCATGTAGGCATCGAACTGACTAACTAGCGACACTGTCAGACTTCTCGGGATGAGCTTCACGCCGTTTCGCGTGTGCTCGACTTGCCTGCGGAGCCGACTATAGTGGCCGTATTGTGACGGTGGAATATTCCACGTATCGGTGGGTGTTCCGTCTGGATCAATCTGTTGCGAGCAGTATCTTTCAAGGAAGAGGTCCATCCTGGCTTCGGCGGCGGCCGAGGCGGTTGCCATCAACCCCATAGTCAGCTCCATCGATGTCTCTATCGATTCCACTTGGCTGGTGAAATCGCTTACGATTTGATGCAGGGTTGGGGCGTTGTTGATCTCTTCACGTTTTCCCATTAGTGCCTACGCTCTTCGGTGTTGCGGTGGGTTGGAGTCAACCCGATCGGTCGACACCAAACAGTATTGCGCGGCGTGCGACCGCGCACCAGTCGCACCCGGATCGTGTGAGCGGGGGGAGACGGGATGCAGCAGCTCGCGTCGGCCAGAATAGTGTACAGGGAGCGCCGGCGCTAGTGGCGGATCGGACCACTCGGCCTGTGCGTCGCGTAGGCCCACTCGAGTGCCTAGAAGATGAGGCCCACCGGCACCCGAGTCGTGAGCATCCAGCCCACCACGCTTTGGCTCTACCGGTCGAGAGTCACGGCCAGGACGGGCCGACGGTGGAAGGTGACGAGGTGCGTGGAGTCAGCAGAGGACCCGCCGGCGGTCATTGCTATACGCGAGCCATCGGACGGCTGCCCGCACATCGCTGTGTTCGTTGAACGTCGCAGCCTGCACCTCGCTGGCGCCGTGCCAGGGCCAAGGCCAGTTTGCAGGTGCGCAAAACACCGCTCGACTGCCTGTTTACTGCGGCAACATTGGTTCCACAACTCCACGACAGGGCAGTGATCACGTCAGAGGCTGTCAGCCAACTCTCGCACGAACTTTCGCCGGACCGGCTCGGTCGCGATGGAGTGCGCCTGAAAGGCACTTAGGCCGGCAGGCAGGCGAGGCCGGAGTGAGTCGTCCGACAACGCTGGAACGACAGGAATGTCACGACCCCACGCACCCCCGGACTCGAACAGCAGCCAGGGTTTCGAGATCGAATCCGGGGAGCACACCGCCACAAGGGCACGGACAGTGCGGAGCGCGTCTTCGATCTCGTCGAGCCATCGGGTTCCGAGGCGAATACTCTCGCTCGCCTCGAAGACGCGAACGCCGGCGTCACGGAGGTCGTCGGCAATCTGGAGCGCCAGCTCCCTATCCGCCTCGGCGTAGCTGACAAACACCTGGGGCGAGCCGTCCTCGACCTCCACACACATGAGCAACCCGCCATCGGTTTCGGGTTCGACACCCGCGGGCCATGTCGTGTGCACGTCGTAAATCGCGTTCATGATCTCGGGTCGACGACCCCTCGACGCGAGTTCTGTCCCCTCCAAGTCCGTGCTTCGAAGGTCAGCATCCGCAAGGTTGATACCGCGGAGATCTCTGTACGAGAGAGACATGCCGCTGAGATTGGGCTCCCACTCCGGGAAGCGGCTTCGCCATTGATTCCAGAACTTCACGTCCTCCGCGTCGAGGACCGACTCGATCATCTGCTCCAACGTCATCGTGCGCTCTCCCATTGTCTTTGCCCGTAGTAGACGAAGTTCCTCGCATGGACATTCAACACCAGAAGGGAACAACGCTGTCCGTGAGTCGACGGAAGTGTCCCCGTAGCCGGGTGAGCCCAAACAGCCGACCGCGGCCCCGAGGCCGTGAAGCCGCGCCCCCTTGGCGCCCTCCGTTTCGGCCTGTCACCGCCCTCGGTCTCACCCCGGACCGCGGGCCTGCCACGCCCCCGAGCGGCGCGCGTATGCCCCCGACCCGCGCGCGTAAGCCCCGGAGCCGCGCGCGTAGGCCCCTGAGCCGCGCGCGTAAGCCCCCGACCCGCGCGCCCACACCCCCGACCCGCGCGCCGTCGCCCCCGACCCGCGCGCCCACACCCCCGAGCCGCGCGCACCCGTTCTGCGACCTCCTGACTAGGCAAGCTGGCACCGAGACCCGGGGCCCACCAACTCAAGAAGCCGGTCACCCGTGGGGGTGACCGGCTCCCGGTCGAACGGAACATTGGCGGGGCGACCTACGCCTCGCCATCCATCGCATCGCAGGCCGCAGGCTCAACTTCCGGCACGACACATGCGGGCTCTTCTTCGGCCTGCTCGGCCCGCTGACGGGCTGCTCGGCGACGCGCAGCGGCCCACTCCCGGGCGGCTTGCTCGAAGGTGAGCGGGGCGACGGCGCCCTCGGACCGGGCGTTCACGAAGTCCCACACCCTCCGAAGGCGGCGGGCCTGGTCCACCAGCGCAAGACGTTCGATGCCCTCCAGGCGCTCGGCTTCGCGGTGGGCTCGGCGCGCGGCTTCGCGGGTTCGTAGGCCCGTCTCCAGCCGCTCCACCAGACCGCGGGCCATGGCAATCATCTCCGGCCCGTAGCCGAAGCGCACGATCGCTTGATCGGGATCGGACAGCGCGAAGGCCAGGTTGCGCCACTGGTCGACCGCACCCTGGAGGCGCGGGCGTCGCTGCACCATCTGCTCGCGAAGCTGGAGCACGTGCTGCCGGACGTCGTCGGTGTGGAGGAACTCCAGCGACCTCAACGCGGTGCGGAACTTGACCTGAGTTGCGAAGGCTTCTTTCGCAAGCTCGACCCCCACGGCCTCGGCCTCGCGCAGCGCATAGGCGGCGGCACCCGTCTCGGTGTGCGCCGCCCGACCCCGCGCCGCCGCCCCACGAATGCCCGCGATCAACTCAGGTGCCGGCGCTCCGCACTGAGCGAACCACGGCCACGCATCCGGCAGCGCG
>CAYNFK010000036.1:0-41734 GCA_964396405.1 uncultured Enterobacteriaceae bacterium
GGTCTGGTCGCCGCAGATGCCGTTCTGGTCGGGGTCGCCCAAGCTGTCGTCGCCGTCGCACACGTCGTCGGTGTCACAGACGCCGTCGCCATCGTCGTCATCGTCGGGAGCGTCGTTGGGGCAGGGGTCGACGTCGTCGCAGACGCCATCGACATCAGCATCGTCGCAGGGGACGGTCTGGTCGCCGCAGATGCCGTTCTGGTCGGGGTCGCCCAGGTTGTCGTCGCCGGTGCAGACGTCGTCGGTGTCGCAGATGCCGTCGTTGTCGTCGTCGTCATCGGGTGCGTCGTTGGGGCAGGGGTCGACGTCGTCGCAGACGCCATCGGTGTCGGCGTCGTCACAAGGGACGGTCTGGTCGCCGCAGATGCCGTTCTGGTCGGGGTCGCCCAAGCTGTCGTCGCCGGTGCAGACGTCGTCCGAGTCGCAGACGCCGTCGTCATCGTCATCGCCGGTGGTGTCGTCGCCCCGACACACATCCAGTGCATCAATGCGCTCGTCGCTGTCCGTGTCGGGCCCACCCGCGCTGCCCTCGTCGTGGTCGTCGAGTCCGTCACCGTCGGAGTCGGGGTCGTTGGGGTCGGTCTCGTCGTTGAGGGTGCCGGGCAGGTTGCCATCGAAGCGACCATCGTGGTCGAGGTCCTCGTCGCCGTCGAAGTCCAGGTCGCCGTCGCTGTCGGGGTTGTTCGGGTCGGTCGTGGTGGAGGGGTCCGTGTCCGGAGACCACGCGCCGAGCAGGGTTCCCACGAACGGCACATCGGTGACGTCGCTCACACCGGGCAGCTGCGGCTCGTCGTAGCCCTGCTCGAGCCCGTCTCCGAGGCCGTCGTCGTCGGAGTCGAACAGGAGGGGATCGGTGTCGTCCTCGGTGCCCTCCAGGCCATCGGCACCCACCACCTCGTCGCCGTCCGAGATGCCGTCGTCGTCGGTGTCGCAGTCGAGCGGGTCGGTGCTGTAGACCTGCACCTCGTCGGTGTCGGTGAGGCCGTCATTGTCCGTGTCGTCGTCGAACGGATCGGTGAAGAGATCGCAGGTCTCGTCGTGATCGTTCGTGCCGTCGCCGTCGAGGTCGGTGAGGCCGAGAGGCACGACGATGTTGAGTGCCAGAGAGAGGTCGGCGTCCAGGTAGGTGTAGGTGTCGAGGTACGCTCCGTCACCCTTGCCGTTCCCTGCGCCCACATCGGTGCCGCCGTTGAAGTTGCCCCAAGCGCGAGCGTTCACGTTGGGCAAGAAGGGATCCGACGCCGTGCCGGCGTAGAGCCCGTTGATGCCAGAAGACCCAAGGGACAGCACGCTCGTGGGGGCGGGCATCTCGACGTCGTCGGGCTGCACGTCGGCGTCGTTCCAGAACATGGGCAGCCCGGCGCGCGCATCGGTGTCGGTCACCGAGAACAGGCGCAGGCCCTCGTAGGCGGTCTCCACATCCCATGGGGTGACGTGCACCTCGCCGATCGTGAGCAGGGTCTGGCAAGTGTAGTCGTCGCCATTCACGGCGATGCCCAGGTTGTTGTTGCCGTCCCACGAGACCACGTTGACGCCCACCACCGCCTCGCCAAGGAGGTGCAGGTCGTCGTCGGAGCTCAAGTCGAACAGGCCGTCGTCATTGAGGTCGCACACCACGTGGTAGGTGCCCTGCACCGTGCTCACGAAGGTGAAGATGCCGCCCGGCAAGAACGGCAGCAGTTCGTCGCATTGTGGGGAGAGGCCCACGTACGCGAACAGCGTCACCGACGGTGTGATCGAGGCATGGCTCGCGATGACCGGGTTGTTCAGGTACAGACGGTAGTTGTTGTCGCTGTGCGACAGCTCGGCGCGCACCGAGCGCCCATGCGCGAGCTCGGGACCTGTGGCGTTGGCCGTGATCGACCAGGCCGACGAAGCGAGGCCCTCCGCACGGATCTCGACCACCTCGTCGGTGCCGAGCAGTCCGCCTACGATGGAGAACAGGCCCCCGCCGCGCACCAGCGCGTAGAGGCTGCCCGAGAACGAGGCGTCGGCTTGGTAGCTGCCGGGCGCGAAGTTCCAGCAGCGCGAGGAGAGCCGACCCAGCTGCAGGCTGCCCAGGCGACGCACCGCGATGTCCCAGGTGGCGCCGGCGGCTTGGTCTGCGGTGAGTGTGGCGGTGTAGGTGCCCGGCAGGAGGGCGATGTGGGCTTGCCCTGACGTCAGGGTCGCCACCTGCAGGCCCAAGGGGTCGCGGAGCACCAGCGATCCGGTACCGGTCCAGGTGATGGTCTCGGTCGTGAGCAGGATGTCGATCTCGAGCTCGGTGTCGACACCGGCTTCGCTCTCGGCCTGCAGCCCCAGGCGGCCGATCGTGCCGGTGGCTGAGCCCTCAGCGCGGGCTGTGGGTCCAAGCAGCGGACACAGTACCAATGCAACACGGAGGCGGAGCATTGAGGAAAGCACGGCGCGCGTGGAGTTCATAGGTACCCCCTTGGGACGGTCGTCGGTATCTCTCTCCGAATCGGAAGTGGTAGACCGCACTTTAGCGATACGATCGATAGGACGCTGTGCAATCGTTAGCACAACGGAGTCCGATTTTCCGGACGTCCTCGCACGTCACGATAGTGTGGATTCGACCGTAGGTCGTCGCCCGGGAGCTACCGACTTAGCGCGGCTCGGCGGGCATCCAGACGCTGCCGACCACCTGTTCCACGCTCCACCACCGGGCGCGAAGCAGCTCGATGCGACGCAGGTGGAGGGTCTGGAGGGTCGACTCGGACGACGCTGCGAGTGCCTGGTAGGCGGACTCGATGGCAGGACCGGTCTCCACCACACGGATGATGGGTGCAGGTGCCACGACCCGACCGTTGGCGTCGCTGTCGGTCCAGACGGGCAGCGCTTGCACGTTGGCCACCGACACCACCTCGCGAGGAAACGCGTCCGGGCCGTAGTCCTTCTTCACGACATCGAAGGAGAGCAGGAGGCCGTCTCGGGTGGCTCCGCGCTCCAGCGGGTGCACGCCGAATCGGTAGTCGTAGCCTTGGTTGGAGATCAGGTTCCCGAGGCTGTAGGCCACGATGCCCACGCGTCCATCCGGCGTCTCGTGGGCCTCGATCGGCTGCACGACGTGCGGGTGGTGGCCCAAGATCACGTCGACGCCCCCATCGAGAAGGCGGTGCGCGGCGTCGACCTCCGCGGTGTCGGGGGCGTGGTGGTACTCTCGCCCCCAGTGCACCGACAGGATGACGGCGTCGGCCCCAGCCGCCTTAGCGGCCTGCGCCTCAGCGACGGCCTCATCAACCACGAGCTCCCACGCCATGGGGCGGTCGGTGCCCTCGTTGAGGCGGTTGTTGAACAGCCGGGTGGACCCGATCCACGCGAGCTTCAGGCCTTGAACCTCGAGCACCTGGGCGCTCCGTGCGTCGTCGAGGGTCGGTCCGGCGCCGATGAGCACGAGCCCCGCAGTGCGGACTTGGTCGAGGGTCTCGACGAGGCCCGCGCGGCCTTGATCGTAGACGTGGTTGTTGGCGAACGAGACCACGTCAAAGCCGGTGCTGCGAAGCGCACCCAACATCGCGGGGGGCGCATTGAACACCATGGATCCCGTGCCGCGATGGGCCTTGGGTGCCACGGGCGTCTCCAGGTTCGCGAACGCGAGGTCGGCGGCGCTGACCCGCTCGGTGAGGCCCGCGAACAGCGCGCCCCACCCCTCCGAGGGGTCTCCGGGGACGGCCGCTGCGGCCGCGCTGTTCTTCACGTTGGTGTGGGGCAGCACGTCGCCGCCGGCCACGATGCGAGCCCGTGCCACGACCTTCGGACCGGCCCAGCGCGCGACCGAAGGGGGAGGTGTTGCGGCCAGGGGCGCAGGCTCGGGCGCAGGTGTTGGCGCTGAGCGGGAACACGCCGCGAGCACCCACAAGAGGGTGTGAACCCGCACTCCCCTTAGAACGACTGGGACCATGCGACGACCTCGTCGTGTACCCGGGGGCGCTGCACCCGGATCGGTGCGATCGCGGTGCGGCTTGGGAAGGTACGGTTCGTGAGCAGGACGATGGTGAGCTGACGATCGAGGTCGATCCACAAGCTGGTGCCGGTGAAGCCCAGGTGTCCGATCGCCCCGCGGGGACCGTGACCCAAGAGGTTGCCGGCCGCCGAGCCTTCGGGCGCAGGCCGGTCGAAGCCGAGACCACGAACGGCACCTGCGGCGGGGTCAGGGCGAAGGAAGGCCTCCACCACAGCGGCAGGTGCGAGGTGTTCCGCGCCTTCCAGATCCTCCAGCAGCAGGCTGCCCAGGCGCAGCAGGTCCTTGGCCGTTCCGAACAGGCCAGCGTGGCCCGCTACGCCGTCGAGTGCCCACGCGTTGTCGTCGTCGACCTCACCGACCCGCAACGGCGGCACCTGGGGTGGCACCCGGTAGGCCCCCTCTTGGCCTGGTGCGGGCTCGCGCGGACGCAGCAGGCCCGTGGCGGGTGCTGGGATGGGCGCATCGATCTCCGAGAGGCGATGAAAGCGCGTCGCGTCGAGACCCAGGGCGCCGAGCACGTCATCGTGAACGAACCGATCGAGGGAGGACGCTGCCACGGCCTCGACGATCCAGCCGAGCACCAAAAATCCGAGGTCGCTGTAGGCGCGCGTCCCCGCAGGCCCCGGCGGGGACGCGAGGGCCATGCGGCGGGTGATGTTGGCAGCAGCCTGGCGATCCCGCCCGCCCTGGCCTCCAGGCCACAGGCCCGACGACGCTGGATCTTCCACGGCCGCTAAGAACCACGGCGACCACGGCACCAAGCCAGACCGGTGTCCGAGCAGCTCCCGCACGGTGCGGTCGCCGGCAGGCACGTCGCCCAAGAAGTGAGACACGGGGCTGTCGAGCTCCAGCCGCCCTTGACCCACCAGGCGTAAGCATGCGCAGGTCGTGCCCACGACCTTGGTGAGGCTTGCGAGATCGAAGGGGGTGTCGACGGTCACCGCGGGGCCATCGGGCCAAAGGACGCCCGCCGGAGCGACCAGCGTTCGACCGTTGGGCAGACCGACGCCGAGCTGTACGGCGGTCCCGCAGCCGGCCTCGAGCACCTGTTCGGCCAGCACCTCGAGCACAGCGTCTCCTACGGCACGTTGTGGCCCTCGTGCTGCTCGGCCAGCGGCTGACGCACATAGGGCCGACTCTCGACCACGCCCTCCCCTTCGCGGATCCACAGGATCTGTTGGGGGAGGAAGGAGCCTAGCACCTCGGTGTCCTGCCCGGGCCAGTCGATCTCGATGCGGGTGATGAGCGCTGCGCTCCCCACAGCCGCCTCGACCTGGAGGCTGTTGTTGCCGAACGAGCCGCCGGGTCCGACCAGGTGGTGGAACGTGCGCTCCTCGGTGACGACGCGCACGCGGGCACCGATCGCCGAGCGATTGGCGCGCACACCCTCGAGGCGTAACGTGATGGAAGCTGCAGGATCGGACGGGTTCACAAACAGGGCGTTGGGGAAGCCGTCGACGGGGGTGGCCCCTCCGATCTGCGCGAGGATGTCTTCGTCACCGTCCTCGTCGACGTCAGCGAACGCGATGCCGTGGCCCTTCTGAAGGTGGCCGAGGTGTGCGCTGGTGGTGACATCGAGGAAGCTGCTGCCGCCGTCGCGGTTCACGTAGGCCGTGTTGGGCTCGAGCGCGTCGAAGTCGGGGGCGCCCGTGCCGAGGTAGAGATCGGGCCAGCCGTCGGCATCCAGGTCGCCGGTGTTCAACCCCATCACCAGGTGCGGATCGTCGAGGCCAACGCTCTCGGTGTGGTCGGTGAGGCTGGCCCCTTCGTTGTGGTAGTAGCGGCTTGTGGCGTGCACGCCGACGTTGAGCAAGCCCTCCACGAACTCGCGGGGACTGTTGCCGTAGTTGGCGCTGGTCCAGGCGGTGTCGGCCTGGGACGAGGGGTAGGCGGCGGCGAACAGGTCGAGGTGGCCGTCCTGGTCGGCGTCGAAGAAGAACGTGCCGAAGCCAAAGAAGGGAGCACCGACTCCATGGGCGTCTGTCACGTCGGTGAACGGTGGGGCACCCCCGTTCTCGAACAGGCGGTTGCTGGCGTCGATCTGGCTCACGTAGAGGTCGATGTCGCCGTCGTTGTCGAAGTCGCCGAACGAGGCTCCCTTCACAGCACCGAGCGCCGCGACACCGTAGGCCGCCCCTTGATCGACGAACCGGCCATTACGCTGGTTGATGTAGAGGCTGCTGCGCGCGGTGAGTTCGATGGGATCGTTCTCGGTGGGCGCGAAGTTCTCACGGCCCACAAAGAGGTCGAGCCAGCCATCACCGTCCACATCGCCCCACACCGCCAGCTGGGTCGGACCGAGCGCTTCTCCGACCCCAGCTTCCGCCGCGACGTCGGTGAACCGGCCCGTGCCATCGTTCCGCAGCAAGCTGGCCGGTGTGAAGCCCTCCTCCCAGAGCCACGCGCCACGAGGGCCTGCGATGTCGAGGTCGCCGTCGTTGTCGTAGTCGGCGGTGCTGAACGAGAGCAGCCCGTGAATCGCCGACACGCCCGAGGCGTTGGAAGCGTCGCAGTAGGTGCCGTTGCCTACGTTGAGGAGCAGCTGCATGCCCTGGCCGGGATCCATGGACGACGTGAGCAGGTCGATCAGGCCGTCGCCATCAAAGTCGTCGACGGCTGCGCCGCCAGCGAGTGTGGCTGCGCGCAGTCCGACGCCGCGCTCGAACAGGTGGGGGGCCACGTTCAGGAAGGGCGGGATCTCGGCTTCCGACCGGAGCAGCTCAGGCGGAATCAGGAACTCAGGGTCGACGTCGTCGGGCCAATTCCCAAGCGCCATGTTGGCCACGTTGTAGAGCCACCGCTGGGACAAGCGCTCGCCATCGTCCTCCTGGAGCAGGGCGAGGAGGTTGGCGGACGCCTCGGTCATGCCCTCAGTCTGCTGATGGAGAGCGGCCTCGCTGAACGGCACCAGGCAGGCGTCGCCCGTCCCGCTTCCAATGCAGTTGTCGAGCTCAGCGCGACGAATCCACGCCATGGCGAGCAGGCTTCGGGCATTGCCACGCAGCCAGGGTGCGCCGAGGATGGCTTCGTCGCGCGCGCGGGTGAGGTCGTCGATGGCTTCGTCGACGAGACCCAGCCGGAGACGGTGCCATCCGCGGGTGATGCGGCTCTGCACCCGCAGGGCGGGAGTGGCGCCCAGCTTCCCTCCCTGGCCGAGCGCTTCGAGGGAAGTGAGGACCGGCTCAGCGAAGAAGAAGCCGATCTCGGAGTTGCGGAGCTGCAGCTCCCAGGCTTGCTCGACGGCGCTCGGCTGAGGAACCAGCTCGTTGAGGTCGCACAGCGGACGGGAGGTAGGCTCGACGTGGTCGGTGTGGCCCGACGTGTCGGTGGGCGTGTCGGTGACGTCAGTCTCGGACGTCTCGCTGGGCTGATCGACGTCGCTGGGACCCGGCGCCACGCAACCCGCCACGAGCGCGACCGTCCACAGCCGAGAGTGCATCGTCGAGACCTCGGTCAGGAGGGTAGCCCCTGCGCGTGCGACCTGCTGTGTGGACTGTGTCCAGACGCGGTGAAGTGCGTGGCCGTCACGGCGTGCTGACAGGCACCGCCGGGCCAGCCGCCACAGCCTGAAGGTGCGCGGACAGATCGTCTCGCCAGGCCTTCGCTTCTTCGGGGTCCCGGGCACGGGCCAGCAGAAGCACGATCCGCTCCACGCCGTCGATCGACACCTTGCGCGCCCTGGGCCCGTAGCCGGGGGTGCTGTAGGCTTCGAGCCGACGGGCCTCCCGCAGGAGCGCAGGCAACCCTCCCGCTGGGTCCTCCACAGCAAAGTCGAGGTAGTCGGGCTGTTGCGGCAAGAAGAAGGTGCGCGGCACCGTGCGGTCGTGGCCAGGACTCACACGATGCACACTGGACGTGGAGGGTACCTGGTTGGGCTCGCGGCTGACGAGGCCACCTCGGTCCAAGATCGTGAGGTGGGAGAAGTAGCCCCGGGCCCCGATGGCGCCCGTGACCAAGCTCTCGCCAGGGCGGGTGGCGGCGGCGAGCATCCGGCCTTGCCGAGCCCAGGTGTTCACGTTGTCGTTCATGAACGACCACATGCCGAGCTCGGTGTCGACCTTGGGGTAGGAGTTGCGCCACTGCAGCGCTTGTCGCACGGTGCGCGGTGCGAGCTGCACATCGACGCCGGGCAGGGAGCCCGCAGCCGTCAGCGCGAGCAGCAGCGCGGTCCCGGCTGTGTGTCGTGTGCCAAGGCCGACCAGCACGGCGAGCAGGGGGAGGCCGAGCACGAGCAGCCGCCCGAACGCCATGTAGTCGCCGCCTACCGCCATCGCGTAGGCGGGCACAGCGAGCGTAAGGACGCCCAGCGCACGGTTCCGCCTCGACTCCCACGGCACCCACGGTACGGCGAGTGCGGGCAGCACCAACGAGGGGAGGTTGACCCAGGTGCCGATGACGTAGAGCGCGCCGCGTCCGAGGCGATCCGGGCCCCACTCCACCTTGGCTCGCGCGGTGTTGGCGACCCAGTCCCCGTAGAACGACAGCCGCCACGCGGTGTGCACGGCGACCACCAGCACCACCGCCGCGCCCACGAAGGCCGCCTGGTGTCGCAGTCCCCGCCGCTCATCGGCCGACCCCCAGCCCACGGCACCCAGCGCCGCCACGAGCAGCGCCCACGCCGGCCCTTCCACCCTAAGCAGGCTCAGGGCACAGGCTGCGAGCAGCGCCCCCCGCAGGTCCTTCGCCACCCAGAGTCGTTCAGCCAGCAGCCCGAACGCCAGCGTGGTGGGCATCGTCTCCAGACCGCCTGTGGACCACGCTCCCATCGCTGGAGACAGCCCCACCACGCCGGCTGCAGCGATCACCCCGGCTGTGGGCGCGCCGAGAAGTGCAGTGGTGCGAGCGACGCCGAGCACGACCAGGGCACCGCACGCGGCCGACACGGCAGGCAACACGATCTCGGGTGTCAGCCCCAGTCGCGTCGTAGCGGCCGCAAGCGCAACCCAGGCCAGGTCCGAGTAGCCCTCCACGGGGGGTGAGCCGTCGAGGTTGTACACAGGACCGTGGCCGTTCGCCCAGTTGCGCCCGTAGCGGAAGCTGATCCACGCGTCGTCGCACACCCACGCCAGCCGGGCCGTCCAGGCGCCCCACGGGAGCAGGGCGAGGAGGCCCCAGGGTAGCCAGCGGGCGAGCGGAGGGGTGGTCACGCCCGCACCCTAGTCGGGCCGCGCCGGTGCGAACAGGTCCGCTACTTGGACTTGGGGAGCACGCTCTCTACAGCGGCGAGCAGCTTGGGGTCGGCGGCGTCCACGCTGCTCGCGTAGCGTCCGACCACGTCACCCGAAGGGGAGATCAAGAACTTCTCGAAGTTCCACTTCACCGGGCGTCCACCACCGACCTCGCTGCCCACCACAAACTGGTACAGCGCGCTGCGTGCAGCGCCGTTCACGTCCTGCTTCTCCAGCAGCGGAAAGTCGACGCCGTAGTTCATCTTGCAGAACGACGCGATCTCATCGGCGCTGCCGGGCTCCTGGCCGCCGAACTGGTTGCAGGGAACGCCCAGGATCACGAGGCCGTGGTCCTTGTGCTGCTCATAGAGTGCTTGCAGACCCTCGTACTGCGGGGTGAACCCGCAGCGGCTGGCCACGTTGACGACCAGCACGGCCTTGCCCTTGAGCGAGGCCACATCGAACGGCGCGCCCTCCAGCCCGGTGAGCGCGAGGTCGTAGAACGAGCCCACGGCTGCCTGGGCCTGCGGCGCCGCGGGGGGCTCCGCATCCGCAGCGGCCACGTGGGCCTGGGGGGGGCGTGCGTCGCTGGACGCGGGGTGGGTGACCGCTGCACCACAACCGATCATGAGAGCAAAAGGAGCGAGGCGGACCACAGGGACCTCCGATGCGTCCGACCATACCGCTGGAGGCCTGGGTTTCACGCGTCCAGTGACGGGATTTCACCGTCGGGAGGATATGGCGGCCGGGGCTCCCGGCGTGCGTGGTGCCTCGGAGGTAGCAGCCGTGCGATCCCTGGCCCTGCTCGCGCTGGTCGCGGGATGTCCGTCGCCCCCGACGTCCTCACCCGACGTCGATCCGCCGATGGTGGCGGAGCCACCTGGATCTCCGGCCGGCGCCGCCGTGCGCTACAGGGTGAGCTTCCCCGACCGCGCCCAGCACAAGGTGGTGGTGGAGGCCACCTTCGAGGCGGCCGGTCCGACGGTGTGGATGATGCCCGTGTGGACTCCAGGTTCGTACCTCGTCCGGGAGTACGCTCGACAGGTCGAGACGATCGGGGCCACCGGCACGGACGGTCTGCCGCGTGCGGTGACGAAGGTGGCGAAGAACCGCTGGTCGGTGGACGCCGTGGGTGCCGTGCAGCTCACGTGGACGCTCCACGCTTACGAACCGAGTGTGCGCGACAACGTCGTCGACGCCGACCTCGCGATGCTCAATGGCGCTTCAACGTTCTTGGTGCCCGTCGATCATCTCTCGGAGCCGCTGGAGGTCGAGCTGGTGATGCCGGCGGACTGGCCCGACGTGGAGACGGCGCTCCCGCCCCACCCCGACGGGCGGGCGGCGCACTGGCTCGCACCCGACTTCGACACCCTGGTCGACAGCCCGATTCTGGCTGGGAACCTCACGGTTCGCAGCTTCGTCTCCGACGACGTGGAGTACCGCATCGCTGTGGCCGGCGTGGTGGATCGCTGGGACGCGGATCGCGCTGCGGAAGACGTGGCCCGCATCGCGGCGGCCCAGGTGGGGTTCTGGGGTGGAACGCCCTACGAGAGCTTTCGCTTCTTGCACGTCGTTGGCTACGGCCGTGGGGGCCTCGAGCACCGCAACAGCACGCTCCTGATGACGCAGGAGGTCGACGCGAAGGATCCGGCGGCTTGGCTCAAGTACCTGGGTCTTGTGAGCCACGAGCTGTTCCACGCGTGGAACGTCAAGCGCCTGCGGCCTGCGGGCCTCGGTCCGTTCGACTACGAGCGCGAGGTGCTCACGCCGAGCTTGTGGGTCGCTGAGGGCCTCACCGCCTACTACGACGACCTGATGCTCGTGCGCGCGGGGCTGATGACCGAGACCGAGTGGATGGCGGCGATGTCCGACACGCTCAAGGACGCGCTGGAGCGGCCGGGTCGCGCGGTCCAGCCCGTCTCCCAGGCGAGCACGGATGCGTGGATCAAGCAGTACCGGCCGGACGCCAACACCCGCAACCACACCGTCAACTACTACACGAAGGGCGCTACGGTGGGCTGGCTTCTCGACGCCCACATCCGCGAAGCGACCGACGATCGGGCGTCCCTCGACGACGTGATGCGCCTGCTGTGGGCACGGTTCGCCGACGCAGACGGCTACACGGCACAAGATGTGCGGGCGGCGGCCTCCGAGGTGGCTGGGGAGGACCTGTCGCCCCAGTTCGCGGCGTGGGTGGACGGCACCGAAGAGCTGCCCATCGAGCAGGCGATGCGATGGTTCGGCTTTCGCTGGGCCGAGCCGCCTGCGGGCGAGGCAAAGGGTCATGCTGGCCTCACGGTCGACGGTCAGGGCGTGGTGCAGACCGTCGCGCTGGGTTCGTCGGCCTGGGCTGCTGGCATCTCGTTGGGCGACGAGATCCTCGCGCTGGGTGCCGTGCGGGTCACAGCCGCCACGCTGGACGCCGAGGTCGCGCGCCTGTCGCCTAGCGCGGAAGTCGAGGTCACCGTGGCCCGCCAAGGCCGGCTGCGCCGCTTGGCGTGGACCGTGGGCGCTGCCCCCGAGGCCACCTGGAAGCTCGAGTCCGATCCGCGCGTGCCTTCGGCTGCGCTGGTGCACCGGCGCCGCTGGTGGGGAACCCCGCTCAGCGCTCGGTGAGGAGCGCGCGGAACTCGTCGAAGCTGATGCGACCGTCACCATCGGTGTCGGCCGACTGCACCATCTCGCGCACATCCGTCGGGGGCAGCAGGTGCGAGCGGCGGGCGGCGGCGTGCAGCTCCTCTTCCGTGAGGTAGCCGTCGCGGTTGGTGTCGAGCACAGCAAAGGCCTCCCGGACGTCGGCGTCGGGATCGAGATCGAGCGGACGCGGCTCGACGAGCTGCACGAAGTCGTCGAAGGTCAGCGCGTCGGCCTCGGTGACGGAGGCGATGAGTCGCCGCGTCTCGGGCAGATCGAGCGGCTGACCCAGGCGGAACAGCGCGTCGCGGAGCTCGTACACGTCGAGCTGGCCATCGCCGTCATGGTCGAAGAAGGAGAAGGCGTCGCGCAGCTCGTCGCGACCGGACGCTACCAATCGGAAGGCTTCGTCGTTGGTCATCCACCCTCTCCCGCGGGTCGGAGCATAGCTGACGCTTCGGGCACTAGCGTTGGGATCCTGTCAGGCTGCGTCCGCACGCCCCGGGACCGCGTCGGGGTCGGCTAGAGTCCTCAGCCGTGAGCGGAGTCGCTGGTGAACCTGAGCCCCGATCTTGGACCCGAGCCTGGTTGGATCGAGCCGATCTTTCAAGACACCCGTCCCAACGCGTCGTTCGTGTCGGGCGACCCGGAAGGTCCGCGCCTGCGCGTCCGCTACTACCGGGATCCGCTCACCCAGAATCGTGTCGGCAAGGTGTGGTTCGGACCGATGGCCGAAGGCCCGCCTGGCCACGCGCACGGCGGGTCGATCGCCGCGGTGCTGGATGAGGCGATGGGCACCAACGCGTGGCAGCGGGGTCACCGCGTGCTCGCCGGCACGTTGCAGATCGTGTACCGCCGCGCCGTGCCGCTCGGCACGGTCGCGCTGCTTCGCACCGACATCGACCGGATTGAGGGCCGCAAGGTGTTCGCTACGGGCTCGCTCGTCGACGCCGGCGGAGCCGTGTGGGCGGAAGGGTCCGGCGTGTTCGTGATCATGCGCCCCGAGCTGCTGGCGGTGATCGCCGACGAGGCGTCCCGAACTGGCCGTCTCACGCCGGACGCCTACTGACCGCAGGCGGGGGCTTTGCCCGGCGCAACGGCCCTCGGCTTGGTACACTGTGAGGGCAGGAGGTCTCATGTCCATGGGTGGCGAGAAGGGCACACCGTGGCGGTCGGAGCCGCGGTCCACCGCAACGCGGAAGCAGGCGATCCCACCGGAGAAGGTCGCGAAGCTGCCGAAGGGCCCGCCTCCGCAGCCGGGTCGACTGCCGGGTGAAGGTGTGGCTAAGGCGGCAGGCGTGCCCCCCGATGTGGGCGTGCCCCCTGAGGCGGGCGTGCCACTCGAAGAAGGTCGTCTCCCCGGCACCGATGGGCAGCGTCCGAAAGGAGCACCGGGTCAGGTTGATCGGGGGGCCCCCGGTCAGATGGACCCGTGGGCCGACAACCCGTGGGCAGCGGCTGGAGATGGCACGCCGGACGGGTGGGCACCGCCGCCCGCGCCTGCCGATCTGGATGATGGCGACGGGTTCTACATGAACCACCCCAACTTCCACAACCGGGAAGAGGTCCTCAAGGAGCCCGGTGACGACGACGGGACCTGACGGGAGAACGCCGCCCGCTTCGGTGGCGCGGAGGTCCGTTGATGAGGTCCTGGAGGGAGGCGGCGAATCCTCCAACGGTGCCGCTTGGGTCCACCTTGAGGGGGCGAACCGCGCCGCCGCGCTGATGGAAGCCGTCCGAATCCTGGTTCGTGCGGGTGCTCGGGTGGCCGTGGAGGGCCTGCCCGAAGATGTCGACGCGCCGCTGCTGCTGGAGCTGTCGCGCGAGGGCGCGTCGCAGCTCCGCCTGCGGTTGCCCGTGTCGCTGGGTGTCGACCAAGTCCTTCGGTCCGCACCGCAGGTGGGTCCGCGTCGGGTGGTGGTGGCGCCTGCGGAGGGCGCGGTTCAGGCCGTGCAAGCCGCCGCTACGTGGTCTGCCGACGTGAGCATCGAAGGACGAGGTCCTGATGATGGGTCGGTGCGTGCAGCGCTCGATGAGGCCCTGCCGCTCGCCGCCGAGGCCGACCTCGATTTGCGGGTGACGGGCGTGGTGCTGGCACCTGCAGTGCCGGCACCGGTACAAGGTGGGCCGCTCTTGGGCGGCCGTGCCGTGTTGGGCGCTGTGCGCGCCGGCCTGCTGCTTCCTTGCTTCGGGCGCGGTGTGCGCCAGGGACCCGGGTGGGACGCAGCGGCGGCCCTATTCCACGACGACACCCAGCTGGCGCTGCTCTTCGCCCGAATGGGCCTGGAGCTGCACGGTGGAGCGGTCGCGCCGATCATGCCGGCGGCGACGCCTTTCCCGGCAGGCGGGCGGGTGGTGGTGGTGCTCGGCCCGGTGTCGGACCGGCTCGCGGTAGCCACCTGGCCAGGCTTGGTGGATGCGCTGCGCGCCACGGGCTTTGAGGCGTCGCTGCAGTCGGCATGGCACGCGCCGTTCAACACGGCGGGCGGAGCACCCGTGGTGTCCACCGCTGCACTCGACGAGGTGCCGGCGGCGAAAGCGCACGCGCTCTCCCAGGTGGAGGCCTTTGCGCGCGGCCTCGATCTACGCGCTGCCGACGTGGTGATCGTGGCGGGCCTCGACTGGGGCGAGCTGGTGTCTCGCCACCCGAGCCTTCCGGCCCACGCCCGCCTGGTGGTGGTGGATGACCACCTCGGTCAAGGCCTCTCGGGTTGGGTAAAGCGGCACCGCCGGGGCACGCCCGGCGGGGTGGGGCTCACCTGGGTTCTGCCGCATCGCACCACGTTCGTGTCGGGGTTCCCGCGCTTCAGCCACCTCTACGCTCTCCCCGGCCTGCCGCTGGCGCATGTGGCGTACCGCCCCTACCCGCTTGACCACCGGGTCTTGCCGGTGCCGGTTCGCGTGGAGGTCGCCGAGCACGTGTTCGCAGGCGGCAATCACCTGCGCCAGCACGAGCTGCTGGGGGAGGCGGTGGCGATGCTTCCTGCCGGAGGCCGTCCTGTGGAGCTGATCAGCGCCGGACGCCCTACCGTGCAGCCAGCGCGCCTCAGGGTGCGTCCCCCGCTCCCCCTGCGGGCGTTCGTGGAGCGCATCGCAGCGTCCCGCTTCGTGGTGGTGCCTGCGGCCCACTCGCCGGATCGATCAGCGGGCAACTCGGTGATCGCCATCGCCCATGCGCTCGGGAGGCCGGTGGTGGCCACGGCCACGCCGGCCGCGCTCGACCACGTTCGCCACAACGCAGACGGCTGGATCGTGCCGCACGGCGATGCGCGGGCGCTGGCCGAGGCCATCGCGTGGCTGGACTCCGACGACGCTGCCGTGCAGCGGCTCGCTGCGGGCGCGAGGGCGTCCGGCGCCCGCGCCGACGTGAGCGCGTGGGCCGCGCGGCTGGTCGGCGGCGTGGTGGGGCCGTAGTGCGTTCTACGGACAGCCCCGCTCGGGGTTGGCGGTGTTCGCACACGCGTCGCAGGCATCGCCCTTGAGGTCGGCGTCGGCATCGGCCTGGTCGTCGAAGTTCACGGGACAGACGTCGAGCATGTTGATCACGCCGTCGCCGTCGAGGTCGGGCGAGATGGGGCTGAAGTCGCAGGCGTCGCCAAAGCCGTCCTGATCGGCGTCGGGCTGGGCGCCCCCGTCGATGGGCCGGATGGGATCGAACACACGAGGGCAGGCGTCCTGCGCAGTGGGGATGCCGTCGCCGTCGGGGTCGTCGGCCGTGATCGCCCCGGTGAACTCGCCCGGTCGTGAGGGCACACATGTGGGCTCGAGAGGTGGCGTGTCGTCGCAGTAGGTGACGGGGTAGCCGCCCGGTGCCGACTGCAGCATCTGCTCAAAGGTGAGCGACCACTCCGTGTCGGTGCACACCTGGCGTGCCTGTCCGCACACCAGGGCCTCGCTGCACGTGCTGCCCATCGCCGCGAGCGTGTCGGCGTCGCCAAACAGGGGCGTGCCCGAGCGGAGCACCATCCACACGTCCTGGCTGTCGGCGCGAACGACGGCGGCGTGGGCTCGTGCCTCCCGACCGTCAAAGATCGCGATGTCGCCGAGGGCGCCTGCCTTGAGGCTCCCGACGGCGTTGGGCGCGCCGATGGAAGCGGCCGCGTTCACCGTGACCATCTTCCACAGATCGGCATCCGTGAAGTAGCGGTTGTAGTGGCGCTGGTTCAGCTCATCGGCGCAGCGCAGCTCACGCAGCAGGGTGGCAGAGCCGGTGTACGACCAGTCGGTGCCGAGCGCGATCGTGCCACCGAGTGTGTGCATCAGCCGCACGTTGGCCGTGTGGCCATACAGGCTCACGTTGGAGCGGGGCGACCAGACGAGCTTCGTGTCGGCAGCCGCCATCTGGTAGTAGTCGCTGGCCTGCAGGCCCATGCCGTGGATGTGGGCGACGTTGGGCTCTACGGCGTCGATGCCGCCATCCGCCGAACGAGAATGGCAGCGAAACTCTTCGGCCGCGTAGTTGTCGATGCCCTCGGCAACATGCGGCAGGTAGAAGTCCATCTCCGCGATCTCGCTCTCACTGTTGTCGTAGCTCCACCCACAGTCGGCCTTGAACGTGCGGCCGCTGTCCCCCAGCGGGAACGTGCTGTTGTCGACCCTTGGCATGCCGGGGCCGAGGAGATCGTTGCCATCAGGGTTGCGCACCATGCCGCGCGCGTAGCCTGAGCCCACCATCGTGGTGGTGCCCGCCATCATGTGGCGCAGCTCCACCATGCGATTGCCGGCCTGCGTGGTGCCCGTGCCGTGGGGGTTCGAAGGCGTGGAGAGGACCTTGCGCCAGCCGTGGCGGTGTTCGTACCGGGTGGCGGATGGAGGGAACGGGTAGGCCTCGCTGAACGTGGTGTGCTCGTGGGGGTTGATGAGGCCCGGGCTGATCACGCCTTCCGGGCACGTGACGACGGTAGCCGTGTTGGCGCCTTCCGCGTCGGAGCAGTCGCAGTCCACGCACGTGATGAGCCCGTCGCCGTCGATGAAGACGCTGCCTCCCTCGAGCACGCGGTCGGGGGCCAGCACGACGCCGCGCAACCAGAGTCCCGCACCCGTGCCGGCGGTGACTTCACACACCCCCGAAGGGGGTTCGGGTAGCGGCAGGCAGGTCTGGATCACCGGGTCGCGGTCGGGGGGCGCTGCCGTGTCGGCCGCTTCGTCGGTGTCGTCCGTGTCGTCGGTGGTGTCCGCCGGGTCGGTGTCGTCGGTGGTCGGGGCGTCGGTCTCGTCGATGTCGTCATCGGGGGGCAGGCGAGAGTCGCAGCCGGCGCTCCACACAGTGACCACGAGCAGGAACCACCGCATCAGGCCTCCGGCGAGCTCGGAATCTAGCCCGGGGACCTCGGCCCGGTGTAACGATCCGGTGCGGGTGTCGGAACGCTGGCGTCGTAGGATAGGGTGGTGGGGTGATTGCTGCCGCCGCCTTTCTGCTGCTGACCTACCTGCTCGCTGCGGTGCCGGTAGGGTTGGCGCTCACCACCGCGCTGGCCGATGGTCCCGACCTTCGGCTCGCCGGCAGCGGGAACCTCGGCGCCACCAACGTGGGTCGGTTGTACGGCTGGCGTCTGGGGTCCACGGCGATGGCCTACGACGTAGCGAAGGGGCTGGTGCCGGTCACGGTGGCGGGGTGGACGTGGCCCGAAGCGGGCACCGCCTGGATGGGGCTCGTGGCGCTCACGGCGTTTCTCGGCCACTGCTACCCGGTCTACCTGGGCTTCTTCGGCGGCAAGGGCGTGGCGACGGGCGCGGGAGGAATGCTCGCCATCGCGCCTGTGCCGACCGGTCTCGCGCTGGGCGGGTGGTTGGTGCTGCTGGCCGTGTCGCGTCGCTCGTCGGTGGCCAGCTTGGGTGCGACGATCGTGCTGGTGGCGGGGATGGCGTGGCATCAGCCGGAGGCGCTGCCGGTCGGCATCTTGCTCGCGCTCGGCGTCGCCGTGCGCCATGTGCCCAACCTCCAGCGGCTGCTCGTGGGACGTGAGGAGGCCGTGGTGCGCTCAGCGCGCTGGGGTAAGGGCGAGACGGGGCTTCCGGACCTCGAGGCCGTGCTGGGCTCAGGTCCAGCGGGAGTGGGCACGCGGGCCGCGCCGCGGTGGAGATCGCCGACATGAGCATGGTGTGGTGGCTGGCGCTGGCGCTGGCGGAGGAACCCGTGGCCGCGCTGATGGGACGGGTGGAGGTCTCGGTGGCTGTGATGTCGAGCCCGGCGCCGACCCCCACGGCAGCGGCGGTCGAGCGTCCCGCGTCGCTGAGCGAGCGATGCCCACCGGATGCCCCTTC
Source organism: uncultured Enterobacteriaceae bacterium (assembly GCA_964396405.1). Taxonomy (GTDB): domain Bacteria; phylum Myxococcota_A; class UBA796; order UBA796; genus JACKEO01. The sequence continues at coordinate 18,034 of CAYNFK010000036.1, forward strand.
GGCCGTGTCGACCACGCCGCAGGGCGAGGCGGTGGCGGTCACCGCGTGTGGGGCCGGCCTGTGGTGGACCAGCGACAGCGTAGGCGGTGTCTGGCGCGTCGCAGGCGGAGTGCCCGATGGGGTGGCCGCGGGCGTGGCCCTGCTGCCCGACGCCGACGGGGCGCTGGTGGCGATCGTGTGGACCACCGCTGGCGATGTGCGCATGTCGACCTGGCGCCCGCACGCGCCTGCACCGTTCGTGTTGGGCGTGCGCACCCTGCCGGCCGGCGCGCCGCTTCAGTGGCCTCAGCTAGCTGAGCCTGGAGGGTCCGTGCAGGCGGTGGCCCAGGTCGACACGCGCTTCCCCGACGACGTGGTGATCTACCGCGCCGCCCTGGCTCCCACGCCGGCACCTTCGGGCTCGGTCGTGTTCGATGCGTCGGTGCTCACGGTGGATGGGAGGCGTGCGGCGAGGCTGACGATACCGCGGCCGCCTAAGCTCGCGCCGCCAACCCCGTAGCGGTCACCGCACCAGGAAGAACTCGATGCGGCGGTTCGCGACACGGCCCGACTCGGTGCGGTTGGTGTCGATCGGCTGGGTGCCGCCGAAGCCCGCCACGTCCATGCGCTCGGCCGGAACGCCCTTCCCAACCAGGTAGTCGAACACGATCTCAGCGCGGCGACGGGACAGCACGAGGTTGGCGCCCTCATCACCTTGGGCATCCGTGTGGCCCTCGATGCGCACGCGTGTGGCCCCCAGCTCGCGGAGTGCCCGCGCGACGTCGTCCAAGGTGGGGAGCGTGGCAGGGTCGAGCTCGGCAGACGACTCCACAAACGCGACCGGACGCAGGAGCTCGATGCGGGTGGGTGTGACCTTGATCAGCGTGGACGCGCTGTCGGGACAGCCGTCCATGTCGAGCCAGCCGTTGACGGTCTCAGCTTCGCCAGGGCAGACGTCGGCGAGGTCGCCGACGCCGTCTCGGTCTCGGTCGGCAGCCGGGCAGCCTCGGTTCTCCATGGCGCCGGGGCCGTTGGGGCAGGCGTCGTCCGCGTCGCGCACGCCGTCACTGTCGTTGTCGTCCTCGGGGCAGCCGTCGTCATCGAGCCAGTCGTCGAGATCTTCGGCCGTGCTCGGGCACTTGTCGCGGTGGTCGGGCAGTCCGTCGCGGTCGTTGTCGTCGTCGGGGCAGCCATCCAGATCCTGGAAGCTGTCGACGTCTTCAGCCTGATCGGGGCACTGGTCGAGTGCATCGATCACCGAGTCACCATCGGTGTCCTCGGAGGTCTCGGGGCAGCCGTCACTGTCGTTGTGGCCGTCGAAGTCCTCGGGGTCGTCCGGGCAGTCGTCGTCGATGTTGCGGATGCGGTCCTTGTCGGAGTCTGCGTACGGGTCGATGTCGCGACAGCCGTCGTCGTCGGCTTCTCCGTCAATGTCTTCGGCCTGGTCGGGGCACTGGTCCACCACGTCGGGAACGCCGTCGCCGTCGGAGTCGACCTGTCCGCAGGACTCTGTAGCGGTCCAGGCGGTGCGTGCGTACGCGACCGCGGCGCTGGCATGCTGGGCGGCCCGAAGGCCATCGCCTTCTTCCAGCTCGATGCGCGCGAAGCTGGCTTCGGCTTCGGCCACCGCGAAGTCTTTGGGCGCGCACGCATCGCCGTGGAGCTTGCGCGTGTCGACGACGAGGCGGTCGGCCTCGGCGAGGTCGGCGCGGATCTGACGCACAGACGCGCACCCAGCGAGCGCAGCAATCACCAGCCAGGACGCGGGCTTCACGGCGTGGACTCCCAGGTGGCGTCGTCTTCTTCGACCTCCTCGTCGAGGAAGTCGTCGATGTCGTCGGTCTCCCGAGGAGGCGGGGGCGGGGGCGGGGGCGGGGCCGACCGATCGACGGGCTGCACGGACACGTCCTGCAGGTCTTCTTCGGGGTTGGAGATGGTGCGGCCCGCACCGCTGCCTTCGATCTGGATGACGGCGGCCTGGGCCCACCCACGGCTGGCCTTCGCTAGCTGCACGGCCCGCCGATGTTGCGCGTCGGCGGACTCCTCGATGGCCTTGTCGAGGTGCTCGATGGCCATCGTGTACTCGTAGGGTGCCTTCGTAGCGGCATCCTTCTCGCGGGCCGTGCGCACCGCGCGCTGGGCTTCCACCACCCGCACCGTAGACAGGATGGCGGTGCACCCGCCGAGCAACAGCGTGGCGGCCAAGATCGGGGCTGCAATCGCTGAGCGCATGAGAGCCTCGTTGAGCACACCGCCCTATCGCCCAGCGCGCCCCGACGCGTCAAGCCTAAGGGTGCGATAGGGCCCCGGTGAGGGAGGTCGTTCATGGTGGCGTTGTGGCTCGTGGGATTCGTGGCCCTGGCCTTGGACACGCCCCCGCCGTTTCCAGTGGTGACCGAGGTGGTCGGCCTCGATGAGGTGAGCCCGTGCACCGACGTGCCCGAGACCCACGTGCCCCGCACCCTGCGGTCGAGCGCTGGCGTGCTCACCCACCGCGGCGACGGCTCCTACGCGTGGGTGTGCCCGAGCGTGTGGGAGGGGGAGCTGGCCCCGAAGGTGGCCACCACGCCCGATGGCGAGCTGATGATGGCGATCACGGACACGCAGGTGTTCCTCTCGAAGACGGCAGGCTGCAGCTCGGAGGAGCTGAGCCTGCCCGAAGGCCTCCTGCCGGTGGACGTGACGCTGTGGCGCAACCAGCTGTTCGTGCTGGCGGCGGTCGAGGGCGAGGACCTGGGCGGTGGCTTGTTCTACTGGGATGGCGCGGCCTTCGGAGAGCTGCACCGGTGGACGGATGGTTTTGAGCCCCACGCGATGCTGCCTGGCGATGCCGGCGTGCTCTGGGTCACGTCCATCCAGCGCTACAACAGCGAAGACGACGAGATTCGCCCGGGCGCGCGCGTGCGCCGGCTCACTGTGCAGGGCGGGCTGGATGGTGCGGGCACGGATCTCGAGCCACTTCCAGAGGACATTCTCGACATCACGGACCTGCGGCCGCGGGCGGCGGACCGAGATGAGGCGTGGTTCGTGGTGGCCCGCGGCACCCAGGCGTGGACTTGGCACGCCCAGATCGTGGAAGGTTCGGCCTCCACGGTTCCGTTGTTCACCGACACCTTTGCCGACGCGGCCAAGCCGCGCTTCGTGCAAGGGCCGGCCAAGTTCGACAACACCTGGGTGGCGGTCTTCGACGGGGTGATCCACACCTCATCGCAGCTCTCTCGGCAGTGGGCGAAGTCGAAGGTGCAGGTGCCGTGGACCTGCCTGCAGACGGTGGGCGACCGCGTGTTTGCTTGCACGCCGCGCGCCCTGCTCGCCGTCACGGACTTCGACAGCGAGGCCGTGCCCACCACCAGTGAGGTGTTTGCGCCGGTGCAGCTCGCCGAGCCCGCCGATGGGTGTGGGGAAGCCACGTGCGCGGCTGACTTCGCAGAGGTGCTCGACGCGGGCGAGGTCACCCAGCTTGACCCCGCGAGCTGTCCCGATGGTCGCACGCTCGCCGACCTCGAAGGAGGCGAGGCCTGCGCGTGTGCACAGACCTCGCCGGGGGGATGGGGCATGGCCCTCGCGGGCCTGCTCGCTGCAGGCCGCCGTCGTTACTCGGCACCGCCGGCCAGCACGAAGATGCGCCCGGTGGCGTAGGCGCCTGTCGGGCCTTGCGCGCGGGGTGCCGCCACGGCGATCTCGTCCACGCCGTCGCCGTCGAGGTCGCCGGCTCCGTGCAGCGAAGCACCGAAGCGCGCCGACATCTCGCTGCCGCTGACATGGCTACCGACGAGGTCGTGCCCGACGTCGCTGGTGGTGTAGTCGCCGGTGGGGAGCGGCCCGTAGAGCACGTAGACCGAGCCGGTGAACCCCATCTCGCCGGGAGCGCCGAGGACAAGGTCGGGCTGGCCATCGCCGTTGAGGTCGGCCGTGCCCACGGCGGAACCCAGTGCGGCTCGTGCGACCGAGCCAGCGAGATGCAGGCCGGGACGTGAGCTGCCCACCGTTGCGAGGTCCGCCTGCTGGCCCACGAACTGCTGGCCGCCAGGGACCACCCAGACGGATCCCCCTTCCGTGCAGAAGGAGCTGATGCACGGCGCAGCGACCACCAGGTCGGAACGCCCATCACCCGTGACATCCGGCACGAGGTGCACCCGGAAGATGCCGTCGTGCGTGCCCGGTGCGAGGGTCCAGGTCGCCCGGATCGACGCGTCGGCGAGGTCGAGGGTGCCGCCGCTCGGGAGGGAGGCCCAGGCATAGAAGGCTCCGCCGCCTTGCTCGTCGAGGGCGGCGATCGCGAAGTCCGGGTCGGGGCTGCCCACCACATCCCAGCCGGCCGCTACGTCGACGACCTCGTCGGATGAAGGCTGTTGGCCGCCCGCCACGATCTCGGTGCCGTCCCAGATGTCGGAGAGGGACCAGCCGCTCGTCCTCGAGGCCGCAGGCAGGCCCCAGACCAGCTGTCGGTAGCCAGTGGCCGGGTGGGTCGAGATAGCGAGCACGGTGTTGCCTGTTGCGCCGGGCAGGATGGCCACGGCCGGGGCCAGTGGAGCATCCTGCTCGCCACTCTGCACCCAGGCGCCCATCTCGGCGAGCGGGCGAGACCCCGACCAGAGCGGTGCCACCAACGTGTGGATGACGCCCCCTTCGCCCCACGCGGCCCACGGGTCGGCGACGTGCAGGGTCACGCCCCCCGCGCCGCGTCCGAACGCGAGCGCGGGCTCGGGGCTCGGCTCGGTGCCTCGGACGATCCGGGTGTGGTGGATGGACTCGGCGTCCGAGAAGCCCTTCGATCGAACCGCGAGGTTGAGCGCGTAGATCAGCCCCCCGCAGGTGGAGTCGCCGTTGGGCGCGGCAGGGCAACCCCCCGTTGCGACGAGATCGGGGCGCCCATCGCCGGAGAGGTCTTCACCACCGAGCAAGCGTGTGCCCAGCGCAGCGTAGGCGTGGTTTCCGAGCACATGCCAGGAGGCTTGCGCGTCGGTGATGTCGGGGCCCAGGCCGCAGGTGTAGGGCGTGGGATCGCAGTCGTCGTCGCGGCCGTTGCCGCACAGCTCCAACGCTCCGGGGAACACCTCCCCGTCGTCGTCGTCGCAGTCGACGTCGGACAGCGCGCCGTCGCCATCGGCATCGACGGGTGCAGCCGGCTCATCGGGGGTGGTGGGCTCGGCCGTGTCGGTCGGATCCCCCTCCACGGGCAGGCTGACCACCGGGTTCGGGTGGCCCAAGGCAGGCGCATCGTTGGGATCCACCGAGCGAGGATCGGTCTCCTCGTGGATCGATGCGGCGAGCTCGATCGACTCGAGCCAAGAAGAAGGGACGAGGCAAGCGGACAGGAGCAGGAACGGTAGGGTGCGCACGGGACCTCCAAGGTGTGCCGCGATCCTCACGCTGGCAGGCTTCCACCGCGAGGAAGCCCGGAGCCCGACCTCCCACTTCGTTCCGATCGCGCCGTGCCGGGCTACACTCTCGGCGGACATCGGGAGGCGAGATGCTCGATCGGCGGGTGGTGATGGCGGGGCTGCTCGGCGGATGCGCGGTCAGCGACACGCCGGACGTGAACTACCATCGGGACGTTCGGCCCATCTTCGAGGAGTCCTGCGGATCGTGCCACACCGAAGGCGGCATCGGTCCCTTCGTGATGGACTTCGATCCAGCAGCGTGGGTCGATGGCCCTCCCGACTGGGCGCCTGCGGCTGTGGCGGCGGTGTCGGAAGGCCGGATGCCGCCTTGGATGCCGGAAGATGACTGCCACCCCATCGCCGACGCCCGCCGCCTCGACCCGGCCGACAAGGGGATGGTCGAAGACTGGGCGAAGGCAGGCTTTGCCGAAGGAGACCCCACCGACTTCGTGCCACGCGTCTCAGCCAGTGCGGCCCGCGAGCGCCCTGATCTGGAAGCGCCCGACCTGACCCTTCGGCCGGAGGTCGGCTACCGCGCCGATGTCAGCACGCCCGATGACTACCGGTGCTTTGTGGTCGACCACACCTTTGAGACCGACGCCTGGGTGCGCGCCATCACGGTGTTGCCCGATCAGGCTCCGATCGTGCACCACGTGATCCTCTACCGTCTCGATGCGGAGTACGCGGCCGACGTGGTGGCGTGGGACGCCGCCGACGAGGGGCCTGGCTACAGCTGCTTCGGCAGCCCCGGCACATGGGACGCCGACACTGTGGCAGGATGGGCACCCGGCCAGCTCCCCGAGGTCTACGACGAGGGCGTGGCACGGCGCATCGCGGCCGGCAGTCGACTCGTGATCCAGGTGCACTACAACGTGCTGAACCTCACAGGTGAGGCGCCCGAGGATCGCACGAGCGTGCTGCTCTGGACACAGCCTGAGGCACCCACATGGCAGCTCTACTCGGTGCCGTTGGCCAACAGCGGCATTCGCATCCCGGCCGGGAAGGCCAACGTGGTCGAGAAGGATGACTTCTCGTTCGACTTTCTGCCGTTCGACGTCACAGCGATCGGTGTGCTGCCGCACATGCACCAGCTGGGAACTTCCATCAGGCTCGATCTCGTTCGGGAAGTGGGTGGAAAGTCCTGCGTGGTGGACGTGCCGAAGTGGGACTTCAACTGGCAGCAGTCCTACTTCTTCCCCTCCGACCAGCCGATCGTGGTGGGGGCGAGTGATCGCCTGAAGCTCACGTGTACCTACGACAACTCCCAGGCCAACCAGCCTGTCGTCAACGGTGTGCAGCAAGAGCCGCGCGATGTGGGCTGGGGGGATGGAAGCCTCGATGAGATGTGCCTGATGTACGCGCACGTGCTCGTGCCGCCGGGATTCCTGTGATCGCGTGGATGCTCGCCACGGCGCTCGCGCATGGGCCGGCCGCGGCCGGCCTCGAGGTGCTCGCGTGGAGCGAAGACGCCACGTGCGGGTCTGAGGCGCTCGCGCCGCAGGCCGTGCGCACGAACGTGGGCGTAGCAGCGTGGAACGGTGCCACCTACGACTTTGGGTGTCCGGCGCGCTGGGGCGACTCCGAGCGTGCGCTGGTGGCTTCGTCATCGGACGGGAAGCGCCTGCTGCTCGCCGGCACGGCCCGGGTGTACCGAACCGACGACGGAGGCTGCAACGCCCAAGAGATCGACATCCCGGTGGCCGACACCCCCGTGAGCGTGGCGCATGATGGCACCACCGGCTGGCTGCTCACGCGTGACTTTCAGGGTGGTGCCGGGGCGCTGTGGCGTGTGGAGGACACCGCGGTGGAGGTGGGGCGCTGGGAGGACTTCTTCCCCGACGAGATGCTGCTGGTGGGCGACACCGTGTGGCTGTCGGGCGCCTTGCCGACGCCGCAGCTGCGCGCCTTTCGGGAGGGTGCGCTGGAAGCTTCGCTGGAGCTGCCCGAGGCCGACGACCTCCAGCGCCTCGCGCTGCGCACCCTCACCGACGGTGACTTCGTGCTGCACGCCACCCGGCTGGATGGTCGCTGGCTGTGGGGAGCGGGCGAAGCGGGTGCGCGGGTCTTGCTGGGGCCCGCCGACACCATTCACGGCCCCGTCACGTGGGGTGATGGCGCAGCCGCCGTCGTGGATGGCGTGCTGTACCTGGAGGAAGCGGAGGCCTGGGTGGCCACCGAGAACGAGGTGAACTGGACCTGTCTGCGTGAGCTGGCGGGCGTGCCCTACGTCTGCACCCTCGAAGCCACCTACGTGGTCGACGATCCCAACACCCTCGCGCTCACGCCCGTGTTCTCGCTCGACCAGCTCGGGCCGCCTGCTGAAGCGTGTGACGACGTCGGCGGCTCGTGCTCGCTCGACTGGTTCCACTTCGGTGGGGAGTCCGGATGGGTGGAGTCCGACCCTGCCACGTGTCCGCTGGGAGATCGCACTGAGCAGCCCATCCCCGACGACACCGACGACCCGGACACGGACGAGGCGTCCGGCTGCGCTTGTTCGTCGGCTGCCGGTGCCGGAGCGGGCGTGGGGCTGCCTTGGATGTTCTGGGCGTTGCGTCGTCGGCGTGGATCGGTCCACGCAGCGAGTGAGGGGGCCTCATGTCGTCCTTGCTGATCGCGTCCGCGCTGCTCGGCCCGCTGCAGCCTGAGCGGCTTGTGGGCACCGATGTGTGTGTGGCGGCCGAGGTCGTGAAGCTGCGCGGCAAGGCCTCGGCGGATGGCGACGTGCGCGCGCGTCTGCTGCGCGGCGATCAGGTGCGGGTGCTGAGTGTGGGCCCGATGGCAACGGTGGACGGCATCACAGCGCCGTGGCTCCAGGTGGACGACAAGCGTGCCCGCGTCTGGCTGTTCGGAGGCTCGGTGGCCCGTCTGTGCGGCTGGGTGAACGTCGACGGTGAGGGGCCGCCCGAGCGGCTGGTGGTCTCCGAACTCGGCAGCACGGCGCTGCGGGTGTCGGTGCGCGCAGCAGGCGACGCAGGGTGGCAGGATCTCGTGGTGGAGTCGTTGGGTGGCGTCCGGGAGCCGGTGTCGCTGCGTGTCGACCGAGTGCCAGCTGAGGTGGCCGGGGTGCCGCTGTTGCGGGTTGTCCAGGAGATCGAGACCCCCACCCACAGCGCGCGTGACGTGGTGCTCGCGAGCTGGACGGTCTCCGAGGAGGGCGTGCGCTTTGTCGAGGCCCTGCACTATGCGTTCGGCGGCGACGACCAGACCTTCTCGGGTGGCGACCTCGCGTTCGACGAGGTGGGCGAGTACGCGACGCTGTGGAGCACCGCAGGAGGTGCCTCCGGCCTGATCGACGTGCGTCAGACGCGCTTTCGTTTGGTGAACGGCGTGTTCGAGCCCTTCGGGACCGACGTGGTCGGTCAGGTCATTGAAGAGGAGCCGACGCCGTAGCGGCCTTGGCTCGCTCCCACGCCGGGGTGGCGTCCAGGCCCGCGGCGTCGAGCTGAGGTACGATCACGGCGTCGAAGGTGTCGAAGAACAGGGCACGGGCTTCCAGGCCGTCGCACACGCCGGCCGCGCCGACCTGCTGTCCCACCAGGCCCAGCACCGGCAGCTTGGGCAGCTCCCACCGGATCTGGTGCTCGAACGCGACCTCAAGCCACGCCGACAGGCGGATCCGTGCGTCCGCGTCGAGCCGAGACGCCACGAGGCCGAGCAGACGCCACCCAAAGCGTGCGTGCTGCACCTCGTCGGCCAAGATGGTGCCGAGCACGTCGGCCAGGGGGCTCCCTTCGAGCTCGGCGTGCTCCGCTCGGATGAGCGCCACTGCAACCGTCTCCGACATGCAGCCGATCGAGATCACGTTGCGCAGCGCAGCCTCTAGCGGGCCGACATCGTCGTGGGTGGGGAGCGGCTCCACGGCGGGGAGCACGGCGATCGGTGCCTCTCCGAGGGCCAGGACCACGCCGGCACACTGACGGGCGTGCCGGTACTCATCCGCGATCATGGTGGGCACCTCGGCCTGCACCGTGGGCGGCACGGCGGCGCGCATGAGCTGCGGCACCAAGCCTGCGAACACCTGCGCGCTCATGTGCTCGTTGACCATGCGCCCGCGCCAGGTGCGTGCCGCGAGCAGCCGCTCCTCTTCGGTCAGCGTAGGCAGCCCGGCGAGGTTGGGACGGTGGGCCTTCGCTTCGCTGCGCAGGTCCAGGATGGGGCGGCCCGTGCCGTCTTCGGCGTAGGCCTGGATCACGCGATCGCTCGCGCGCGCGGCGGAACCGGCGGACCCCAGGGGATGCATCCGGTGGAGCCGTCGAAGCCCGGCCCGAACACGCAGTCGTTGTAGGCCTCGGAGTCGGCCGCGAATCCCTCGCCGCACCACGCGTGGCGCGCATCGCAGCACGCGACCATGTCGAGCCCGTCCGTCGCGCAGTCGGGCTCCGCGAGCGGCACCGTGTCGTCGGTCTCTTCCGCAGAGGTCGTGTCGTCGGTCTCGACCGTGTCCGTGACAGCGTCGGTCTCGTCGGACTCCTCGGCGCCGTCGGTCTCGTCCGTGGACGCGAGGACGTCGGAGTCCTGCGTGTCGGTGCCGGTGTCTCCCTTGTCGTTCGGGTGCAGCGTGCGGGACGACTCGCAGGCCCCCAGCGCCAGCGCGAGGGTGACGGAGCGCGCGGCGAACAGGGCTTGGCGGCGGAAGTGCGAGCGGTCGGTGGCGTTCATGGTGGCCTCCAGAGATCGGAGTCTAGCCGCGCGCTGGCCCGCGCTGTGTCGGAAAGGTACGAACACTATTCATCGGTGGAGCCGAACAATGGACCTCACCTCGTTGGCGTGCTTTGTCGCCGCGGCCCAGACCCGCGCCTTTCGTGTGGCTGCCGCACGCGTCGCCCTGTCGCCGGCAGCGTTCAGCGAGCGAATTCGTGCGCTGGAGGAGGAGCTCGCGGTGCCGTTGTTCGCGCGCACCACCCGCCGGGTGGATCTCACGGATGCGGGGCGTCGGCTGCTGCCCGAGGCGCAGGCGCTGCTCGATCACGCTGCGCGGCTTCCCCAGGTGGTGCGGGATGCAGGCGCGTCGCTGCCCTACGAGCTGACGGTCGGCACCCGCTACGAGCTGGGCGTGTCGTGGCTGGTGCCTGCGGTCTCGGCGCTCGAGCAGCTGCAGCCTGAGCGCACCCTGCACCTCGTGATGTCGGACGGCCCCGACTTGTTGGTTCGGCTGGAGCGCGGGGATCTGGACGCGGTGGTGTCGAGCGCGCGGTTGACGGCTGCCAAGGTCGAGTACGCTGCCCTCCACGAAGAGACCTACGTGCTCGTCGGGCCGGACGACGGCTTCGACGGGCCCGAGTCGGCGCGGGATCGGCTGCTGCTCGACCTCGGTCCCGACCTGCCCCTGTTTCGTTACCTTCTCGATGCCGAGCCCCGCGCGCAGCCGTGGCCCTTCGCAGGCTACAGGTTCCTGGGGAGCCTCTCTGGCATCCGCCACCGCCTGCTGGAAGGCGCCGGGGTGGCGGTGTTGCCACGCTACTTCATTCAAGCGGACCTGGACGCGGGGCGTCTGATCGCCCTGCTACCCCATCACCCCGTGCGGTCCGACACCTTCCGCCTCGTGTGGCGGCGCAACCACCCCCGCGAGGCGGCTCTCCTCACCCTCGCCGAGCAGCTCCGCGCGCTGCCCCTCCGATAGGCCTCACGGCAGCCGTGCGGGAGGGTTGCCCCAGCACTGCACGTGGCCACGCTCGCTGACCCCACACGCGTGCACCGTGCCCACGTCGACCTGCACCAGGTCCGAGCCCAGCGCGTCCGGGAGGTCGCTACCGCCGGCACACGTGGCGTCCCCTGAGACGGTGATCACGCAGACGCCGCCTTCGTCGCTGTCGAGGTCGGAGAACCGAAGCAGCGGCTCGGTCGGAAGGTCGATGGGGCCGTCGCATGCTGTGCAGGTCAGCGCCCCGTCCCACAGGGTGCAGGTGCCCTCTGGGAGGGCCACGACGCGCTCCACGGGTCCGGTCACTTCGCAGGCGTCGTCCCCCCAGCAGGTCAGGCTGCCGTCACCACGCACCGCGCACGCGGAGGTTGGACCCATCTCGACCTGCGACCAACCGTCGTCCACGGGACGGTCCGACACGACCCCGTGGACGTCGTCCCCCCAGCACGTGATCTCGCCGAGAGCGTCGATCGCACAGGCTGCGGCCGCGCTTGCGACCACATCGACGAACACACCGGCCGGGGCGGGCAAGCGGGGGTCGGCCGGGCTCCCCCAGCACACGACGTTGCCGTCGACCAGCGCGCATCCACCGGTGCCGGAGACGGCCAGTCGCTGCGCCACAGCGGGGACGGCGCCGAGGACGGTGCCCACGCAGACCACCTCGTCGTTCGTCCGTCGCCCGCAGGTGAGGTCGTCCCCGGCTGCGACATCGCGCCACGGGCAGATCGCGCCCCACTCCTCCAGCGCGTCGTCGCAGTCACCTGCTTCGGGCACGAACCCCTCGGGCTCTGAGCACGCCAGCGTCGACGTGAGGACGTCGCCAAAGCCGTCGGCGTCGCCATCCCGGAACCACGCCGGTGCGTCGGCGAGTGAAGGGTCGCCGTCTCCGTCGAGGCCGTTGCAGTTCTCGTCACCCGCCGCACAGGTCTCGGGCGCGCCAGGGCTCGTGTCGGGGTTGCCGTCGTCGCAGTCGCCGGTCTCGGCAGAGACGCCGAGCAGCGCACAGGACAACCCGTTCACCGCCACAAACGTGCGCGCGCCGTAGCCGTCTTGGTCGTCATCACGAAAGCACAGCTCGCGCCCGTCGCAGTTGCTGTCGACGCCATCGCCGATGGCCTCGATCGCGGCAGGGTGGATGTCGGGGTCGGCATCGTCGCAGTCGTTGTTGAGCTTCGCTTCGCCGGGGCTGACGCAGAAGAGGTCGGGGGAGAGCACGGTGGCCGCGGAGCCGGCCCTGTCGCCGTCGGCATCGTCGAAGCACAGCTCCTGCCCGTCGCAGTCCTCGTCACGCTCGGTGCCCGGGAGCTCAGGGGCGTCGGGGTTGGTGGTGGGGCGGGTGTCGTCGCAGTCGCCCGGCCGGGTGGTGAAGAAAGCAGGCGGCTGGCAGCTCGCGAGGGCCTGGTTGGCGTTGCCCCAGCCGTCTCGATCGCTGTCGGCCCAGTATGTGAACTGCTGGATCTCGGGATGGTCGTCGTCGCAGTCGCCTGCCGAAGCGCCGTACCCAGCGGTGTTGCACGACGGAACCTCGGCCTGCGAGGTGGTGTAGCCGGCCGCACCGTCTCCATCGGCATCGACGAAGCAGCCCAACCGGCCGTCGCAGTCTTCGTCCAGGCTGTTGCCAGGCTGCTCCGTGCCGCCCGGCCGTACGCTCGGGAGGTTGTCGTTGCAGTCGAGGCCGTTCTCGGCGTCGAAGGGCGCGATGCGGGCGCACCGCTCCAGGCTGCGGGCGCCGTCGCCAAAGGTGTCACGGTCACCGTCGTGGTACCACCGGGGAGGTGAGGCGAGGTCCGGGTCGTTGTCGTCGGCAAACCCGTCGCAGTCGTCGTCGACGCCGTTGCACGTCTCGATCGCGCCGGGACGCCTGTCTTCCAGCGTGTCGTCGCAGTCGGAGCCGTCGGCCACGTAGCCCTCGGGGGGCAGGAAGCAGGCGGTGGTGGTGAGGCCGTCGTTGCCGAACCCATCGCCATCGGCGTCGCGGTACCAGGTCTCGGGGTCCTGCGCGTCGGCGTCCAGCGAGCCGATCACGCTGTCACAGTCACGATCGACGTCACCGCAGCGCTCGGGCGCACGCGGGTAAACAAACAGGTCGCCGTCGTCGCAGTCGACGTCGTTCGGGGCCTCAAACGGACCGGTGCAGCCCAGGCCACTGCCAGGGGAGGGCTCCCCCGCACCAAAGCCGTCGAGGTCGAGGTCGGCCCAGCAGTCTTCGACACCATCGCAGTTGCCGTCCACGCCGTCGCCCGGGATCTCGATCCCAATGGGCGACACGGAGGGGTCGAGGTCGTCGCAGTCGGCGGGCCCGGAAGCCGGCACGAAGAAGGGAGGCACCGAGCACGCTGCCCACGTAGCCCTCGGGTCGCCGTAGCCGTCCCCATCACGATCGAGGTGCCACTGCGGTGGGTTCATGACGTCGTCGATGCGTCCGTTGCAGTCGTCGTCGGCGTTGTTGCAGACCTCGGTGGCACCGGGGAACACGGCACCATCCGCGTCGTTGCAGTCGTCACCGACAGTGAACCCATCGCTGTCGAGGTCGACGGGAGGCTGCGTGTCGTCGGTCTCGGGGGGATCGGGCTCATCCGAGTCGGAGTCGTCGGTCTCGGAGTCGTCGGTCTCGGGCGGGTCGGAGTGGTCGGTCTCGTCGGTCCCGGGAGGGTCGGTGTCGACCTCGGTGTCGTCCGGAGGCACCGCGTCGTCGGGCGCGGGCGTGCCGCAGGCTGTGAGCATCAGCCACACCAGCAGGGGCAGGGAGCGGCTCACCGCACGAGGTAGCCGCCGTCGACCGGCAGCACCGCGCCCGTGACGTAGGCGCTCTCGTCCGACGCCAGGAACACGGCGGCGCCGGCGATGTGATGGGGCTGCGCGATGTGCCCCACCGCGGTGTGGGCCTCGAACATCGTCCGCAGCTCGGGCGTCTCCACGAGCACGGACGCGAACTTGGTCTCCACGAGGCCGGGCGCGATGCAGTTGACGCGGATGCCTGCGGGTCCGAGCTCGACGGCGAGCGTCTGCGACATCGAGATCAGCGCCGCCTTCGTCATGCCGTAGACGCCCTGCATCGGCGCCGAGCGCTGCCCCAGGATCGACGACAGCTGAATGAGGCTGCCGGGCCGGTCGGCGGCGAGCAGTCGCTTCGCCACCTCACAGGCCAGCGTGTAGCTGCCTTCCACGTTGACCTCGAAGGTCTTGCGAAAGGCGGAGGCCGGCGTGTCGATCATCGTGCCGAAGAACGGGTTGGTGGCGGCGTTGTTGACCAGCACGTCGATGAGGCCGTGGGCCTGGGTGAGCGCCTCGATGGCCTCCCCGAGTGCGGCGATCTCTCCGACGTGGAGCGGAACGCCATGCACGACGCCCCCTGTGGCTTCGCGCAGGGCCGCGACTGCCGCGGCCACCGCATCGGGCTTGCGGGACGCCACGATGGTGGTGGCGCCTTCGCGCGCGAACGCCTCCGCGATCGCGTAGCCGATGCCGCGTGTGCCGCCCGTCACGAGCGCGACCTTGCCTTCCAGACGACCCGCCATCCGCCACTCCCGAGGGTAGAGGGGTCGTGTAGCCGATCTCGGAGGCGATCCGCTTGCCCTCGTGCGCGGGTTGACACCCCGTGTCGGCGTCTGGTATCTCACCGGGTCCGATGGGTTCTCTTGGTTGGGAGGGTTGATGCGCGCCAGCTTGCTCGTTCTGCTCGGGTTGGCGGCGTGTCAGGAGTTCAATCTCTCCAGCATCCCGGACTACAACGGGGCGGCCGAGTCGCCCGATCTGAGCACACCCAGCAAGACCGATCTGGTGGTGCAGCGCACCCAGCCGATGGTCGACGTGCTCTGGGTGATCGACAACTCGGGCTCGATGTCCCAAGAGCAGGAGAAGGTCGCGGTCAACTTCGACGCGTTCACTCAGTTCTTCATGAACTCGGGCCTCGACTGGCACATCGGCGCCATCACCACCGACTGCGGCACGCTCGATGACGGCAGCGGGCAGAGCACGGGTCTCGACCCCGACTGCGGCAAGCTGATCTCGGTGGCGGGCTACCCGTTCGTGTCGGAAGAAGCGCCGCGCGCCGACCTGCTGTTCAGTCAGCTGGTGCGCGCGGGAGCCGGCGGGTCGGGCGATGAGATGGGCCTCCTGGCCACGTGGCGCGCGCTGGTGCCGATCACGCCGTCGGTGCAGCAAGCCAACCGAGGCTTCCTGCGCAAGAACGCCGGCCTTCACATCATCGTCGTGTCCGACGAGCCCGACTCCAGTCCGTCGTCCGAGTTCAGCATGTCCGAGTTCGTGGACTACGTGAAGTACCAGCTCAAGCCCGTAGGCCCTGGGGGTGAAGGTCCGGCCGTCACGTTCTCGTCGATCGTGGGTCCCAAAGCCCGCGGCTGCGTGTCGTCCGATGGGTCTGGCGATGCCGCAGCCGGCATCCAGTACATCGACGCCACCAATCAGATCGGCGGCATCTTCGCATCGATCTGCACCACCGATTGGTACCCTGTGCTCGAGGCGCTGGGCCTCCAGGCCGCCGGGTTGCGCCAGGAGTACTTCCTGAGCGAGATTCCGGTCGACGGAACGCTGAAGGTGTGGGTGCGCACCGCCGACGAGCGCCGAGACGGCGTGGATGAGGCCAGCCTCGAAGAGGGCGAGACCGCCGAGGGCGTGTGCGAGGCTCGCGGCCTCACCAAGTGCTTCACCTACAGCTACGATCCCGTCCGAAACTCGATCTTGATGATCGACTTCCTGCCGCCTGCTACCGCCCAGGTGCGGCTGAACTACGACCTCCTCTCGGGGTTGTCTTCGTTGGACGAGGTCGCCGACACCGACGTGCCATAGAATGCCGGCCGACGAGGGGTGCCGGCATGTTCGAGACGGTGATCACAGCAGATCTTCCCAGCACGGAGCGGCCCGGTGCCGCCCGCGGCGACCAGTCCTATGCGAAGAGCCACGACCGGGTGTCGCTCGGGAGCGCCCACTTGCTCGACGCGCTGCGTCGCGTGTTCTGGCAGGCAGGTGTGCGGGACCTGGCCTGGGTGAAGGTCGATGACGAGGTGGTCTACCAGGACGTCACGGGCGGCACCGTGGACGAGGTCGACGACCTGCTGAAGCAGGCCGCAACGGTCGGCTACCTCGGCCGTCCGTTCTTCCAGCTCGAGCTGGCGGCCTGCCACCACGAAGACGAGGTGCGTCACGTCGTTCTCACCCGCGTGTCCACGGCCGTGCCAGCGGGAGAGCCCGAGCTGGTGATCCAGATCGCGTCGCTGCCCGACGGGGTGGTCGTGCGCCAGGGGGAGTCGCCCGCGGCTTATGTGAGCCGGATGCAGGCGTGTGCGGCCGACGAAGCGCAGGTGGGGCGCTGGGTGTCGCGAATCGCCCACTTGCGCGACCGCTTGGAGACGGCGCTCAAGGAAGCCCTGACCGACAGCAGCATCGGGTCGGTCGCGCCACGGCTGGTGCTGATTCGGCCCGGTCGACCGGAGCTTGCATCCGTGGAGGGCCTGCGCTTCGGCGAGCACGTGGTGCCGCCCCACTACGACCTGGCCATCGACGGTCGATGGCCCCACTGGCCGAGCGTGTTCCCCCGCGTGTGGGCCGACGGCTACAGCGTGTTCCGCAACCTGCTGTGGCTCGATGCCGTCATGGAGATGGGGTTCTTGCACACCGAGCTCGTTGCGGTGTGTGAGCCCGATGGGCGCATGCTGTTCGATGGTCGCCGCGCCCACCTCTTCGCCAGTTGGCCGTGGCGAAAGCGCTTCGAGCTGCGTCTGGGGCAGGATCGCGTCGACATCCGCTTTCCTGGGTAGCTACGCAGGCCGAAAGCGTGCGTCTCCGAGGGAGAGGTGGACCGCCGCCACCCCCACGCCGACCACTGCACATGCTCCCCACAGCACCCCCAGCCCCGCCCGCTCAATCACGAACGGCCCCAAGGTGGGGGCGATGGCAGCGGCTAGGGCCCATGTGAGCCCGAAAGCTGCTTGGTAGCGGCCTCGCAGGTGGGTAGGGGCGAGGTCGGCGACGATCGTGGCGTTGATGGGCGCGAACAGGATCTCGCCGAAGGTCCAGAGGGCCACAGTGAGCAAGTACGTGGGCAGGCTGCTGGCCCAGTGGGTGGCGGCAAACCCGAGCCCCGTCGCCAGGGACGCGATCGCCAGCAGACGGTGCCGTGGCGCGCCCTCAACCCGCCGGGTGACCCACGGCTGCAGCAGCACGATCCACAGGCCGTTGCTCGCCACCACGGCGCCGAACACCTCGGTGCCCAGGCCCTTGCGACGCATGTCCTCGGGCAGGCCCGCGAGGTGCTGGAAGAACACCAGCACCAACAAGAAGTTCAGCACCAAGAACAGCCTGTAGCGGGGATCGACCAGCGGGGTGAGCAAGCTGCCGGGCAGCGGGGTCCCCGTGGACGCCGGGCGCGTCTCCGGCACAGCGAGGGCGATCACCGCAGCCAGCACGAGCGAGGTGAGGGCATCCCCCACGAACAGCCAACCGAAGCTTCGGGTGGCCATGAACCCGCCCACGAGCGCCGCGAATGAGAAGCCTAAGTTGATGGCCCAGTACTGCAGACCGAACGCCTTCATGCGGTGAGCTGGTGCGACCAAGTCGGCCACCACGGCTTGGCTTGCCGGCCTGTAGGCGTCCGCGGTGACACCCAGCAAGAACGTGGCGGGAGCAAGCTGAGCGACCCCATGCGCCGCGCCGAGTGCGAGCATGCTCGCGGCACCCAGCACGAGCGACCCGAGCATGGTGACCTTGCGTCCGAGTCGGTCTGCGAGGGAGCCCCCCAGGCTGACGCCCACCACCGAGCCTACGCCGTACAGCGACGCCACCAGGCCGGCGGTGCTGAGCGGAAGTCCCCTGGCCTGGCTCAGGTACACGAACAGCAAGGGCACCACAAAGCTGCCGGCCTTCGTCACGAAGGTGCCGGCCAGCAGGGCCCAGAACGGACGCGGGAGGCCCTCCGAAAGGCCTCCCGTCCACTGTTGGAACCACGACCGCACCTGCGAACCCCCCGCGCGAGCGGGAGCCTACGTGGGCGGGCGAGAGCGCGCTAGTCTAGCGCTTGGGTCCCTTGGCCTTGACCTTCTCGAGCTTGGCCTTCTCGGCCGAGGTCTTCATGCGGGCCTTGGCTTCGGTCTGCTCGGCCTTCGTGCGGCCGGACTCCAGCTTGGCGATCGCCTTCGGATCGGGCGTAGCAGCGAGGCGCGCTTCGGTCTCGGCGAGCTTGGCCTCCTGCTCCTTGAGCAGGGCCTCCACTTCGGCGTAACGAGCCTTGGCCCACTTCCAGTTGGCGTTGGCCACAGCGAGCTGGAACACATCTTCGTTGAGCTGCGTCTCGGCGGTGGCGAGCTTGCCTGAGGCGGCTCCGATGCCGCCGCCCGCGGGATCCGCCTCAGCGGCCTTCACGCCGGCCTTGGCCGCCTTCAGCTCGAGCTTGGAGGTGGTGAGGTGGGCCTTACGCGACTTCGCCGAAGCCGTAGCGTTGTCGACCAGCGTCTTGGCTTGGGCGAGGGTGTCGCGCGCCTGGCCGGCGCTGGTCTGGAGCGCGGTGCGCTGGGTCTCGAGCTGAGCTCGCTGGGCATCCGTGAGGCCCTCGGGCGGAAGCTCGATGGGCGTGACCTCCGAAGCCGCCAGAGCCTCCAGCGAGCGATCGAGCGCCGTGGCCTCGGCCTCAGCTGCGGCCGCTTCGTCGACCGGCGCAGGCTCTGCGGCCACCGGAGCGGGGGCCACCTCGTTGGTGGCCTCGGTGGGCGTGGCCTCGTTGATGGTCTCGGCTGGGGCTGCCTCAGGGGCGGGTGCAGGCGCAGTTTCCTGAGCGGTGGCCAAGGACATCAGCAGAACGAGCGTGGTGAGCATGGAGTCTCCAGAGGAAGCGGAGTGCCCTTCCTAATCACCGCGGGCCCCATCGTCCCTTGCGCGCCCCTGGCCCACCCCACGTCGTTCAGCGCTTGGACGCCAGCGGACGGAGCCAAGAGAGCGCCCGTGCGGGCTCCATGGCGATGCCGCAGAGCAGACCGCCCATGAACGCGCCCATCACGCCGCAGCTCGACACGTCACTTCCGGACAGAAACAGACCCGGAAGCGGGCTCTTGCACTTCAGCCATGGGTCGGCGAACCGTTCGGGGGTGTGAGCGAGGCCGTAGATGCTGCCGTTCACGGGCTTGCAGAAGAAGTCCGTGGAGAGCGGCGTGGCCAGCTCGTGGTGATCGAGCAGCGGCTTGAGGCCCGGGTTCTGCTCCCACAGGACCTCCAGCATCTTCTCGGTGAGCTGGGCCTTGAACGCCTCGTAGTCGTCTCCACGCTTGCGCCATGCTGTGCCCTTCCACCGGTCGAAGACCTCCCAGTCGACGAAGGTGATCATCTCGCCCGTGTGGCGCTGCTCGGGACCCGGATCGTGAAGCGGGTCCTTGAGCGACGGAAAGCTCGTGAACAGCACGGGCGGACGCTCGACCGGCTGGTCGGGGTGGATCGGCCAGGTGGCCTGCTCGTGCGACCAGGTCTGGTAGTACCACTGGCTGGCGGCGGACCCGCCAGCGGCCTTCACGTCGCCCTTGAAGCCCAGGTAGAGGCACACATGGGCCGGCCCCGGCTTGTGGTGGCCCACACGCTCGACCCAGCCTTCGGAGCGCAGCTCGGGGGGCAGCAGCCGGTTGGCGGTGATCGAGACGTTGGTGGCCGACACGATGCGCTTGGCGCGGATCACCTCGCCGTCGGCCATCTTCACGCCGACAGCACGACCCTTCTCCACGACGATCTGGTCAACGTCGGCACAGATGCGGGTCCAACCGCCGCCGTCCGCGACCTCTTGGAGCATGTGCCTGGCGATCTCGCCCGCCCCGCCCTTCGGGTAGGTGGCACCGTACAGGAAGTGCTGCACGATCAGCGCCTGCAGGCCCCAGGCGACCTCGCTGGGGGGGGAGCCATGGTAGCCCCACTGGGCGAGGAGCAACGCGCGGAGCTTCTCGTCGGGCACGAGTCGCTCCATCACCTCGGCGGCCGGCGTAGAGAGGTTCTTCATCGCTTCCCGCGACACGAACCCGCCCAGGAGGCGACCGATCGGACCGGTGCCGAGCGCGCGGCTGATGAAGTAGCCGCGCAGGCTGTGGGCTGCGCTGCGGACCTCCGAGAGGTAGCGGTCGATCACCTCGCCTTGATCCGGGAAGGCGCGTTGCAGCTCGGCTCGGAAAGCCTTCGGGTTGTCGGGGAACGCGAGCTGAAAGCCGTCGGGGAAGCGGAACTCGTCGTAGGTAGCGCCCACATCGGCCCACTCCAGTCGCCCGCCGGCGAGTGCCGAGAGCACCCGCCCCGTGAGCGTGATCGGGCTCGTGGCCCCCACCAGATGCACGCCCACGTCCCAGTGGTAGCCCTTGCGACGAAAAGCGTGGGTGTAGCCCCCGGGTACGTAGTGCTGCTCGAGCACGAGGACCTTCTTCCCGGTCTTGGTGAGCACGCCAGCGGTGGTCATGCCGCCGATGCCGGATCCGATGACGATGGCATCCCAGCCCCCCTTAGGGGTGCGACCCTCGGGCACACGCTTCGACCACGGACGGTTGGGGGTGTGCGCTTCGACTTCGTTCATGCTTCACCTGCGAGGGAGGGGACGTGGAGGTAGCCACCGTCGTGGAAGATCGCGTCCTGCCAGTGGCCGTTGGGCACCTGGCGACCGTCCCACACGACGCAGCGCTCCAGGGTGCAGTCGTCGGGCACGCGTGCGCCCGCACCGATGACCGTGTCGCGCAGGCGCACGTTGCGGCCGAGCGACGCACCGGGACCGACCCACACGCCACCCTCCACGGTGAGTCCGGGCGGTCGGCTGCCGATGGATCCGCCGGCTGTGACGGCGAACGCGGCCCCTTCCATCGGCGAGAGCGCGAGCGGGAGGCGCGTGGTGAGCACGCCGAGGTTGGCGGTGAGGTACGCAGCGGGCTCGCCCACGTCGATCCACACGCCGGTGTGGCGCAGGGCGGTGACGGCGCGTGCGGGCACCAGCTGCTGGTAGGCGCTCCGCACGATGCAGGCGAAGCCATCCGGGACGAGGCGCAGGGCGTCCCGGTCCATCGCATGCAGCCCCGCGAAGTGCGTGTCGTGTGCGACAGAGCCCTGCGGCGTGGCCCGCGCAATGTTGACCAGCTCGACCACATGGCCCGAGGCATCGCTGGCGACGACGCCGTAGTGCCGCGCCCCTTCGCCGTGCACCCGCAGGGCCATGGCGGCGCCACCCGACGGCACCGCCTTGAGCAGCGCCGTGAGGTCCACATCGGACAGCACATCGGCGTTGCTCACGACGAAGCGCTCGGCGAGCCGCGAGGCCGCATTCTTCAGGCCACCGCCGGTGCCCAGGATGGTGGGCTCTACGATGACCTGCACCTCTCGAGACGCAGCCCACGCCACGATCGCATCGGCGTGGTGGTGGGCGTTGACCAGCACCTCGCGGTGGCCGTGCGCGCGGAGGTGCGCGAGGGTCCAGTCGAGCATGGGGCGACCCCCCACGGGCACCAGCGCCTTGGGCAGACGGTCGGTGAGGGGACGAAGGCGAGTTCCCAGCCCGGCAGCAAGAATGAACGCAGTGGCAGCCATGCACGAGCGCTAACGCGCGCGGCGTCGGGCGGAACCGACCAGCGAGTCACTATGGGACGGGAGCGGCCTCTTCGCGGGGGGCGCGCGCCACACCATCGCCGCTCGGTGCCGGCGTGAGCAGCACGTCGCCGCCCGCCACACCGTCGAACGCAGCAAAGTCGATGCGGGCGGTGAGCTCCTGCCTGTAGCGTCCACGAGAGGACTCGTAGACCGTTGGGCCGCGGAACTCGATGGGGCCGTCATACCGACGGGCACCCGGCACATCGGGCACCTCAGGGTTGCCATCGCAGTACGAGACGGGCTTGCCGTAGGCTCGACCGCCGCACCGGTGCACGAAGGAGGTGCCTCCTTCGGTGAGATCGGCCACTTCGCCACGAAACACGAGCCACCAAGCCGCCACCGCTCGGTCGATCGCGAGGGCGCGAAGCTCCGGGTCGGCGATCGCGGTGCCGGGTGACCGCGCCCAGCGCTGGTTGAGGCCGTGGTACTGCTGGGGGTTGGCGCAGGACTGGAAGGTGGCACCCATCCCACAGCCCGGCCATGCGCGCAGTCCGACGATGCCCTCCGGGTTGCTGGCGGCCGGGTCCATGCGGTTGCGCACGGTGAGCAGGACGCCCATCGCCTCATCGAGCCCGTGCTCACCGTGCACCAGGCGATCGGGTCCGACCTCGGCGAGCACCAGCCGCGCTGCCACCACCCATGCAGGCTGCTGGGCGTAGGCTTCCACGCTCAGAGGCGCCGTGACCGCAGCAAGGTCGTAGCGGAGACGCCGCTCGCCTTCGCCGCCCACCGCATCGAGGTTGAGCCACAGCTCTCGGACCTCGACGGCCTCAGCGGGGCCCGTGCCCGTGAGCAGCGGCTCGTCGTGGGCTCGGCCCAGACCGGAGGCCCCAAGGAGGCCTACGAACATTCCCAACGCAGTGGTGGCGAGGAGGGTGTACCGCACGACAGGGGGGTTTATCGGGTTCCCGCCGCCGGATCGAAGGCTGTCCGCAACTTCGTGCGCTCGTCGTCCCCGATCGGGGCGTCGAGGAGCGCGCTGCGGACACGATCCCGAGGATTACGTCAAGAACGTGCGAAGCGGCATCCATTCCATCGGATCCGGCACGATCGGCGCCGCACGGGCCACCTCGCGGACAGCCCGCAGGGTGGCGGAATGCGGCTAATCCGACGCGCTAGGCTAGAAGCGCGGCGCCCGAACGAAGAGCCCTCTTGGTTCGGACCAAAGGTCGCAGGTGCGACCTTCGCGGGGGTGCAACGCCCCCGATCGCCCTCAAGGAATCAACATGCGCTCTCTCCTCACCGTCGTCACCGTCATCGGCTTCCTCGCAGCCTGCGGCCCCACCGCGAAGGAGATCGCGTTCGAAGGCGATCCCTCCGTCACCGTGCACGCCCTCGGCACCGTCGCGCTCCCCGCGGCCTCCGTGCTCGACACCACCGGCGCCGTCATGGCCGACGCCAAGGTGACCTGGTCGGCCGAGCCCGCCGAGATCGCCACCGTCGACGCCGCCACCGGCCAGATCACCACCCTCGCCGATGGCGAAGCCAAGGTCACGGCCAAGGTCGGCGAGCTCTCCAAGAGCTTCGTCGTCACCGTGTCGCTGCCCGACACCCTCCAGATCGCTTCCGGTGAGGCCTTCGAGCTCGCTGTCGGCGGCACCACCACCCTCGTCGCTTCCGTGCTCGCCGATGGCTCCGCCGTCGAGGGCGCCGCGATCGCTTGGGCCGTGAACGACCCCGCGATCGCCACCGTCGATGCCGCTGGCACCGTCACGGCCGTCGCCGTTGGCACCGCCACCGTCACCGCCACCTCGGGCACCCTCGCTGCGGTCTCGCAGCTCACGGTCACCGAGCCGGTCGTCGCCGAAGTTCCTGCGGCCGAGTGATTCGCCGGTCCCTGCTTCGGCAGAGATCCTCCAGCGCCCCGCTTCAGTCCCATGGGCTGAGGCGGGGCGCTCTCGTTGAGGGGCGCCTCTCGGCGCTCACTCCCACTCGATCGTGCCGGGCGGCTTGCTGCTGATGTCGTAGGTGACTCGGTTGATGCCGCGCACCTCGTTGATGATGCGGTTGCTGCACCGCGCGAGCACGTCGTACGGCATCGGGAACCAGTCGGCCGTCATGCCGTCGGTGCTGGTGACCGCGCGCAGGG
>CAYNFK010000037.1:0-41067 GCA_964396405.1 uncultured Enterobacteriaceae bacterium
GTGGCCACGGGCATCGACCTGTACGGCGTGATGGATGTGGCCGAAGACCTGATCCTGCCGATGATGGACGTGCCCGTGCGCATCGACCGCGACGCGCTCACCTTGGGCTACGCGGGCGTCTACAGCTCGTTCCTGCTGTTCGCGAAGCGCGCAGCGGAGCGCTACGGCGTTTCCAGCCGCGACATCCTGGTGGAGATGGGCCGTCGTCGCACGGTGGGCGGTCAGGAAGACCTCATCGACGACGTCGCGATGGAGATGGCGGCCGCGCTGCGTCGGTGATTCTGGTCCGGTGCCCTTGGCGGCATCGGTAGAACGTGTTTCTACTTTTGGAGAAGTAGAGCGACGTTCTACCGAGGAGTCCCGGATGTCGAGCGCCGCCGTCGAAGCCCCTGCGAAGGTCCGTCCGTGGCGTGATGTACCCGGCGAGCGAGGCAACCTGCTGGTGGGCGACCTCGTGTCGTTCGGCAAGGACCAGCTCGGCTATGTGCAGGCGCTGCGGGCCAAGCACGGCCCGCTCGCGCGCTTCCGGTTCGGCACAAGCGACTGGCTCGTGGTCTGTGAGCCCGAGCTGGTGCACGAGATCACGGTGTCGCGGTGGTCGGAGTTCCTCAAGCCGGAGATCAACAGGAAGATCTTCGAGCAGTTCTTGGGCTACGGCGTGGTCTCCAGCGATGGCGAGCACTGGAAGCGCATGCACAAGCTGATGATGCCCGCCTTCCACAAGAAGCGCATCGACGCGTACGCGCAGATCATGGCCGACTACACGGACGATCTGGCCCGCAGCTGGGTCCCGGGCAGCACCCGCGATCTCGCCGACGACATGACGGAGCTCACGCTGCGCATTGTGGCGAAGACGCTGTTTGATGCGGACGTTCAGGCCGACGCGCGCACCTTCGGCGACGCGATGAAGGTCATCAACGCCGTGCTGGTGGAGCACGTGAACTTCCCAGTGCCCGTGCCCAAGTGGTGGCCGGGGTCCACGAACCGCAGGAAGCAGAAGGCGATCCGCGATGTCGAGAGCATCGTGATGGGTGTGGTGGATCAGCGTCGCCGAACCGGGGAAGATCGCGGGGACCTCCTGTCGATGCTGGTCCAGGCCCGGGATGAAGCGGGTCGTGGCATGAGCGACAAGGAGCTTCGTGACGAGGCGATGACGCTGTTCTTTGCTGGGCACGAGACCACAGCCAACGCGCTCACCTGGGCTTGGTACCTGCTCTCGCAGCACCCGGAGGTCGCGGCTAAGGCGGCGGCCGAGGTGGACCGCGTGCTGCAGGGTCGGCTCCCGGCGATGGCAGACCTGGAGCACCTCGTCTACGTGGAGCAGGTGTTCAAGGAGAGCATGCGCATCAGCCCCAGTGTGTGGGTGTTCATGCGGGAGGCCGCCGACGACCTCGTGCTCGGTGGCTACGAGGTGCCGAAGGGCACGGCGATCTTCATCTCGCCCTTCCTGTTGGGTCGTGACGCCCGCTTCTTCCCCGACCCGATGCGCTTCGATCCGGATCGCTTCACCAAGGAGAAGGAGCGAGAGCTTCCCCGCGGCGCCTACGTGCCGTTCTCAGCGGGTCCGCGCGTGTGCATGGGCAAGCCGTTCGCGATGATGGAGGCCCGCATTGTGCTGGCGATCCTGCTGCAGCGCTTTGTGCCCACGAGCCCGGCAGGCTTCGTTCCGGAGGTCGTTGCGGAGATGTCGATGCATCCGAAGGGCGGGCTGCCGACGGTCGTCGTGCCGCGCGAGGCCCCGGGCGCCTAGCTCGGGTCGGAACCGCATCGGGTGATTCGAAGGTTACCATCAACACAACGGGCGTCATGGCGTCGGCCTCGTCGTGCGTTTGAAACCTCGATGCAACGCCCACTGAACACAATCAGGCGAATCTCCCGGCGCGACGGTCACTCCGTCGATCGAGGAGAACGATGCGACGGAACCAGCACCGGCGGCTCAGCGCCGACGACGAGCAACAGCTCGCGGAGACCATCCTCGACCTCGAGCGCACCTTGCGCTCGATGCTGGACGACGTGCCGGCGTGCCGCGCGCAGCTGCAGCTGGGGTCGGACCGGGAGGAGGCCACACGGCACGGTGCCGTCGAGCGTCTGGGTGCGGCCGTGGCTGTCGCCCGGTCGGAGCAGCCGGCGCCTGAACACCTGGCGCAGATCGTCGCGACGTGGACCCATGCCGAGTCGCTCCGCTGGCGGTTGGCGCTGTCGGCGGAGCACGTCGCGCTCGGCGAGGCCCGTCGCTACGCGTCGCCGCGGGTCTCCCGCGAGGATCTGCAGCAGGAAGGCATCCTTGGGCTGCTCGCTGCGGCGACACGGTTCGAACCCGGACACGGCGTGCGGTTTGGCGCGTACGCCCGGTGGTGGGTGAGGGCGAAGCTCGTGGCTGTCCTTCGGGTGGCCGAGGTGTTCCGCATCTCGTCGGGCGCGGCTGAGCTCCACCGGAATGTGCAGAAGCTCATGGTCGCGGACCTGCACCAGGGTCGGGAGCGGCCGATGTCTGCGCTTGCGGCCGAGCTGGGTGTGGCACCCAAGCGCCTGTACGCGGTGCTGGCCGCGGTCGCGATCCGCCCCGAGGAGGGGGGTGAAGACCAAGACGAGCACGCGATGGTCGCCGGTCTGCCCGACCTGGATCGCCCATCGCCCGAGCAGTCGGCCGTCGACGCGAGCATGGCCCGCCGGCTGCGCGATGTGATCGCCGCCGGCTTCAGCGAGCGGGAGCGGCACATCCTGGAGCACCGCTACGCGGAGCCGGGGATGTCGGTGGCGTCGATCGCGGCCGTGCTCTCGCTGTCTGCGGAGCGGGTGCGGCAGCTTGAGCACCAGTGCCTGGTGACCCTTCGCTCGGTGTTTGAGCGCGAGCTGGACGTGTAGCGGTCGCCGGCGCGTGCGTCAGTCGTGCGCGAGCACGTCGACCACCCGGATGCGCAGCGCACCCCGGCGCTTCTCGATGAACCAGGGGTCGAGACCGCCGGCGCGGATCTCCTGCCGCAGGCGGCACACCAGCACCTTGAGCTGACGTTGCGGTCCTTCTTTGCCCCAGACGCCGCTCGCAGCGTCGTCGTCGTCGAGCCATCCCCGACGGTCCGGCACCACCCGCGCGTCTTCGTCCGCCCGCCAGGCGCGCGCGAGCAGGTACAGCAGCGACGCCGTGTTGGTGGCGTGCAGCACGACACGGACCGATCGCGCGGGGGCCTCCACCGCGACGAGCAGGCCGCCCGGTGCTCTTCGATCCACGGTCACCTGGTAAGGCCAGTTCGCGGGCTCGGCGTCGGTGATCGTCGCTGCGGAGGCCGCTTCTTCGGCAGTGAGGCGCATCGTGTGGGCACCGACGGCGAAGGTGTCCCCGATCGAAAGCTCGTGCATCTCATCTTCGATACCGTACCAGACCTCGTCTTCACCCTGGAGCACCACGACGGCCGCCACAGGGGGCCCGTCCGGCAGTGGCATGAGGCAGGTGGACCCGCTTCCGATGGTGACGGGGTCTTGGCCGATCGCCACGCGCACGCCGGTGTCCGCGTTCTCCAGCACGAAGGTGCGGGTCCTTGCGCGCGACAGCAGGGAGCGTGGCCGCACCCGCAGCGCATCGAGCGAGCCGAGGCGGATGCGCTGACCCACCCGCAGCTCGGCGCGGTCGACGACCCGAACGTCGTCCACGAACACACCGTTGCTGCTCTGGAGGTCTTCGATCCACAGGCGCTCGCCCTCCATCCACACCGCGGCGTGTCGCCGCGACACGGCCTCGTGCGACACGACGATGTCACTGTCGGGGTCGCGACCGACGACCAGCGGCTGGCCCTCGATGGGTCGCAGGGTCGAGAGGTCCACGTGGCCCATGATCTCGAGCGTGAACATGTCCGGCTCCTCGCGGGCGGGCCCTATGGCCCGGAGCGGCAAGCTGCGAGGCCTGGGCGCTGGCGTGTGCGGCGATCTACGCGCCCACCAGGGGCTCAAGCGCTCGTCGCACATCATCAAGCATCGGCACGGCACGCCGGGTGAGTGTGTCGAACACGGCAAGCACGACATCGCCCTCCGCGGCCACGGTGCCGTCGGCGTGCAGCACCCGCTGGCGCCAGGTCATGCTCTTGGTGCCCAGCCGCGCCAACGACGTCTCGATCACCATGCGATCGTCCCTGCGGGCCTCGCGTCGGTAGTCGAGCGACACGTGCACGACGACGAGCGAGAGGTGCTCCGGCGAGAGCGCGCTGAAGTCGACCTGGGACCAGCGGACCCACTCGAAGCGTCCCCACTCGAACCACTGCTGGTACACCGCGTTGTTGACGTGGCCGAGCATGTCGACCTCGGTCGACCGCACCACGATCTCCAGCCTCGCTCCCATCTGTTCTCCGCTGCGGTGGGGGTGGGTCGACCGCAATATCGGGGCGCTCGGAGGCGCGCGCGATGATTCCCATGTGGGTGTGGATGTTGGTGTCGGGGTGCGCTCCGATCGCTGTGGAGCCTTCGCTCGAGGATCTTCAGCGCGATCTGGAGGCTCTCGGTCCCTACGCGGTGGGCCACACCTTCGCCGAGGTGAGCTATCGGCCGCCTGGGAGCGACGAGGATCGCGTGCTCAACGTGGAGATCTGGTACCCGGCTCCGGAGGGGCAGACCGGCACGGCGGCCGTCTACGCGATCAGCGGCGTGGTGGACGTGCCGTCCGACATCGCGATCGCCGAGGCTCCTGCGGCCGACGGGCCCTTCCCCGTGGCCGTCTACAGCCACGGGTCGGGCGGGGTGGGCATGCTGGCGTACCCTACGGCCGAGCGGCTTGCGTCGCGAGGGTGGGTAGTGGTGGCACCCGATCACGCGGGCAACACCAGCATCGACACCTTCTTCGGCGACGCCGACAGCTTCGTGCGCATCCTGTACCACCGACCCCTCGACGTGCAGGCCGTGCTCGACGCAGTGGACACGGGGCTCCCGGGCTCGCGCGCCGAGGGGCTGGGGAGCACCGACGACGTGTTCATGTGGGGGCACAGCTTCGGCGGCGCCACCACGCTGATCTCCGCAGGAGCTGAGGTCGACTTCGACCTGATCAAGGCCAACTGCACCGAGGACTGCGAGCTTCTCGAGGACCCCGACGTGGAGGCCACCTTCCGCGCGGGCCTCGCCGACGCTCGTGTCGACGCGGCCGCACCCCAAGCGCCGGCGCTCTTCCCGCTGCTCACCCGGGCGTCGCTGAAGGCGTTCAACGTACCGCTTCAGGTGCAGAGCGCGGCGGGCGATCGCACCACGCCCGACGACGAAGAGGCTGGCCCGCTCTGGTCGACGGTGGAGCAGGCCGAGGCGCGCTGGGTCCGCCTGAAGAAGGGCGGCCACTACTCGTTCATCACCACCTGCGACGACATCGGGGTGGACCTCGTGGAGAGCTTCGCACCCGGCGCCACGCTGGACGGCTGTGGCGAGACCTCCACCCCCCTGGCGGAGGTGATTCCGGTGCTGGGCACGTACCTGATCGCCTGGGCCGAAGGAAAGGTCCTCGGCCGCACCGAGGTGCTCGAGGTGGTCGACGTGCTGGAGCTTCACCCCGACGTGGCGGTGCGCCTCCCCTGAGCCGTCCGGATCAGCCCTTCGCGCCCCGACGACGAAGCTCCGAGAGCAGGATCTTGTGGAAACGACGCGCGCCCAGCAGGTTGCGCGCCATCCCTTGAACCCGCGAAGCAAACGGCGACACGATGCGAAAGGGCGGGTTGGCCTGGTCGAGCGCATCCAGCACGACGGCCGCCAGGTCGGCCGCGTCACCCAGCTTGCGGTTCGACACCGTGCGCAGGAGGTTGTCGGCGAGGTCGCGGTACCGATCGGCGCGCGGGTCACTTCCCTGCACGTACGCATCACCACGGGGCGTGGACGTGCCCCAGATGTCGGTGGCGAAGGGCCCCGGTGCCACCACCACCACCGACACGCCTTGGTCGGACACTTCCTGGGCGAGCGCTTCGGCGATGGCCTCGATGGCGCGCTTGGACGCAGCGTAGGCCCCGAGCAGGGGAGGCGTCACGGTCACTGAGTCGGACGAGATGTAGAGCATCCGGCCCTTAGCCAGACGCACGGCGGGCAGGAGCCGCTGGGTGACATCGACGTGGCCGAACGTGTTGACCTCGAACTGCTGCCGCAGATCGCCGAGAGAGAGCAGCTCAACCGGGCCGGGCCAGGACGAGCCTGCGTTGTGCACCACGGCGTCCAGCGCGTCGTCGCACCAGGCGTTGATCGTGGCGCATCCCGCGGCGATGGATCGGCTGTCAGCAAGATCGAGGCGAGCTGTGGCGATGCCCAGCGCTTCGAGGGCGTCGGCGTCGGCGTCCTTGCGCACCGTGCCGAGCACCGACCAGCCGCGCACCAGCGCACCTTCTGCGATCGCCCGACCGATGCCTGTGGATGCTCCCGTGACCACCAAACGCCGAGCACGCGCCATTCATCCTCCAGCCGAGACCGGTAGCCGGTCGTGTGGCGTCGACGCCAGTTGCCAGCGGAGCGCGCGCGCATCATAGAATGGCGCGGGGAGAGCGGGTGCCAGGAGTGGGCGAAGCCGAGTCCGGTGGGGATCGGCGGCGGCGGGGCTTGGGTGCCTTGCTGGCCGTGGCCGTTGCCGTGGCCGTCGCGCTGGACCTGTGGCTGCTCGCGCATCGCCTCGTGAAGATGGAGATCGCCAACGCCCAGCAGCTGGAGCTGCACGCGCTCTCCCGCGACGGCCTCATCGTGCTGGCCGAGAACCCGGCGTACTACGCCGACGCGCTGCACCACTGGATCTTCCACCTGCCCCTGCTGCTGTCGCCCCGCCTGGAAGTGGCGGCCGCCTGCCTGAACGTCGCGTGGTACGGCTTCGCGTGGGTGCTGTACCGAGGGATGCAGGCCCGACTCGGCACCGTGGCTGCCCAGGTGGCCACGCTGATGTTCGTGGCGTCACCCGTGGCCCCGATCCTCTCCAAGCACGTGATCTCCACGGCCATCGTGCCGCTGGTGATGCCGCTGTTCGTGTTTGCCGTGCTGGATGTGGCCTCAGCCCAGGGGCGCCCGGCGATGAACCGCGCCGTGGTGCTGCTCGCTGTGCTCGTGGCGCTCAACCACGCGCACCTGGTGTTCGTGCTGCCGGTGCTCTACGTCGGCGTGCGGTGGCGAACGGCCCCCACGTGGGCGGGTGGGCTCGGCGCGCTGGTCGCATCGAGCACCGGACTCATCGAGTGGGTGATGCTCGGACCGCCCGTTCTGGATCGGCTGTGGGGCATTCGTTATCCCGGGCCGTGGGACGTGGTGCAGCGCTTCGTTCACATCGAGGGAGGCATCGAAGAGATGATCCCCGTGGCCTGGGGCCTGTACGCCGTCACCGCGCTCACGCTGCTGCTGCTTGCGTCCGCGCGCGTGAAGACCCCGGCGGGTCTGTGGCCCGTGCTCGCTGTCGCCCCCCTCCTGATCGCCGCCGACACCGAGTCGGTGATCAGCCTCCAGACGCCGCTGTTCGTGGCGATGGGTGTCGTGGCGCGCGACGTGGTGCCGATGGGATGGGCGACGGCCGTCTACGGCGTCACCTACGGCCTCGCGGCTGCCGGTACGATGCTGGTGTACGCCGACCGACCCAACGTGAACTTCTTCAGCATGTCGGCTGCGGGCGTCCGTCAGGACGCGCTGAACACGCTGCGCACGGACCTCGCGCTGCGCGCCGAGGAGTTCGAGACCCTGGAGGTCGCGCACAGCTGGGATGAGCCCCCGTACCCCGCGATCCTGCCGGGCCTGTCCTACGTGCGCGACCGCGTGACCGGGCCGCTGCCGCCCGGTGGTGACCGCTGCTTCCGGGTGGACGATGTGGGACGTGCGCCCCCTCCCAGTGCCACACACGTCGAACGGATCGAGGCCGACACGTTGGTGTTCCAAGCTTGGCGGGGCACGCCGTGCACGGGCAACCCGCGCGTGCCGCTCCTGCCGGTGGTGTGGCTCGATCTGCACGACCTGAGCGTGCACGTGGGTGTACCACCCACCGGTCCGAGGGAGGGCCGTTGAGCGCGCCCCGCTGGCAGTGGATCCTGGTGATCCTGGCCGCCGTGGTCATGGTGGCGAGCTTGTGGCAGTTCCACGCCGAGCTCATCGCCGAGCGCATGCTGATGGTGAACGACAACACGCTGCGCGACTTTGAGGTCTACGGACGCGTGCGTCGGGGGATGGTGCCGCTGCAGGGGCCCGTCACGTCGGTGGGCGGCAACCACGGGTGGATGGGGCCGGTGGTGTTCGGCCTGGCCGTGACGGTGTGGCCCTCGCTGGACGCGCTGTATGCCACCTCGCTGGGCGCTGTGGTGCTCGGCGCGTTGGTGAGCACGGCGCTGGCCTGGCGCCTGGCACCGGGCCTGCCTGCCCTCCTGGGGGGCAGCGTGATGCTCGGCACGCACATGACGCTGCTGACCTACTTCCCGAGCCACATCGCGCTGATCCTCGTGGGCACGCCGATGGCCTTCCTGGGCGCGACGTTGGCTCGCGAGCACCGTTGGGGTGCCTCGCTGGCGGTTCTTGGCATCGTGATCGCGATGGGCGGGCACCGGTCGGGATGGGCGTTGCTCATCACGTTTCTCATCGCTGAGTGGGCGTTCACGCTGCGCGTGTTCCGGCGCCCGGAGTCGTGGGGAATCTTGGGGCTCTACCTGCTCCCCAAGGTGATCGTGGCCGGCTTGGGGGGGTCACCCACGCCGGGTGATCCGGCGGCGCTAGCACGATGGCTCGCCAGCTTCGATCCGTGGTTGGTGCTGCGGCTCATGCCGTTCGTGCAGCTCCCGATCCGACCGTTCGACGCGCTGCAAGCCGCGCAGATGAGCCTGGTGGCTGCCACGCTGCTCCTCGGATGGCGTGTGGACGCCGGGCCTGTGGCGCGGCTGATGAAGGTCTTCTACGTGGTGACGAGCGTTGCCGTGCTGTTCGTGAACTACGACGGCCAGTACTACATGCCCATGCTGTCCTTGCTTCCGGCGTTGATCGCGCTGGCGTGGTCGGGCGCATGGTCGTTTCGCCCAGCGCTGGCCTCGGTATGGACGTTGGCGGTGCTGGCGGTCGCCTCAGCGAGCCACGCGGACGTGCGCTGGGCTTCGTTCACGGGCCGCAATCTCTCCGACCTCAACTTCCAGTCGGTGGCGCACACGGAGCAGCTGGTGGCGGCGCTGGGTCGCCACGGCATCACGCGTGACGAGCTGTGGCATCGGGTGGACTACACGCCCGACGTCGCGAATCGCCCGCCGCTCGCCTACCTCGCCGTGGCGACCCTTCCGATGCAGCCCGGGGATGGCAACTCGGACCGCTGCTTCCATGTGCGCGCGCCCCACGAGGTCGAGGATGCTTCCGCGTGGGAGCGAATTGGCGGTGCCTACGTGCTGAAGGTCGACGCCGGCGGCCCGTGTGTTGGCACGCTCACATCCTTCGACTCGCCGATCTGGTACGTGGACCTCGCGCTCGGCGGGTTCCACTCACGCTGAGGCGTTGGGCACCCGAAACACCACCCACCGCAGCAGCGGGAAGTTGTGCAGCAGCGCCACCAGCACCGCCGCCGCCAGCCGGGACGCAAGGTACGGCACCCCCAGCGCTTCGGTGAACGCGTAGACCGCAGCGGTGTTCCACACGACGCTGGAGAGCACCACCAGCCCGTAGCGCACCGCTTGTCCCATCACCGCGCCCTCGGCAGCGAGGAACACCCAGTACCGCCCGAGCACGAAGTTCACGACCGCGCCCAGGAGCGCGCCGAGTGCAGTGGCCACGGCGTAGTGCAGGCCCACCACCTCGACGAGGACCACGAGGGCTACGACGTCGGTGCCCGATGCGGCGGCGGAGGCCACCCCGCTCATGCCCAGGGCCGT
The DNA here is from genome assembly GCA_964396405.1 of uncultured Enterobacteriaceae bacterium. GTDB lineage: Bacteria > Myxococcota_A > UBA796 > UBA796 > JACKEO01. Next base: position 9,813 of record CAYNFK010000037.1, read on the forward strand.
CCACACGGTGCGCTTGGGCTGGGGGGCTTCGGGGAGAGACGTCAACCAAGCTCCTGGGCCACCCAAACCTACCGCGACGGCCGGGTCTGCGTCAGGGGCAAGCGCCATTCGGGTGGCGGCCATTGAACCGGCGGGCGTTTCGGGCCACAATGGGGAGCTGACGAAGGGCGGTACGCAGTGAGCGTGAGGGACCAGGTCGACGGTCGGGACGAGGCCTTCTGGCAGCGCCAGCAGCGCCGCCGCGAAAAGCAGTTCGGTCAGCCCTGCTGCACGCAGTCCGGCATGAGCTGGTCGATGATCGACATGCCGGGCAACTTCGCGGTGGTCATCCACGGGGAGTACGACTGCGTCAACTGCTTCCACCACCACGTCGGGCGCAGCGCGTGGCGCTACTACTCCACCCGCCTCACCGAGCAGATGCTCACCACCGGTCGCACCGAGGAGGCCCTGCGCACCTGCCTGGAGCTGATCGCCGCCGAGGAGAGGCCCGATGCCGTGATCGTGCTGGGCACGTGTCCGGTGGAGGTGATCGGCGACCAGTTCGGGCCCGTGGTGAAGGACGTCTCCGAGCGCACGGGCATCCCGATGGTGCCGCTGCGCACCAGCGGTCTTGCGCTCTCCAGCCAGCAGCAGATGTTGGACTGGCTGTTCGTGACCCTCGCTGAGCTACCGCCGGGTCCGCTGGTCGACCGCCACTGGCAGCGCGAGGTGGCGCTCTCCACGATGGCGCTGCTGTTCGAAGGGCACGCCGGTGGGTCGTCGTCGGCCGCGGCGCTCGATCGCCTCCGTCAGCTGCCCCCGCCCACCGCGGGTGGTGGGGTTCGCATCAACCTGCTCGGCCTGCCGGCTACCCACGGCCAACTGCCCGAGCCGTTCGTGCTGCTGCCGCCAGCCGGCGTGCAGGTGGCGGGCGCGTTCCCGGATGGCGCTTCCCTCGACGAGTGGCGGGGCATCCGACACGCCACCCACACGGTGGTCGCCGATCGCACGATGTACCCGCGTCTGCTGGAGCGCTTGGAAGCAGGCTTCGGCCAGCAGGTGATCGAGGTGCCGCTTCCGATCGGCCTCGGGCCTTCTCGGCGTGTGTACGCGGCGATCGGCCAGGCCGCCGGCGTGGTGGAGGCTGTTGACGAGGTGCTCGCCCCGTGGGTGGCGCGCGCCGAGGCGGCCCTGGCGAGCGCGCGGCAGGCGCTCACGGGCAAGCGGGTGGCGGTCACCATCCGCATGCTGGCCAACTACCAGGTCGACAACCTCGCTTACGATGGCCTCGGCGAGGTGGAGGCGCTCCAAGAGATGGGCCTCGACGTGGAGATCTTCGTGCAGGGCGCGCCCGAGCACCTCGGGGCCTACCGCGAAGAGCTCGCGGAGCGTGGTCTCCGGCAACGCATCCACGTGTTCGGAGGTCCGTGGATCCTGGCGGATCGCCTGCGCGAGGTGGGGGTGGATCTGGTGGTCGCGTCCGACACCGTGCGCAGTGAAGCCCAAGCTGCGGGGATCGCGATGCTGCGCACCCGCTCGCTGGGGGCGTGGCTCGGGGCCGTGCCCGACAACGTGGAGAAGGTCCGCGGCGCGCTGATGGGCGTGCGGGGTGCTGCATGACCGCTGCTGCCGTGCCCAAGTGGGACCTCGAGTACTTTCGCCTCAAGAGCATGGACCTGGGCCAGCTCACCGGCGTGTCCATGGCCGTCCACGCGGTTCCCGACGCGTTCTTGCTCAAGCACACGGGAGTGGGCTGCAAGCACAAGACCGTCACCCAGTTCGGCACCCACGAGTGGGGCAGGGGACTCGCCGCCCACGAAGGCTGGACCGAGGTGGGAGATGCCAGCCTGATTCGAGGATCGGCCGACCGCCTGGGCCCCTACGCGCGCAGCAGCTGGCAGCGGCACCGCCCGGCGGTGATCGTGATGGTGTCGGTCACCTTCCTCGATCTCACCGGTGATGACTACGCGAACGTCGCGCGCGACCTCGACGAGGAGCTGCCCTGCCACGTCGTGTGGGTGCGGTGCCCCGGCTACGAAGGCGACCTGTGGTCGGGCTACCTCACCGCCACGCTCGACCTCGCGAAGCGTGTCGACTGGAAGGTCGAGGTCGACCGGCCCAACGATGTGGCCTTCTTCGGCTACCTGTGGGACCGCTACGAGGGCGACCACCAGGGCAACCAGCTCCAGCTCAAGGCGCTGCTTGCAGGACTGGGCCTCGGCCTGGGTCCGGTGTGGCTGTCGGGTCAGGGCTTCGAGGAGCTTTCGCAGTCGCCGCGCTGCGGCGTGCAGGTGTTGCTCCCGTACGCCGCGCCCAAGGCCAAGACGGTGCGTCGCCTCGTGGGGCGCGACCTCGTGCCCGTGCAGCTCCCCATCGGGTTCCGAGCCACGGCGGCCTTCTTGCGGGCCATTGGGGCCGCGGCTGGTGTGGAGGCCGCTCGGGTGGACGCTGTGGTGCGAAAGCAGGAGGCCCAGACCCGGGAGCGGCTGGGCTCGATGCTGGCGCCGCTTCAGGGGCGTCGGGTGGCGATCTTTGCGGACCTGCCCCTGGCGGTGGGGATGGTCGCGCTGCTGGAGGAGCTCGGCCTCGTCGTGGAGGCTGTCGGCATCCGGGGCCACAGCCTGGGCGGTCGGGCCGCGCTGGAGGCGGGCCTCACAGCCATCGGAGCCGCGCTGCCGGTGGGGTGCCTGGTCATCGAGAACCCGAGCCTCGCGAAGGTGCGCGAGGTGGTGTCCACGTTGGCGCAGGCCGGTCGCCTCGACGGCGTGCTGGGGTCGGCCACCGATCACAACGCGATCTCCACGCTCCCTGCGGGCCTGTTCATGGCGTCGCAGGCGGGCGACCAGATCGTGGGCGGTGGTCCGTTCCGCCTCGAGATCGGCTTCCCGTGCAAGGAGCACCACTGCACCTACGCGATGCCCTTCTTGGGCTACATGGGCATGCTCATCTGGGTGCAGCGCCTGATGTCCGCCCCGCGACTCTGGGATGGAGGCCGCTCGCTGCGGCTGTGACCCAAGGCGACCCAATGGAGGACCGGGTCGGTCGGGTTTCGTGCTACCCTTGACCGTGGGATGGGGTTCAACCGTCCCGGAGGACCTCGATGGAGCGCATCGCATTCTACGGCAAGGGTGGCATCGGAAAGTCCACCATCGCCACGTCCTCAAGTCTCGTGCTCGCACGCATGGGCAAGCGCGTGCTGCACGTCGGGTGTGACCCCAAGCACGACAGCTCGCTCGTGCTCGTCAAAGACCCGCTCCAGTTCAAGACCGTGATGGACAAGGTGTTCGCCGACGAAGACATCGACCGCGAGGACCTCGTGATGGAGGGCATCGAAGGCATCGACTGCGTCGAGTCCGGCGGCCCCGAGGCAGGTCGAGGCTGCGGCGGTCGTGCGGTGAGCCGCGCGTTCGAGGTGTTCGAGGAGGTCGATCTCGTCGATGGCCGCTACGATGCCGTCGTCTACGACGTGCTGGGTGATGTGGTCTGCGGTGGCTTCGCTGCGCCGATGCGTCGGTCGGCAGGCAGCAAGGTCTGCATCGTGCTCTCGGAAGAGATGATGGCGGCCTACGCGGCCAACCGCATCGCAGCAGCCGTGTCGGAGTTTGCCGACAACGGCATCGTGTGCGCCGGGCTCGTGGTGAACCTGCGCAGCAACCGCGCCGATCTGTTGCCGATCAAGCGCCTCGCCGACTGCATGAACGTGCAGATCCTGGGCGTGATCCCGCGTGACCCCTTGGTGTGCGAGGCTGAGCTCTACCGGCGCAGCATCATCGACTACGCGCCCGAGTCTCCGGTGGCGGTGGGCATTCAAGAGATCGTTCAGAAGGTGCTCAACATCGACCGCGCCACGCTCTCCACGCCCACGCCGATGCTCGACATCCACGTGCGGAAGATTATGCGGGGCTTCGCCGTGGACGCCGAGGAGGTCCCGCCGCCGCGCGAAAAGCCCACCTCCACCGTCACGGAGTGGTCTCGAATTTGAGTGCAGCGCGCTGGTTCCTCTTGTTCGGGTTGGGTGCCTGTGGCCAGCCCTCCGCCGATGACCCTCCCGACACCGACGACGACACCGATGTGACGGCCTGCCCTGCGCCCACGCTCGACGTGTACGCCGAGGATGGTCCCGTGGCCTACGAGTCCCGCAGCACATCGTGGACCGTGCCTTGGACGGGCGAGGCGCGCGAGATCCCGATGGGCCTGTGGGGACCTACGCTGGCCACCGAGGGCACGCCGGCGCAGTACCTGGGCATCTTTGGCGACCCGAGTTCCTTCGACGGTGCTGCGGTGGAGCTGCTGCCCGAGGGGTGCAAGTTCCCGCTGGTGGTGTGGTCCCATGGAAGCCAGGCTTGGCAGGGCAACGCCACCTCCATCCTGCGTCGGCTCGTGCGCCAGGGCTGGATCCTCGCGGCCCCCGACCACGTGGGCAACACGCTCGCCGACAACCTCGAGAACAAGCCGAAGTCGTACCCGCTGCTGCGCACGGGCGACGTGAGCGCCGTGATCGATGCCATCGAGGCCCTGCCTTCCAGCCACCCGCTCGCGGGCCGGGTCGACACCACGAACGTGCTGGTGGCGGGCCACAGCTTCGGCGGGCAGACCGCTTCGCTGCACGCGGGTCCTGCGTTTGATGATGCCGCAACCGACCTGCGGTGTGGGGATGGCTGCTCCGAGGCCGAGCGCGCTGCGTTCGCTGTGCCGGTCGACGACGTGCGGGTCACGGCGGTTGCGCCGCTCGCAGGCTTCGCGGGCGACGACATGGTGGCGGCACCGGGGTGGACGGCCACCACGCGCCCCATGCTGTATGTCACGGGCACCGCCGACTTCGATGGCACCCCCGCCTTCACGCGGGCGGAAGGCGCCAACATCGCCTGGCTCGAACTCGATGGTGCTTGCCACGAGTCGTTCACCGACACCCCGGTGGCCTGCCCCGGCTTCGACAAGGCTGAGGCGCACGACCTGATCGCGTCCTACCTGCTGGCGTTTGCATCCACCCGGGTGCTGGGGCTCGACGATCCCGAGGCGGCAGCCCTGCTCGACGGCAGCGACTCGGTGGATGCACGCGCCACCCTGCGCACCTCCGCCCGCTTCACCAGCTTCACCACCGAATCGCGATAAGCTCTCCCGCTGGAGGGACGATGCGGTGGTTGGGGCTGGTGGGCTTGTTCGCGTGCACGACGGGCACCGAAGCGCCGGTGGATGCGGTAGACACTGAGATCCCAGGACCCACCTGCCTCGACGGCACCACGCCGCGCACCTGGAACGAAGAAGGCCCCTACGGCATCGTGCGGCACGCGCTGGCCGACAACGCGATGCTACCCGTAGTGGGCGGCGAGCGGGTGCAGCTCTCGGAGCTGTGGGATGGCTGCAACACGCTGATGTTCGTGCCCGACACCATGCCCATCGACGGCGACGGCTCGGCGTCGATCTGGGGCTCGGGACTCAAGGAGCTGGTGCTGGCGTCGCCGGCCGATGTGCACTGGATCTTCGTGTCTCGGCGCACAGGCGCCAGCGCCGATGAGTCGATCAAGCTCATGGGCGAGGACGTGGAGTTGATGCTCGGCGACCTCAAGGAGGCCAAGCGCGCGGCGTGGGCTGACCGGCTCCATGTGGTGCGCGACCCGGCCGGCGAGCTCAACGCCTGGGTGGGCGAGGTGCTTGCATCCGGGATCGGCATGTCCGGCTTTGCCATCGACCGCGCTCAGCGGATCCGCGGCATCGGCTCCCTCGCTGACGTGAAGCGCTCGGCCGGCAACGACCAGTGGCCCAACAGCAGCCTGGAGATGGCGGCACGAGATGCCCGCTACCTGGAGCGGCTCGTCACCCTGCAAGATGCGTGGGCTGCCCTCGATGGCACGGTGATCCCGCTGTTCTCGGGGGAGGTCGTCGAGGGCTTCGCCGACGCCACGATCACGCTCCCCGACGCCGCCACCATGAAGGGCTTCGACACCCTCGAGGTCGAGGTCGACATGCGCTGCCCGAACCCGGAAGCGCCCGAGGCCGGGAACTGCGGCGCCTGGGACTACCTCGCCCACCTCTCGCTGATGGACGAAGAAGGCGGTCGCATCGAGCTGGCCCGGTTCATCACGAGCTACCACCGCGAGACCTGGTGGACCTTTGACCTCACGCCGATGCTGGCGCTGCTCAACGAGGGTGGCGAGCGCACGTTCCGATGGGAGTGGGCGCCCGAGTGGAACAAGCAGCCCACCGAGACGCGCCTCAACCTTCGACTGCGCAACCAGGGCAGGGGAGAGCGCCCCATCGCGATCACGCGCCTGTTCGAGGGTGGCGACTTCAACGCGGCCTACAACGAGGGCCGGGAGCCGGTGAGCGCGGCGGTGGATGCAGGCGCCACACGCGTGGAGCTGTGGAGCCTGATCACGGGGCACGGCGGTGCCACCAACAACTGCGCCGAGTTCTGCGACCACCAGCACGAGCTCACGGTCAACTCCAACGTCCACCTGCGGACTCACCCCACCGTGGGCCTCCAGGAAGGCTGCGTCGATGAGTTGGAGAACGGCATGGTGCCGAACCAGTGGGGCACGTGGTGGTACGGCCGCGGCGGCTGGTGTCCGGGTCAGGCGGTGAAGCCGTGGGTGGTCGACGTCACCGACGAGGTCACCATCGGACAGCCCGCTACCGTGGCCTACAGGGGGCTCTACGCGGGCGGCACGCCACCCGACAACGCGGGCAACATCCTGCTCAACACCTGGTGGGTGGTCTACGGACCCTAGCTCTTCGCCGCGCGGGCACGGGCGCTCACGTAGGCTTTCACGGCCTCCACGGTGGCGGGGAGCACGTCGTAGCGCTCCTCGCGGTCGAAGAGGTCGGCGAGGTGGGGCGGGAGCTTCGGGCGTGTGCCCGTGGCGGCCTCGACCGCGTCCGGGAACTTGGAGGGGTGGGCCGTGGCGAGCACCACGGTGGACACGCCTTCGTTGGCAGGAAGCTGCGCAGCCACGCCCACGCCCACGGCGGTGTGCGGGTCGAGGAGCACGCCGCGGTGCAGGTAGTTGGTGCGGATGGTGGCGAGCGTGCCGGCCTGATCGAGGCTCCCCGCATCGTAGCTGGCGCGCAGCGCGGCGCGGGTGCGATCGTCGATGGTGAACGAGCGGTCGGTGTTGAGCTTCTCGAACCAGCCTCGCACGCGCGCGCCATCGCGATCGCAGGCTTCAAACAGGGCGCGCTCGAAGTTCGACGAGACCTGGATGTCCATCGAAGGGGACGACGTGGGCACCACCTCGGCCAGCGCGTGCACGCCGGTGGTGAGCACCCGGGTGAGGATGTCGTTCTCGTTGCTGGCCACCACGAGGCGGTCGATGGGCAGGCCCATGCGCTGGGCACACCAGCCCGCGAACACGTCGCCGAAGTTGCCCGTGGGCACCACGAACCGCACCTTTCGGTCGGGCGCGCCCAGCGCGAGGGCCGAGGTGACGTAGTACACGATCTGAGCGAGCACACGGGCCCAGTTGATCGAGTTCACCGCCCCGAGCTGCAGCGCTTCGTGCGTGGCGTGATCGCGGAACATGGCCTTCACGATGGCCTGGGCGTCGTCGAAGGTTCCTTCGATGGCCACGTTGTGCACGTGCGGGTCGTGCACGGTGGTCATCTGGCGTCGCTGCACCTCCGAGGTTCGGCCCAGCGGGTGCAGGATGAAGACGTCGATGTTGTCGCGACCCTTGCAGCCCTCGATCGCGGCGGGGCCGGTGTCGCCGGAGGTGGCCCCGAGCAGGGTGAGGCGCTCGCCGCGGCGCTGGAGCACCTCATCGAAGATCCGACCGAGGAGCTGGAGTGCGATGTCCTTGAACGCCAGCGTGGGGCCGTGAAACAGCTCCAGAAGCCAGGTGTCGTGGCTTAGGGTGCGGAGGGGAGCCACCTCCGCATGAGAGAACCCAGCGTAGGCCTCGCGCACGAGCGTCTCCAGCCTCCCCAGCGAGAGGGTGGGGGCGACGAAGGGCGCGAGCACCCAGGTAGCGACCTCAGCGTAGGAGCGACCTTGCTGGGCCCGCAGGTCGTTCAGCGACCACGAGGGCCAGGTCTCGGGCACATAGAGCCCGCCGTCGGGGGCCAAGCCGGCCAGCAGCACGCCCTCAAAGTCGACCGACGGCGCGTCGCCCCGGGTGGACACATAGTGCACCATCACCTCCATGCTGGAGGCGCGGTTATCTCGATGGGGCGCTGCGCGTGAACTTGGGCGTGGATCGAGCCTAAGCCAGGACCTGCGCGGCCTCGCCGACACGGTGCAGACGGGCCATCTTTCGAACGGTGGGAAGCGGCACACGACCCGCCAGCGCCTGCTGGAGGAAGCGGCGGTCGCGGCCCTTCAGCAGGTGCTCGAGCGGCTGCGCCACCCGGCCCACGTCTTCGAAGGCCACCCGAATGGCGTGGTCCCAGGCATCGGCCTGCGTGGCGTAGTCGTCGGGGCGGACTTCGCCGCGGCACCCGGGCTCCCCACAGCTGCACGGCATCGGCTCGGTGAGGTTGAGCGTGCCGTAGTCATCCGTGAGCTGCTCGCCGGGATGGATGTCGCGCACGGCGATCTCGAAGTTCGCGACGGGGGAGAGCATCGCCGGACGGCAGGAGTGGTTGACGAAGCGCGCGTGGTCCCAGCACAAGATCGCGTTCCCCGCGACGTCCTGGTAGGCGTAGGTGTTGAACATCGTGGCGTACGACGGCCCGAGGCGCTCCACAGCGGCCGGGCTCAGCACCCGGTCGAGCGGATCGAGCACCCAGCTGATGGTGCCACGGGGGATGAAGGTGGTGGCCACCACGCCGAGGCCGATCGTGGGGTTGATCTGGGCAATGGTCGTGTGCGGATGGATCAAGGACGCCTCGCGATGCAGGCACCACCGGTGCGCGCGCGTTCTATTCGTGCCCAGTGTACCCGACGGGGCTCCGCGAGACGATGGGCTGTCCGCATCGGTGCGCGGCGGGATCAGAAGACGGTCAGACCCAGGCCCACCGATCCGGTGACGTAGGGTTGGCCCTGCGCATAGGCGTGCAGCACGGTGATTCCCAGGGTGGGGCCGAAGCGCTTGGTGACGGGCAGGTGGAAGTCCACGCCCCAGGCCACCCCCACGCCCAGGATCGCCCGGATGCCATCCGACTGGTCGTGCAGGCCGCCCGGTCCCACGGCGATCTTGCCCACCACTTCCGGGCGCGCGATCGGCACCTTGGCTTCCAAGAGCCAGCCGCCGATGAGGTCGGGCCCATCCTTGGTGCGGAAGAAGCCCTTGTTCTGCACGAAGGTGTGCAGGAGCGCGATGGTGACACCGTTCTTGAGGGTGCCGCCCAGCTCCATGGCGTGGTGGAGCCCCTCGCTGTCGGGTCCGCCACCGATGCCGAACAGGATCTGGAAGTGAAAGCCGCCGCGGCGAACGTCCTTCACGACCGCCGAGTCGACGGGCCGGTTCCCGTAGAGCGTGGGCTTGGGCTCCTCCGCCAGCGCGAGAGGAGAGCTCAACCCGATGAGCAGCAGGCCTCGAAGGATCACGCGCGCTCCCTCTTGCGATGGTAGCGTGTCGCCACCCTGTTCGCTGGAGTCCGCTTGGCCTTTCCGAAGCCCGATCTTGCGCTGGTCGACCTTCTGCTGGACGCTGCCGATGGTCAGGTGGACGTGGAGCCCAAGAAGATGTTCGGCTGCACGGCGCTGTTCTGCCGCGGCCACATGGTGGCGGGTGTCTTTGGGGACTGCCTGAACCTCCGCCTCGGCGAGGTCGACCGTGCCGCCGCTCTCGCGCTCCCTGGGGCGCACCCGTTCGTGCCCATCGAGGGTCGACCGATGCGCGAGTATGTGTGCCTCCCGCGTGACGTAGCCGAGTCCCCACGAGAACTCCGTGGCTGGCTCGACAAGGGCTTCGGGTTCGTGCGGGGACTGCCGCCGAAGGTGCCGAAGGTGCCGAAGGCCCCGAAGGCCAAGCCCGCGCGCACGAAGGGCGCCTGACCGGATGGCTGGAGCGGTGGGCACACGGGTCTTTGTACAGGCCTCGGGGCGGCGGGTCGCCCCGTTCGATGACGCGGTCGGCGACTGCTGGATCGCCAACCGTCCGCTGGCTTCCTGGCAGGCGGAGGCCTTCGCCGAGGCACGCCTGATCGTGGTGACGAGCGAGCAGGCACCCTGTCTGGTGGTGCCCGACACCCTGTTCACCACCGGACCCGCGCTCGCTGCGTTCGTTCGAGGTGCGGCAGGACGCAACGCGGTGCTGGGGCTGCGCGCGTCCGTGTTCGGGGCGCGGTCGGTGGCGGTGCAGCCCGACGTGACCGCCGTGGAAGGCGGCTGGCGCTTCGAAGCGGTTCGCTTCTGTTCCGGCGGCGACGAAGTGCCCGCGGTGGTGTGGATCGACCCCGAGGAAGAGGTGCTGGAGATCCCGCTTCCTACAGCGTTCCGGGACGGGGACGGTCCCGCCCGGGTGGCGCTCCCCCGTCACCCTGTGATCACCATCCACCACTGGATCCACCTGCTCTGGGCCAACCAAGCCGCGGGAGCCTCGATCGCGCGCCGCACGCCGATGTGGAGGGGTCTGCTCAAGGTGCTGTGGGCCGTGTTGCGGGCGGGCTCGCTGCGGCGCTGGAGGGTGCTCGCTAAGCTCAACACGATCGGACCGGGCTGCGACATCCACCCCACCGCGGTGGTCGAGGGGTCCACCCTCGGGCGTGGGGTCACGGTGGGTGCCTTCGCGCGGGTGCTGTTCTCCACCCTGGGAGACGGTGCCACGGTGATGGCGGGGGCCCACGTGGAGGCCAGCACCATTGGACCCGGTGCCACGCTCGCGCAGATGACCGCGATGCGGCTGTGCGTGCTGTACCCGGAGGCGTTTCACGGACAGGGGATGCTGCAGGCCTCCGTGCTCGGTCGTGGCACGCTCACCACGATGGCGTCCTACTTCATCGACCTGAACTTCGAGCGGAACATCCGCGTGGTGCTCGACGGCACGCTCCACGACACCGGCACACGCTTCCTCGGCTCCGCGATCGGTCATGGGTGCCGGGTGGGCACGGGCGTCTGGCTGGCCCCGGGACGAGCGCTGCCCAACGGCACGGTGTGGTTTCGCGACCCGCGCGAGGTGGTGGCCAAGGTGCCCGAGCGCGGGGATGCGGGACCGTTCGTCACCGAAGGGGGTGCGCTGGTGCCCTGGCGGCCTCCCGGAGCGGGCGAATGACCGAGCCCAGCCTGCCCGCAGCACCGCGCAACAACCTGTCCGTGACGGCGCTGTACACGGCGGGCGTTTGGCACTGGGCGGGGGTTCCAGGCGCCGACCTGTGGGCCGGGCAGGACGTTCGGCGCGTGTTCGGGGTGGTGAACGCGGTGCTCGGGTTCGCGCGCCTGTTCGCGTGGGGGGCACCCTCGCTCAAGCACGAGCTGGCCCACCGACACGCTGCGCTGGACCGGGTGGTGGAGCGCGCCGCGCCGCCCGCCGTGCTGGAGCTTGCGGCTGGGCTCTCGTCGCGCGGGCTCACCTTCACGTCGGCTTCAGCGGTGCAGTGGGTGGAGGTCGATCTTCCGGGGATGGTCGCCTACAAGGAGGGGATCCTCGCGTCGACCCCAGCGGGCCGGGCCATCGCATCGCGCGGCAACCTGTGTCGGGTGGCGGCCGACGTGACCACGGCCGATCTGGAGGCCATCCTGCCCGCCCAGCCCGGTCAGGTGGTGCTGGCCGAGGGGCTGCTGATGTACCTCTCGATCGACGACCGGGCGGCGCTGTTCCGGAAGTTGGTGGCGTACCTGCGTCCGCATGGTGGTCTTCTGGCCTTCGATCTCGTGCCGCCCGCCGAGCTGCCCCAGGTGGGCTGGGTGGGTCGCGTGCTCAAACGGCTGCTGCGGGCGGCCACCGGCGGGCAAGGCTTCGAAGAGACCCCCGAGGGTCGCGCCGACGTGGAGCGCGCCCTGCGTGAGGCCGGCTTCGACCATGTGCAGGTCGTTGTCACTGGCGATGTCGTGAAGGACTGGAAGTTACCGTTTCCAGGCTGGAAAACGTCGCAGCTCATCTGGCAGGCGCGGGTCGACGGAGCCGATCCGTGAGCCGTGCTTGGTCGCGCCCTGTGGGCGGCACCGAGCGCGCCTGGATCGTGGCGGACGACCTCTACCCGCCGTTCGTCAACCAGCTCGTTCTGGAAGGGGAAGGGTCGCTCGACCCGGCCGTGTGGACCGACGCTGTGGCGGTCGCGGCTGCCGCAAACCCCGGCGTGCGGTCCGTGCTGCGGGGCTGGGTGTGTCGAGCCCGCTGGGTCGACAGCGGCGTGACTCCGCCCGTGACCGTCGTCGACGGCGCGGACTGGGACGGCACGCGCCCCGACGGCGCACCGTTTCTGATGCGTCGTCTGGACGTTCGCCGAGGTCCCAGCTGCGAGGTCCTGCTGGTGCGGGGCGCGGTTCCGCGTGTGATCGTGCGGACGCACCACGCGGTCACGGACGGGGGCGGGGTCTTAGCGTTCGCCGCCGACGTCTTTCGTGTGCTTCGTGGCGAGGCCCCGATCGGGCACGCCGACACCGTGTTCGAGGGAGAGCTGGCGCGCACGCTCACCACGGCACCCGCTGCTCCGCCCACCGATGATGCGCTCGCGCCGACCGGGCAGCCCGTCGCGGGTCCTACCGGCGTCGTGTGGCGGCGGCTCGCGTTGGGGGCTGCGGGCCCCGCGCTGGCCGGTCGTGTGGCGGCCGTGCTCGCCGCCGAGGCACGGCGTCATGGCGTGGGTCCTGTACGGGTGGCGTTCCCAGCGGACCTCCGACGGGAGCTTCCGGACCTCCGGTCCACCGCCAACCTCACGGGACTGGTGGTGTTGGAGGTTGGCGAAGGCGAGGAGGGCGCCCGTGTGCACGAGCGCCTGCGCACGGCCCTGGAACAAGGAGGCGCTGCGGCGGCGGTGCTGGGTGCCGACGCCGTCCGGCATGTACCCCTGGGCCTGGCCCGAGCCGTGGCGCGTGCCGGTGCGAAGAAGGCCGCGCGCGGGCAGTACGCCCACACCGCGGTGGTCAGCAACCTGGGTCGTCTCGATGTGGACGCGCTCTCCGGCGGGCCGTGGCGCACCCGCTCGGCGTGCTTCGTGCCCCCTGGAACCCCGGTCACGGCCGCGTTCGTGGCGATGTGGGGCACACCCGGCGGCGTCGAGCTGGCCATTGCCATCCCCGCGGCCCTTGCCACGGGCGGCCGGCTGGATGCGCTGATCTCCGCGCTGGGCACCGAGTTTCGTTCGCCCGCAGACTAGAAGGGAGACGTTGTCGCTCGGGAGACTCCTATGGCCCTTCCATCACGGCTGCTCGTCCACCTCGCCGGCTACATCGACGGCCAGTTCTTCCCGCACGGAACCGGCACGTTGGATGTGCATGATCCCGCGACGGGCGAGGTGATCGCCACCCTCCCGGTGCAGGGCGCGGCGGAAGCCACCCTGGCCGTGGAGGCCGCTGAGCGCGCGCTCGTGGCGGATCCGCCCTCCCTGGATGCCCGCGTGCGCATCCTCACGGCCATCGCCGAAGCGCACGATGCGAACGTGGAAGCGCTCGCCCAGGTGATCACGGCTGAGAACGGAAAGCCGCTGGAGCAGGCGAGGGGAGAGGTTCGTTATGCGGCAGGCTTCTACCGAGACGCTGCCACGCACGTGCCCAGCCTCGCCGCGCGCACCCTCGATGATCGCCCTGGTGGCCTCACCTGGCAGGTCCACGCGCGACCCGCGGGTGTGGCGGGCCTCATCACGCCGTTCAACTTCCCGCTCGCGATGCTGGCGAAGAAGCTGTCGGCGGCGCTGGCAGCGGGCTGCCCCGTGGTGGTGAAGCCCGCCGAGACCACCCCGCTCTCGGTGATCGCGCTGTTCCACCTGCTCCACGCGCTCGACCTGCCGCGTGGCCTCGTGAACCTCGTGTTCGGGGAGCCTGAGGCCATCGGTCGGGTCTTCTGCGAGCACCCGTCGGTGCGGGTGGTGAGCTTCACCGGGTCCACGAAGGTGGGTCAGTGGCTGGCGAGCACGTCGGCACCCCACATGAAGCGCGTGGCCCTCGAGCTGGGCGGCAACGCGCCGTTCTTGGTGTTCGAAGACGCTGACCTCGACCACGCCGCCGATCAGCTCGTGTCGAACAAGCTCCGCGCTGCAGGTCAGACCTGCGTGTGCGCCAACCGGCTGCTCGTGGCGGCCTCCGTGCTGGAGCCGTTTGCAGCCAGGTTGTCGGAGCGGGTGGGCCGTCTGCGCATGGGGCCGGGGAGCGACCCCACCACGGACGTCGGGCCGCTGATCCACCGCACAGCCTTCGAGAAGGTGCAGTCCCACGTGGATGATGCGCTCGCAGGCGGCGCTCACGTGCTGGTGGGCGGGCGCGGCACCGTGCCCTCCGGTCGGTGGGGAGCCTTCTTCCCGCCCACGGTGCTCGTTGGGGTCGCCCGCGACAGCCGTGTGTTTCGCGAGGAGACCTTCGGCCCCCTGTTCGCGCTCACCGCCTTTCACGACGAGGCCGATGCCATCCAGCTCGCCGACGACACGCCCTTTGGGCTGGCAGCCTACGCGTTCTCGGCGGACGTCCACCGTCTCCAGCGCGTCGCCGCGCGGCTCCACTTCGGGCACGTAGGCTTGAACACGGCGGTGGGTCCCACCTCCGAAGCACCGTTCGGCGGCATGCGCATGTCGGGCCTCGGACGTGAGGGCGGCGAGATCGGCGTGCACGAGTTCGTCGCCTGGCAGACCACTCCGCTCGGGTGAACTCCGGTACCGTGGCGTTGGCGTGGCGCGCCGCGGGTTTCCGGTGCATGCTGAAGTGCCGAGTCCGCGCAGTCCGCGCGCAGGCGATGAGGTCGACCGTGCCCAAGGGTGAACAGAAGCAAGGCAGCCAGAACAAGGCCAAGCTCACCGTGAAGGAGAAGGCCGAGAAGAAGAAGGCCAAGAAGGCCTCGAAGGAGTAGCGCTCACTCCTCGGCCCAGGTGCTGGGCTCGGGGCCGAGCACCACCTCCAGCACGCCGCCGCCCACGATCTGATCGTGCGTGAGCGCGGCGCGCTGGAGGGTCTCGCCGTTCCAGGTGGCAGACTGCACGTAGGTGTCGGCGGCGGGATCGCCCACGGCGCGCACGGTGAAGCTGCCGCCGTCGAAGAAGCCGGGGTGCAGGTGGAGCGTGGCCTCCTGGATTCGGGGCGCCGCGATCGTCCAGGTCGGGTCGCCGGGCGCGATCGGGTAGAGCCCGAGGATGGCCATGAGCGCGTAGGCGGAGAGTGCGCCCGCGTCGTCGTTGCCGGGTAGGCCATCGGGCCCCACCGCGTAGTGCGCATCCAGGATCTGCTTCACCCGGGCCTGGGACTTCGCGGGGCGACCGATTGCCGCGTAGATCCATGGAACATGGAAGCCGGGCTGGTTGCCGGGGTCGAAGCGTCCCCCGTCGAAGAACGCGTCGAGGCGGGCCTCCATCGCGTCCACACCGCCGACCTTGTCCACAAGACCGGGCAGATCGTGCTGCACCGAGAAGCTGTAGATCCAGCTGGTGGCCTCGGTGAACCCGTTGAAGTCGCCCCACAGATCGGGGTCGAAGGGCTCCACCCACGATCCGTCTCGGCGGCGAGGCTGTGCGAACCCTACGGCGTCGTTCCAGGTGTTCTTCCAGGCACCGGCCCGTTCTTCGTAGCGGTTCGCGTCCTCGGCTCGACCTGCAGCCGCTGCAAACCAGCCGGTGACGGCGTCGGCGTACGCGTGCTCGAGCGTCATGCTCGCGGCCTGGCCCGGATCGGCCTCGTTGGGAACGTAGCCGCGCGTGATGTACTCGGCGGGGGTGCCGAGGTTGAAGTAGCCGAGGAGGCCGTCGTAGGGCGGCACGTCGGTGGTGCCGAGCGCATCGAGGGCTTGCCAGGCCTGCTCTTCGTCGACGCGGTCCCCGTAGAGGCCCTTCACGTAGGCATCCACCAGGATGGGCACCTGCGGGTTGCCGGTCATCACACGGGAGTAGCCCGTGGCGTGCCACGGGCACTTGTCGAGCCAGCCGCCTTCTTCGCGGGTGACGAGCATGCTGTTCGCGAAGTCGTCGGCGAGCTCGGGCTCGACCAGCGTGCGCAGGGGATGGCTGGTGCGGAAGGTGTCCCACGCACACCAGTCGTCCGTGTAGTAACGAAAGCCCACGGCCTCGCGGGTGACGGGCTTCCCTGAGGCACCGATGCCGAACACCCCGCCAGCTTCCGTGTAGTCCGCCGGCTGCAGCATCATGTGGTACAGCGCGGTGTAGAAGCGGGTCTTCTCGTCGTCGGAGCCTGTGACCTGCACCCGGTTCAGGCGGTGGTTCCACGCAGCCTCGGCAGCTTCAGCCACGTCTTCGAAGCTGTGGCCCGTGAGCTCGGCGTCGACGTTGCGCTTCGCCTGATCGGTGGAGATCATCGAGATGCCCACGCGCAGCTCCACCGTTCGCGGGGCGCTCTCGGGCAGCTCCACCCACATCCCGAGCCCTGCCCCTTCCGCCCGCAGGGGGTCGGCGAACTCCACCAGCTTCGGCACGTCGGCGAAGGTGCCCGAAGCGGACGGCTCGAAGCCGAGGTCGATCGACGTGTAGACCGTGCTCCACCCGGTGGTGCCGTCGTCGCCGGTGATCGCGGCCGCAAACGGGTGCACCCTGTAGCGGCCGAAGCCGCGTACCACGCTGCCTTCGCGCACGATCTCCCCGCCCGTGGACGATCCGAGGCTGTGGCCTAGGTCGATCAGCACGCGCGCGGGCCCAGCGGGGAACGTGTAACGGTGGATGGCGGCGTGGCCGGTGGCCGTGAGCTGCACCTCAACATCGCTGTCGGTCAGGTGGACGCGGTACCACCCGGGGCTCGCGTCCTCGTCGTCGTGGTCGAAGGCCTGCGCGCGGGCCTCTTTGTTCAACACGAGCGGCCCGGACTGCGGCAGCAGCAGGATCTGGCTGTAGCCGTTGGCGCTTCCCCCTGGGCCCTCCAGGTGGGTGTGGCTGAAGCCCTCGATCCGGGTGTTGTCCCACTCGTAGGCGTCGATGGCCCCGGGCGTGTTCCAGGTGTCGGGGGACGCTCGCACCATGCCGTGGGGCAGCACGGCGCCCGGGATGGTGTTGCCACCGCCGCGGGTGCCCACGAAGGGATCGACGAAGCGCGTGAGGTCGACCTCGGAGATCGGGAAGGCCACGCCTTCGGGGTCCACCGGCACGTCCACGGGAACGTCCACCACCGGCGCGCACGCCACAATCATCCACGGGATCAGCGCACGCATGGGGGCCTCAGGGCTGGAGGGGGAGCGGGTGGGCTTCGGTGTTGAGCACCCAGGTGCGGAGGTCCACCACGGTGTCGTCGGTGTACAGCAGGTAGAGGTACTTCAGCGTCTCGGCGAGGAAGTAGCTGGGCATGGCGTCGCCCTGAGCTCCGGTTCGCACGTCCGAGAGGATCGTGTAGCCGCCGTCGACGCGGCACTGAGCGATCAGGTCGTTGAGCAAGACCTCCCCTCGCTCGCGCCACACCGGGTCGCCGGTGCGGCGGTACAGCACGAACAGCGACTCGGCGAGCTCGGGGCGAAGCTCGTGGTTGCCGGTGATCACGGTCTGGCTGCGGTAGTCGAAGGCATCCGGGAGCGGACCCAAGCGCTCCCACGCCGCGAAGCAGGCCTCGGCCGACGCCGTGCCGCGGTCCAGGTCGCCGTCGAGGGCGAGCATCCCGGGCACGAAGCAGGCCAGCGCGCCCGTGAACGGGAGGAGGGGGTCGGGGTAGGTGGCGTCGGCGGCACCGTACCAGAGGCCGTCTTCTGTGGTCTCGGCGAGGTGCTCGTCGGCCGCGGCCATGGCGGCGTCGTAGCGGGCCTGAAGCTCGGCGTCATCGAGCAGGGTCGCCCCCTTCAGCAGGTACTCGTAGGCGCTGTCGACCCCGCCGCCGAGCTGCGCGATCGTGAGCGTGGGCTCGCCCGTCTCCACGTTCCAGCCGGAGGGGAGCAGGCCGGCCTCGGGCGTGCGGCGGTCGTCGAGCGCGCGGTGGGCGCGGAGCGCGGCGTCCACGTAGCGGTCGTCTCCGGTGACGCGCGAGAGGTAGCCGAACTCCATCACCCAGGTGCCGATCTCGGCGGCGTCGACGTCGGAAGTGCCGTCGGTGGCACCCGTGCGCAGGTTGACGAACTTCTTGGGCATCCCGGTGGCCGTCTCAAAGGCGGGGAGGAGCCTGTCGGCCAGGTCGACCGCCTGGGCGAGCGCAACCGCGTCGCCGGTGTGGGCGTGCACGGAGAGCAGCCCGCCGAGCACGCGGATGTTGGTCTCGAACGCCGAGACGAACTGGTCGAGGTCGAGGCTCAGGTCCTCGTGCATCCACAGCAGGGCCCGATCGGCCTCGGCGGTGAGCCCCGCGAGGTGGAGCGTGTCCCATGCGTCGACGATCGTGAGCCCCATCGAGGTGGGATGCCAGTTGGCAGGCTGCTTGGAGACAGGGCGCACCTCGTCGTAGCCGAAGGCCGCGTCCGCGTAGCCGCTCCAGGCATGACGCAACTCGGCACGCACACGGTCCAGCTGTGCTTCGTCGGCCTCTACGTTGGCCCAAGCGGCAGGGGGCTCCACTTCGACGTCGGTCGAAACCGCACCTTGGCAGGCGGCGAGCGCCAGGAACATCCATCGCATGGGGACCCCGTGAAGGAGGCAGGCCTCACGTAGCGTCGCGGTGCAGGCGGATCACCTCGAACGTGTCGGGGTCGGCACGGTCGGGTGGGTGGGTCGGGGGGACCGCCGTGTACCCGCGATCGGCCATGCAGCGCCGGAACTCACCGGTGTGGTGCCGACCGGGATCCACCACCACGACATCGCAAGCCGGGCGCGCGTGGCGGTCGATGAAGGCCGCGAGCAGGTCCGAGTGACCGCGCTCGTACAGCACGTCGCTGCCGATGATCAGGTCGAAGGTGCCGAGATCGTCGTGCAGATCGTTCCATCCTGCGCGCAGGAACGGCACCTCGGCGTGGCCATTGAGGGCCGCGTTGGCCTGGAGGAACGCACCGGCTTCCGGGTGCAGGTCGGTGGCCGTGATGTTGCACGCCCGCTGGGTGAGCACGAGGCTCGCGAGGCCGAGGCCGCAGCCCACCTCCAGCACGCGGCGGTCGCCCACGTCGTAGTCGGACATGAGCGTGGCAAGCACCCGACCTGCGCCCCACAGCACGCCGAACAACGACCACTGAGCGTCCGAGATGCCCAGGTCGGCGGCGAGGTCGTCGGGGTCGTCGAACTCCTGCGTGTTGCGCAAGGCGCGCACATGCACGTCGACCGCACCGAACTCCACGGTGGTGTAGCAGAACCGAAGGGGGGACAGGGGGTGTCCGGTCGGGGGCGCGGCGCGCAGCCGGGATCGATCCTGGCACGCGCGCCCCAGGCGATGGGGGTAAGGTGCTGCGGTCGACTCCGCTGCTTCTTCCTTGCAGAAGCTACGTCGCCTCGCCTTCGTGTGGCACGTCCCAACCCTTGAGGATCCCTCCCCATGCACCGTCGCTGCCGGTTCTTGCCCCTCGTCGCGGTCACCTGGGTCGGCTGCGCCGTCGCTCCGAACGATGAGGGCGACGTAGACACGGACGACACGGACGCCGCCGAAGAGGCGCCGGCCACCGCGCACTGGATGGCCGACGTGTTGGTTGCGCCCGAGGAGGTGCCGCTGGGCCGTGTGTTGCTGCCAGGCGGCTTCAACTCCACGTCCTACGCCTGCGCTCCCGAGAACGGCATCTCTCCGAACGCTCCGGCGGTGGTGGTGGCGCTGTTCGGCGGCGACGATGTGCCCAATGACGACCCCAACCGCCTGCGGGTGGTGGACTGGGCGCGCACGCAGGACCGATCGGTGGGTCAGCAGCTCCTCGACGGCATGCGCTTCGTGGAGATCAACCTCACGCTCAAGGATGGCCAGCTCACCACCTGGCACAGCATCTACGGCGTGCCGGTGGGCGTGGTGCTCGATGAGCTCGTCGACTTCGCGGCTGGGTGGCCCGATGAGGTGGTCGTGCTCACCTTCGGCCTCGACCTCGCGCCGGCGGACTGGCCCTTGCTCGCGGACGCGCTCGTTGCGCCGCGAGGCGGTGGGAAGTCCGTTTGCGACTTGATCTACGATGGATCTGAGCAGGCCGCGCTCACCCCGCTCTCTGCCTTTCGAGAGGCCGGGCGCAACCTCGTCTGGGGTCCGGAAGGCGATCTTCGCGCGTACCTCGATGGTCGGGGCGACTGCCCGCTCTCTACCGCCAGCGCGGACCGCACCTGGTCGATCACCGTGAGCCCCGAGGGGGTTGCGGATGCGCTCACGCGATCGGTCGACAGCCGAGACCCCAACCACCTGCTCATCAACGACTTCGTCTTCTCGCTGGATGGGTCGGCGTCGGTGATCGAGCAGGCCACCTACATCGGCGAGCACCAGGGCGTGCAGGCCGCCAGCGTGGCGCTGGGCTTCGCCGGCAGCTTCCCCGGCGAGCTCATCGAGGTCCACAACGAGCTCGGCAACATGAACATCTTCGCAGGCGCGTTCTACCAGGACACGAACCTGGTGGAGGCGGTGCTGGCCGAGAACCTGGCGCGGTGGGGAGCCCCCTAGCGCCGGGACCCATGCTCGCGCGAGGGTCCGCTCCCCGTGAGTCCGGTGTCGAAGCCCGGCATCACCTCGCGCCGGATCTTGGCCCCGATGGCCTCTTCGATCGACGCCAGATCGCGCTCCTCATCGGGTGCCACGAAGGTGATCACCTCACCGGCCTCGCCGGCGCGCCCGGTGCGACCGCTGCGGTGGATGTAGTCCTCGGACGAGCGCGGCACGTCGAAGTGGATGACGTGGGTCACCTTGTCGACGTCGATCCCGCGAGCCGCCACATCGGTGGCGATGAGGATCGGGCACTGCCCGGTGCGGAAGTCCTCGAGGGCGTCGATGCGCTCCTTCTGGGTGCGCCCCGAGTGGATGCTGGCGGCCTCTCGGCGCGCGAGCTGCCGCACCTTGCGCGCGAGGGCGTCGGCCTCACTCTTCCGCTTCACGAACACGATCACCGAGCGCAGCCGCTCGTAGGAGAGGATCTTGGCGAGCAGCATCGCCTTGCGGTCGCTGGCGACGCTGAACGCACAGTGGATGAGGCCCTCGGCGGGCTGGCTCGGGTCCACGGCGATGGTCTCGGGATCGCGCAGGATCGCGTCCGCGAGGGTGCGCACCTTGGGCGGCATGGTGGCCGAGAACAGCAGGGTCTGACGGTCCTTCGGCAGGCGCGACACGATGTGGTGCACGTCGTCGATGAAGCCCATGTCGAACATGCGATCGGCTTCGTCGAGGATCAGGAACTGCACCTGGCTCACGTCCATGTACTTCTGCTTCATGTGGTCCATCAGGCGGCCGGGCGTGGCCACGATGATCTCCACACCCGAGCGGATGGCGTCTTCCTGGGGGTTCATCTTCATGCCCCCCACGATGGCCACGCTCGAGAAGCCCAGGTGGTAGCCCAGCGCCAGCGCCTGCTCGTCGATCTGCAGCGCGAGCTCACGGGTGGGCGTGAGCACGACCACCTTGAGCACCCCGGGCTTCGTGCCCACGAGCTGCTGGAGGACGGGGACCAAGAAGGCGGCGGTCTTGCCGGTGCCGGTGGACGCAGACGCAATCACGTCGCGCCCGGTCATGGCTACGGGGATGGCCTTTTGCTGAATGGGCGATGGCTGCGTGTAGCCCATGTCGGCCAGGCCGAGGAGGATGGGGGGCGCGAGCCCCATGGTGTCGAAGGTGATGTTGGCTCCTACCAAGAAGGAACGGCGACCTAACCCGCGCACGGCCACCCGCGCCCTATCGGCAGGACGCGCGCCTCAGTCGGGTGACCACCCCTCGAAGGTGGTGAGTGTGGAGACCGTGCTGGGCGCGCCGGCGCTGTCGCCCGCGCGCTGGACCCACCACGCACCAACGCCGGCCTGGGTGGCAGCCTCCACCTCGGCCGCAGCGTCGGTCAGGAAGTGGAGGTCGGGCGGTGGGAGCTGCAGGCGCTCTGCGATGGTGAGGTAGCTGTTCGGCACCGTCTTCGGGCCCACGGCGGTGTCGAACCACGCCTCGACGAGGCCCGTGAGGTCCCCGTGGTCGGAGTGGCCGAAGTACAGCTTCTGCGCAGCCACCGAGCCGGACGAGTAGATCGCGAGGCGCAGGCCTTCACGGTGCCACCGACGCATGGCTTCCACCGCGTCGGGGTAGAGCGGTGCGATCAGCTCGTTGCGCTCAAATGCACCTGCCCAGATGCGACCCTGGATCGTCTTGAGTGGCCCCGCCTTGCGGTCCTCGTCGCTCCACCGGAGCAGGGCCCGCACGATGCTGTCGAGGTCGTCGACCGCAAGACCTTCGACTGCCGCCACCTCACGGAGGGCACCAGCGATCTCGGGGTCGGCGTGCAGGTGCGCGCACGCTGTCGGGAGGTGCCTGCGGGCGAGGGGAAAGAGCACGTCCCGCACGAAGCTCAGGGGCGCGACGGTGCCCTCGATGTCGAGCAGGATGCACGCGACCGTCACGGGGATGCTTCCACGCGAGAGAACCGGGAAGCGAGGGTCGACCCGGTGGAGCGGGCGACCCATCCCTCGGGGCTTGTGAAGAGGCGAATCGCCACGAAGGAGGGATCAGCCCCCATGTCGAACCAGTGGGGCGTGCCGGCTGGCACCCGGATCCAGTCGCCGGCCGCACAGCGGAGCTCGTGGACCTCGGAGCCGAGGTGCAGCCCGAACACGCCGACTCCCGAGGCGAAGAACCGCACCTCGTCGTCGTCGTGGACGTGCTCATCGAGGAACTTGAGGCGCAGGCCCGCGCGGTGGGGATGGTCGGGCTGCACGCTCACGACGTCGGCAGCTCGGTAGCCGCCCAGGGACATCCAGCGCGCCACGTCATCTTGGTACGCAGCGAGCACACTGTCGGGCGGGTCGTCGGCGCGCAGGGGTCGAAGGCTCACGCGCTCGTAGCCCACCCCAAGCACTGCGAGCGTGCGGGCGATGCGGACGGGATCGTCGGTGTCGAGCAGCAGGCCGCTGGGGTTGTCGTCGGGTCGCACCATGAGGCGGGTCATGCCCGTGCTCCGAACGACGCACGGGCCAGCTCCAGCCCGATGAGGTGCTCGACCGCTTCGAGGTGACGCCACGCGCTGGCGAGGTCGACCCCCCACGCGTACAGGCCGTGTCCGGCGATCAGGTAGGCCGGAGGCGCATCGTGGGTGTCGAGCCAGCGATCGACCTCGTGGGCGAGCGCAGCGATGTCTTGGGTGTTCTCGAAGCGAGGCACTTCGACCACCGCTTCGTGCGTGAGCACGCCCGGAAGGGCTTTGAGCAGCTCCCAGCCCGTGAGGCTCACGGTGGGCTCACGCACGGAGGCCGAGTACGCCGACGAAGCCGGCGGGTGGACATGCAAGACGGCGCCCACGGCGGGGTCGCGCCGGTACAGGTGGGTGTGCAGCAGCGTCTCGGCCGACGGTCGACCGCCCCGCAGCGCGTGCCCTTCGAGGTCGACCTCCACGATGTCCTCGGGCACGAGCGCGCCCTTGTCGCGCCCGGAGGCCGTCATCAACACGCGAGACGCGTCCAGCCGCACCGAGAAGTTCCCCGAGGTGGCCGGGCACCAGCCACGTGCGTCGATGCGTCGGCCGATCGCGCACAGCGCGTGAGCCGCCGTGAGGAGGATGTCGCCGGGTGGGCTCACGCTCCCTCCAGGTGTCGGGCCAGGTCGCCGGGCCTCGGGTTGAGGATCGCGCCCCGTTCGGTGACCAGGGCGTCGATGAGCTCTGCGGGCGTCACGTCGAAGGCCGGGTTGAACGCGCGGACCCCTTCGGGTGCCACCCGGTGCCCGGCGACGTGGGTGACCTCCTCGGGCGCGCGCTGCTCGATCGGAATGCGGTCACCATCAGGCAGATCGAGGTCGACGGTGGAGGTAGGTGCCACGACCATGAACCGAACGCCGTGGTGTCGGGCCAGGACCGCGAGGCCGTAGGTGCCGATCTTGTTGGCGACGTCGCCGTTCGCAGCGATGCGATCGGCCCCCACGATCACCCAGTGCACCTCACGCGTGCGCAGCACGGACGCGGCCGCACCCTCGGTGCACAGCGTGACGGGGATGCCTTCTTGCTGCAGCTCCCAGGTGGTGAGACGCGCGCCTTGGAGCCACGGGCGGGTCTCGCCGGCGAAGACGTGCGCGAGGCACCCGTCGGCCCACGCCTGACGAATGACGCCGAGCGCCGTGCCGTGCCCGCCTGTGGCCAGCGCTCCGGTGTTGCAGTGGGTGTAGACGTTGGCCCGGTGGGGCAGGAGAGCCGCACCGCGACGGCCCATCGCCAAGCAGGCGGCGAGGTCCTCGGACTGGAGCCGCTGAGCTTCAGACGCCAGCGCGATGCTGTCCCCACCGGACTCCACCACCTCACGCATGCGCGCGATCGCCCAAGCCAGGTTGACGGCGGTGGGGCGGGTGGCGGCGAGGGTGCGGGCGTCGGCCTCCCACGCCTCGCGACGTGCCTCGACCGATCCGCGGCTCGCCTCAGCGGCGCGTGCCGACAGCACCAGGGCCCACGCGGCCGTGATGCCGATCGCCGGCGCGCCGCGCACCACCATCTCTCGGATCGCAGAGGCGGCGGCGTTGACATCGCGAACGTCGAGCCGCTCGATCGACCCGGGCAGCCGGCGCTGGTCGATCAGCGAGAGGTGGTCGCCGGTCCACCGAATGGCCTCGACCTGGGGCATCGATCCTCCACCGGGAGCGGGGGAGGGCGACGTAGCGAGGCATCGGCCGCCGCGCCCGGTCGGCGCAGAGCTGTCACCGAGCGAACACCAGACGGTGCGAGAGCTCCTGCCAGAGCTTGGTGATCGCGCGGCCGGCGGGCGTCGAACGGCCGTACGCGCCCACCGGGCGTCGGTGCACGCTCATCCGTTCCACGTCGGCGCTCCGGGGCACCTGGGTGCGCAGCGCGCCGGGGAAGCGGCGGGACAGCTCCAGGGCTTGGTCGCGGTGCAGGGTGCGCCGTCCATCGACGAGGTTGAGGAACGGGAACACCACCAGCGCTTCGAGCTGCTCCTCGGCGATGAACTGCTCGAGGTGCTCCAACGTGCGCATCGAGAGCGGCCCTGGAACGACCGGCACGAGGATCACGTCGGCGGCGCGCAGCACGTTCTCGCCGGTGAGCGACAGCCCGGGTGCGCAGTCCAGAACGATGAGATCGTAGGTGTTCGAGAACGGTGCGAGGGCCTTCCGCAGGCGCTTGCGGGGCTTCTTCGCGTCGCCCAGGAGGTGGTCGAGGTGCCTGTAGCGGGGGTCGGAAGGCAGCACATCCAGCAGGGGCCATGGTGTGGACTGCACGGCCGCCTCCAGCTGCTCATCGAGCACGGCCTGCGCACCGTCGGCGACGTGGGGTTCGATCTGCAGCAGGTAGGAGGCCGCGCCCTGGGGGTCGAGGTCGGCGAGGAGGGTGCGTCGCCCGGCCGCAGCGGCCTCGTAGTCGAGGTTGACGGCCGTGGTGGTCTTGCCCACGCCTCCCTTGAAGCTGTAGACGGCGACGATGGTCATGGTGGGTTTCCTGGCGGGGGAACGTAGCAGGGTGCGGCGTGGCGCGGTGTGACGATGGGGGTGCGGGCAACCGAGTCAACCCCGGCGGAGTACAGAGCGACCCGCACGCACAGGGGACCACGATGAGCAACGCTTGGTGTCGCATCCTGGGGATCGACCCGCCCAACCTGGAGCAGGTGGCGTCCCACCGTGAGGCGATCCCCTTTTCGCTGCTCATCGTGGCGCTGCTGGAGCGCGGGGAGCCGATGACGCTGCAGGCCGTTGCGGCCCGGTTCGCGGCGGCGGGGATCATGGACGAAGCGCGGGCCCTGCTGTCGCTCAAGCGCTGCAAGCCGGGTCGGGCACCCATCTACCGCGACGAAGATCGCTACCACCTCGACCCCTACGACAGCGAGCTCGCCCTTTGGGTGTTCCGGCTCGACCTGTCTCGCCCCAGGCCGCCGGTCGTGGAGGTGCCAAAGGCGGTGCCACCGCCGCTGCCAGGACCCGAGGTGCCGTTGACGCCGAGCGAGCTCGACGTGGCCTGGAAGGGCATCAGCCTCTTTGTGTGGTCCCAGCAGCGCGTGGCGCTGGCCTTGATCGACGCGGGCGGCGGACCGTTGCTGCCGAGGGAGGCCGTGGCGGCCGTCGAGCTTCGCACGCAGTGGCACCCGCTACGAGAGGACACGCCGAGCTTCACCCGACGCGGCAGCGCCGTACGTGTCCTCGACGACGGGCGCTGGGCGATCGCCGACGGTGCGACGGCGGCGTTGATGGCGGCGCGCACCGCCGTTCGGGAGCGTGTGGAGCTCGCGCGTCGTTATGTCCGGACCGACGCGGCGACGTCGCAGGCGGGTGCGGAAGCGTCCGAGCGTCGCCGTGCCGCAACCGAGGCCAAGCTCGCAGCCCTGTCGCGCGCCATCCTCGTTGCATTTCCCCCGCGCAAGCCCGAGGCTGTGGCGCTGCTCAGCGTGGGTGAGCGGACCATCCGCACCTTCGTGGGCGCGGAGCTCGATCAACTCCCGTCGGCGTTGGCGTCGTTCGACGTCCTGGGTGCCGTGGACGTTCGTGGGGTCCTCCGCGCTCTCGGCGTCGACACCGCGGAGCGACGGCTCGCGGAGCTGGGTCCGCCGCAGAAGACCATCCAGCTCAACGACCACACGCTCAAGATCACCACAGCGATGCTCGTGCAGGGCTCTTGTGGCATCCGCCAGCCGTTCGGCGTGGAGGGGACCCTGGCGGCAAGCCTGAAGGCGGGGGACATTCCGAAGCTGCGTCGACGCCTGGAGTCCGACGCGAAGTCGCTGTGCGCGCTGTACGAATACGGCCGCCTCCACGGCGCGGCGCGGCTGCGCTGGCGCGGGTTCGACGAACAGATTCCTGTGCCATGGACCCACTTCGACGAGACGAGGATGTACGGCCTCAAGGTGGCCGCGAAGGAGCACCACCTCGGCGTGGCGGTGGTCGTCGGCGCAGCGCCAGGGTGGGAGGATCCTTGGCACGGGGCGCGCAGCGTGACCGTGATGGAGGACACCAAGGGCTGGCTCTGGCTGGTTGACGAGGACGGACGGGTGCTGGATGATGCCGACGTGCAGCGCGCACGCTTGGTCGGGCCGGAGGAGGGGGAGGCGTGGGCATGAGCGCTTCGGGACGGCGCTCACGCCGGGTGGGTGATCAGGGCTCGTACCACGTGCTTCCATCCGCCTCGCACGCGTCCCGGCGCATTTCGGCCGTGCCGGGCCGGGGCGCGTAGAACCAGTTCGAGGTGGAGAACGCTCCGAACGTGCTCCAGCACACGTCGATGACGCCGCTAGGGTCGCAGGCGGTTCGCCAGGTGCCTCCGGCCTCGGTGCACGCACCCTCGTAGACGTCGAGGACCGTGGAGTCGCCGCCGGCATACGCTTGACAGTAGGTGTGGAGCTCGCCGAGCGCGCGGTAGTCGCAAGCGCCGTCGGGGGGCGGGGGCGCGTCGGGATCCGCTTCGTCGGTGTCGCTTCCGGGCTGGGTGTCGTCGGTGTCTGGCGGACTGTCGGTGTCTGGCGGACTGTCGGTGTCTGGTGTGTCGTCGGTCTCAGACGCTTCGTCGGTTTCGGATGCGTCGTCGGTGTCGGCTGCCGAATCGTGCGGTGCGCCTCCGACGCAGGCCGAGGCCAACACCCACATCCTAAGTGCCGCACATCGCATCGTTCGCTCCTTCCGTGCCCGCCCCACGGTACCATGACCTCCCCAGGAGGAGGTACCTCAGCGGCCTGCTAGGCGTCCTCGCCCGCCCACGGTTCGCCGGGCAACCGTGCCACCAACTCCCGCAGCACGCGGTCTAGCGCCGCATCGGGATCCCAGATCACTTCCGGGCGAAGCAGCGGGGCCATGTCGTGGCGGAACACGTCCCGGATGCGCTTGAGGTGCAGGTTCTGCTCGAAGAGGGCGCGTGTCACGCGGTGGCCGCCGGCTTCCATGTAGTGCTGGAAGCAAGCGAGGACTCGGTCCACATCAGCACCGCGATCCAGCGCGGTGGCCATGTCGAACAGATCGCGACCCTTCTTGCGCTGGTAGAGGGCCCGGAGTTTGGTGCCCATGAGCTCGTCGAGGTGGAAGGTGGTGAGCTCAGCATCTCCCGCGAACCAGTCCGAGCGGACCGCAAAGGGCCGGCGCACCCACCCGTACAGCGCGAAGTGTTCCCGGGAGTTGATCTCGATCTTGAGGCGGAGCGGATGGGAGGGATCCCCCTCCGACCTGAACCTGTAGGTGAGGTTGACGCGTCCCTCCTTGAGGTCCCGCTTGGGCGTGCCCAGCCAGGGATCAAGCACCGACCGAAGGAGGTCGAAGGTCGGACCGATAGGACCTGGCTTCGTCTGCACCAGGTCGATGTCTTCGGAGTAGCGAGCGCCCGGCGCAAGGTGGATCTTGTGCAGCGCGGTGCCGCCCCGGAACGCGAGCGCCTCCTGGAGTTCCGGCACCCGGAAGATCTCGACGATGGCGCGGCTGAGCACCAAGTCCTGCTCGACCATGGCGCTCTCCCGCCATGGGGCCTGGGAGCGCCAGCTCTGGACGTACGGATACGAGATCACAGCTCGTCGGGCTCCACGTCGGTGTTCACGATCAGCCGCCAGCGGTTGTCTCGCGGGGCTCCACTTCCGGTGTACGACGGGAGCAGGCGGGTTGGCGCGGCAGCCCGTGCCTCGACATCGGCGACGAGTGCCTGTGCGAGGCCGGTCGCGTCGACCCTCTCGAGCAGCCAGCCGAGGCGTTGCACCCAGGCGATGGGGCATCGACGCGCCTCTGCGGCGAGAGCGTCGGCCTCAAGCACCTCCGACAGCTCTGCGAGGACCGTTGCGACATGACTTAGGCCGGCGCATCGGTGAGCGTAGCCCACCAGCTCCAGCGCGGTGGCGGCCGGCGTTGAGAGGCGCACCGTACCGGTTTCGGTGTTGAGGGTCTGGGTGGGCGTGGTGGCCATGTCGTGGCGCGCGATGAAGTCGATCCGGAGCTCGTTGCCGAGGATCGGTTTGCGGTTTCGTGCCACCACCACCTGGGTCCGAAGCGGCGCTTGGTGTGCAGCACCGTGAAACGCCGCAGCGGTGAGCAGCCCCAAGTAGTAGGGCTCCTCGACCCACCGCATGAGCGGATCGATGAACTGCTCGGCAGGCCAGGTGCCCATCGCCCGGTACTCCGGCGGGAGGACGAGGTAGAAGCCGCGGTAGGGGCTGGAGACCAGCCCTCGGCGCTTCAGGCGGCCGATGGCCATGAACGCGGCCTCCCGTGTTCCCCCCAGCCCGCGGACGGCGTCGTCGGCGGAGAACCACCACCGACCGCGAGCGGGGAGGGAGTCGAGCCAGGTGCGGGCGGGGTCGTTAGGCATGACTTGCCGAGACTAACGCATGGCGTGGGTTTCGGGTGGTGATAGCACGGAAGGTTGGAGCTGTCGCCGACCCGCAGGACCACGCTGTGCGGGTGTTTGCGGTCAGCCGCGCTTGCGGTGCTGGGCGTGTTGCAGGTGGTCGGGATCGGGCGGGCGCGGGGCACCACGAAGCAAGACTGGACGGTGGTGGCCAACACGCACCTGGAGTTGGGCGTGGCCTAGGGCGGCGCGGCGAAACGGGGGCTCACACATTGAACCGGAAGAGAGGATGCCCTTGTCGGGCGTGGCGCGCGCGGCGCGAACGGCGATTTCGGAGGGTGGTCAACGGCTCAAAGGGGCTGAAAGGGGCTCCCGGTGTCTCGCGTGTGTCTCACTGGGGGGCCGGTGCCTCACGCACCGCCGAGCTCGCTGAGCAGGCGAGTGCTGATCTGTCTCAGGTCGAAGTCGCGCGTCGCTCGGGCGGAAGGGTGGCGGTCACGCTGCATCAGGCACCCCCACGATCATGGCCACCACGCGCTCCGCCACTGGCGGCAGCATCGGTATCCGCCGGAAAGCCCGCTCCAGCACCCCGGTCTCCACTGGCGACTGCAAGAGTGGCCGGTACAGGTCGTCCAGCTTCCACAGTCGCCGCTTCCGGCTCGCCTCTTCCTTCGCCCTCCGCTGGACGGGCCGGACGACCTGCAGCCAGGCATCCGCGACGCTGCGCGCGTCTGGGTGCGTCGCCTCGTCCGGCGCCGGCGCCAACATCTTCTCGATCCGCTGCAGGAGTCGCACCCTAGCCATGTCGCCGCTTTGGGACGCAGCCTTGCGCCACTCGGGGAGGACACGGTCGGCGAGCGCGAGGGCGCGGCGACGTCGCACGGGCAGGAGCTCGCGCTCGCACTCGCGAAGGCGTGTCGTGAGCGACGCGATCACCGCCTCCGCGTCGCGGTCGATCGGGTGATCCGGGGTCTCGGGACTGAGTCGCGCTTCGAGGATCTCAGCGATCCTGCCGAGGTCCGAGACCGGGCTCGCCGACGGGCCGTCCAAGAAGATCCACCTTGGCGCGATTCGGTCGAGTCCGCCGACGGCGAAGAAGCCCCAGGGTCTCGCGGACTGGACGAGGCTGATGCAGGCGACGATCTCGGCCTGGCTGGTCCGCATCACCTCATAGACCTCGGGGCCGACGAGGCCCCCTTCGTCGACGAAGTCGCGGACTGGCCGGAAGGCGTCGTAGAGCGTCCGAGGGTCGTCGCGCTCCACGTCTGCGGCCTTCGCCAGGTCCTCGACGGCAAGCATCGCGTCGTCCTCGTCCGGCATCTGCAGGTTCGCGCCGATGAGGTCGCTCACGACCTCGTGGCGTTCGCGGAGGAGCTCCTTCCTTCGAGGCGCGAAGCCGGGCGGATCGCGTGGCCACCAGATCTCGACCGTGTCGTGGGGACTGTCCATCCGATCGACACGGCCCGCTCGCTGCTCGGCCGTGCGGATGACCGTCGGCGTGTCGAGATGGACGACCACCGAGGCTTTCTGGAGGTTCATCCCTTCACTGAACGCATCGGTGCACAGTGCGATCAGGCGTTCCTTCGACGAGCCCAGGCCCAGCTGCCTCATGGCGCGCCGCTTCGCGACCTCCCCGCCATCGCCGCTGAACAGCGAGACGGGTGCGCCCAACTGCCGCAACTGCGACTCGAAGACAGTCAGCGTGAGCACGTGCGAATCGTAGGCGATTACCATGCTTCGAGAGTTGAGCAGCGCGAGGAGGTGCTCAAGCTTCGCCCGCTCGCGACGGTCGCTCATGCCCGCGACGAGCTCGCCGATCTGTTGGTAGATCGCGATGTCTTGTTCGCAGGCGGAGCGGTGTTCGGCTGGGTCCCATACCCACCGGGGAGCCTCGGACTTGAGTTCCTCTTCGAAGAACCACTCCGGCGGTGTGCCGCTGAGGCGACCGAGCGTCGCGACCGTGTCCCCCGTGGGTGGGCCTGATCCGATCCCGTGGACGGTTGAGAACCGTCTGAAGTCTACCGCAT
>CAYNFK010000038.1:0-40488 GCA_964396405.1 uncultured Enterobacteriaceae bacterium
GTGTCGGTGTCGACGGTGTCGGTGTCGACGGTGTCGGTGTCGACGGTGTCGGTGTCCACCGTGTCGGTATCGACCGTGTCCGTGTCGACGGTGTCGGTGTCCACCGTGTCCGTATCGACGGTGTCGGTATCGACCGTGTCCGTGTCGACGGTGTCGGTGTCCGCGCTGTCGATGCCCGACTCGCCGCCGAGCGCCGAGTCGTCGGTGTCTACGCCGGAGTCGCCAATGGCGGACGTGTCGCCCGTGTCGCCCGAAGCGGAGTCGAAGCCGAAGGTGTCGGCGCTGTCTGCGGAGTCACCGGTCTCGGCCACGGCGCTGGAGCCCACGGCGGCGAGGAGCGCAAACAGAATCGTGATGCTGCGGGTGGGCGTCATGGGAGTCCTCCATCGAACCTGAATTGAGACGGCGCGCGTTTAGCGCGATCGACTCCCGTACGCCAGCACGAATGGCAGGGGAAATGATCGACGAACAACCCGAACTAGAGCGCAGCGCGCAGTTCGCGGATGGCCCGATCCGTGCCAACCTCCAGCGCCCTGCACACCATGGCGTGGCCAATGCTGACTTCGAGCAGTCCGGGCAAGCCTCGGAGGCCCACGAGGTTGTATCGGTCGAGGTCGTGCCCGGCGTTGACGCCGAGGCCCGCAGCCACGGCCGCCTCGCCGGTGAGAAACAACGCGCGACGGTGCACTTCCTGGTCCGGCGTGCCCCATGCCCAGGCGTACGGGCCCGTGTAGAGCTCAATCCGGTCGGCACCTGCGTCGGCTGCACCGCGCGCTGTCGCTGGATCCGCGTCCACGAACACGCTCACCCGCACGCCCACGGCGTGAAGCCGGTCGATCGTGAGGCGGAGGGCGGGCGTGTCCTCCGGGAACCTGTAGCCGTGGTCGCTCGTCACCTCGCCCGGACGCACAGGCACGAGGGTGCACTGCGCGGGGCGAAGGGCGACCACCTGGTCGACCACCTCAGCGTGGTTCTCGCACTCGATGTTCAGCTCCACCTGGGGGTGGCGGGCCTTCAGGTGGGCCGAGAGGGGTGCGAGGTCGTCGTAGCGGATGTGACGCTGGTCCCGCCGGGGGTGAACGGTGATGCCGTGCGCGCCGGCACGAAGCACCGCATCCGCCGAGTCCAGCAGGTTGGGCGTGTCGTGGCCGCGACTGTTCCGAACGAGCGCGAACTTGTTCACGTTGATCGAGAGCTGGACCCCAGCCATGGAAGTCTCCGTTGGCAGCGCGCGTCGGGACGTGATCGAGGTCGACGCATCGGTGCGCGCCGGGGTAGCCTTCCGCAGCCTCTCAGCCCAGCCTGGGAGGGGTCTCGGAGGGAGCTGTCTTGAGCACGCGGACCCGCACAGTGCTGTTCACCGACATGGCGGACTACACGGCGGCTGTGTCGCGGAGCGATCGGGCGGGCCTGATGCGGCTGCTCACTCAGCAGGAAGAGCTGGTGGCCCCGATCGTCGTCGAGCACGGGGGTCGCATCGTCAAGAACCTTGGCGACAGCTTCATGTGCCTGTTCGATGCCGCCACCGACGCGGTGAAGGCCGCGCTGGCGCTGCAGGTGGTGCTCGCGCAGCCGGGTGTTCCGAAGATGCGCGTGGGCCTCACCACTGGGGATGTGGAAGAGATCGATGGCGACGCGTTCGGCGACGCTGTGAACCTCGCGGCACGGATCCTGGGCCAGGCGCCAGCTTCCGAGGTGTGGTTCGGCCCCGGCACGCGCGCGTGCATGAACGCGGCCGAGCTGCCCTGGGAGCCTGTCGGTGCGCTCACGCTCAAGGGTATCGCCGACAAGGTGGAGGTGTTCCGGGCCGTCCCCCAGCACCGCTGCTGGTTGCCGGATCCGGTGGTCGCCGCGGTGCGCAAGCAGCGCCTGATTCGCGTGAAGCTTGGAGAAGGGGTGCCGGTCAGCATCCCGCCCGATGCGCTGGTGCTGTTCGAAGGGTTTGAGGTGGGGTCCATCGAGCTTCGTGAGGTGATGGCCCGCCTGCCGGTGCTCAGCCCTGCCAACCTCTACCTGAACGCCTACCACCTCTCGCCAGCGGCCCGTGCCGAGTGGATCGGCGGTGAGCGTCACCTGATCGTGGGCACACCGGCCGCACTGGAACGAGCCATCGCAGACGCCCGTCGGGTGGCCTCGCGGGCCATGGGGAGCGACACGATCGTGCTCGATGGCGGTGGTGCGGATGTGCACCTCGTCGTGTCGGGGCTTGCGCTGCCTGCGGTGCCGTTCGCAGAAGTGGTGGACTCCTACTTCTACGAGCTGGAGGCCGACGGGCGCTGGATGAACCGCTCCGACAAGGCCCTGGTGCGGGTTGAGGTGCGCCGCGAGGGTGCTTTCCTGGTTCCTACGGGCCCCGCCGTGCGGATCGACGGTCGCCCCTGCCGCGCCGACGAGGCCACGCCGCTGCACCACGGCGTCACGGTCGACGTGGGCGGGATCCAGGTGCGCTACTGCCGGCTGGATCAGGGCTACGTCGGTGCCATGCTGTGCGACACGAAGATGCAGCTCGGCGTCGCGGAAGGGCAGGTGGCCGAGGTGGGGCGTGAGCCCAACCACCCCGGACTGAGCTTCGCTGACCGCCGTGGGCAAGACAACCTTCGCTGGTTCTCGGGCCCCCGCGCTGACAAAGCGCGCCTGAGCGGGTTCACGCTCGACCGTGCGCTCGCTGGTCGACGCCAGGCTTCGTTTGAGGTCCGGCACCCCGGCGTGCAGGTCACGCCGCTGCACGATCGCTGCCACACCTACAGGATGAGCGACGCGCGCCCTGGGCTCGTGCGCATTGAAGGCCCCACGGTGCTCTCGATTGGCGAGCAGGTGGTGGCTGGCACCACGGTGGTCGCCCTGCGGGGCCCTGAGTTCGAGTGAGCCGCCTGTGACCGGAGGCCGCCCACGGCGTGCCTCGGAGGGCCGGCACCGCCTGATCGTAGCCGAGAAGCCCAGCGTCGCCCGCGATCTGGCGCGGGTGCTCGGTGCCACGACGGCGCACAAGGGCTGGTTCGAAGGCAACGGCCTGCGTGTGACCTGGTGCATCGGTCACCTGCTCGAGCTGGAGGAGCCCGCGGCCTACGATCCCCGGTACAGGGCCTGGTCGCTGGATGCCCTGCCGATCCTCCCCGACACGTTCCAGCTTCGGGTGCGGAAGGGCGTGGAGGACGCTTGGTCGACCGTGCGTCGGCTGCTGCTGGATCCCGGCGTGGAAGAGGTCGTCAATGCGTGCGACGCGGGGCGAGAGGGCGAGCTGATCTTCCGGCAGGTGCACGCCCACGCGGGCTGCCGGCGACCCGTGCTGCGGTTCTGGACCTCGTCGCTCACCGACGAAGCGATCCGGGCCGCATGGACCGGCCTGCGACCCTCGGCGAGCTTTGACGCGCTCGGCGAGGCGGCGCGCTGCCGGTCTGAGGCCGACTGGCTTGTAGGGATGAACGCCACGCGCGCGCTCACCTGCCGCACCCGCGAGGTGGGGGGCGACGCGCTGTGGTCGGTGGGGCGTGTGCAGACACCGACGCTCGCGATGATCGTGAAGCGCGACCTCGCGATCGATGCCTTCGTGCCTGCGCCCTACTGGACTGTTCAGGCTCAGTTCCAGACCGAAGCGGGGACGGTGCGGGCGCGCTGGTTCCGGGAGGATGCAGCGCCGGTCGCTGGGGATGCCGACCGTGTCGATCCTGAAGCCCACGACGCGCCGGAAGGCGAGCGCATGTCGACTGAGGCGGCCGCAGCGGCCCTGGTGGCGGCGACGTTGGGGGCCTCGGCGCGCGTAGCGAAGGTGCGCAAGCGCACCCGGCGCGAGCCTCCACCGCTGCTCTACGACCTCACCAGCCTGCAGCGTCGGGCCAACCAGCGCTACGGCCTGTCGGCGCAGCGAACGCTGGAGGTCGCGCAGTCGCTGTACGAGAAGCACAAGCTGATCACGTACCCACGAACCGATGCACGCCACCTCACCGAGGATCAGGTGCCGGGCCTGACCGATGTGCTCGAAGGCATCCGTCGGCTGGCCCCGTACCGACCCACCGTGGAGGCGCTGCTCGCGGCGCCGCTGCGCACAGGGAAGCGCGTGGTCGACAACAGCGAGGTGGGTGACCACCACGCGATCATCCCCACGGGGCGCACGCCCGATCCCGCCCGCCTGGATCCCGATGAGAAGCGGGTGTTCGACCTGGTGGCGCGGCGCCTGCTCGCAGCGCTGTCGCTGGAGTGTCGCATCGACCTCACCGACCTCATCTTCGAGGCGGAAGCTCTGGCGGCCCTGCCCGCTGGCGTCGACGCGCCCACCACGTGGCGTGCGAAGGGGCGGGTGGTGGTCGAAAGCGGGTGGCAAGCGATCGATCCTCCTGGCGCCGCCAAAGAGGTCGACCTGCCCGCCGTGAACGAGGGCGATCCGGCCCGCGCGGTCGAGGTGACGAGCCAGGCGGCCGAGACGAAGCCGCCGCGTCCCCACGATGACGCGACGCTGCTGCGGGCGATGGAGACGGCGGGTCGAACCCTCGACGAAGCGGACCTGGCACGCGCGCTTCGGCATGCGGGACTCGGAACCCCCGCCACGCGCGCCGCCGTGCTCCAGACCCTGCTCGACCGCAGCTACGTGGTGCGATCCGGAAAGGCGCTCACCGCCACGCCGATCGGACGGGCGCTGATCGAGGCGCTGCCGGTGGAGGCGCTCAAGAGCGCGGAGCTGACCGGTCGATGGGAGAAGCGACTGGCCGACGTCGCCGAGGGTCGTGGGGCCGGGGATCGATTCGCCGCCGACGTTGCCGCCTGGGTGACCGACGTGGTGGTTGAGCTGCGCGCGGCGACGCTTCCGGCCGCCGCCGCCACCAAGCGCGCAGCCGAAGGACGCTCCGTGGGGGCCTGTCCGCTCTGCGGCGCAGCCGTCCATCCCGCCGGCCCGCGTTTTCGATGCAGCGGCGCGGGCTGCGCGTTCGTGCTGTACGGCACGGTGGCCCGAAAGAAGCTGACCCTGAAGGTGGTCAAGCAGCTCCTCGCAGAAGGTCGTGTGCCGCCGGTGGAGGGCCTCACCTCCAAGGCGGGGGCAACCTTCTCGGCGGGCCTGGAGCTCAAGGACGGTGCGATCCAGTTCTGGTTTCCCGACCGCGCCGAGGGAGGGGCCTCACCGGACCCGCAGCCTGCAGCACCCAAGCCGAAGCGAGCGCCCAAGCCCTCGTCGGTCGTCGAGGGATCCGCCTGCCCGAGCTGTGGCACGGGCCTGGTGATGCGTGGGCGCACCTCGTTGGGGTGTTCGCGCTGGCGGGACGGCTGCGCTTTCCGATCCCCGTTCGTGGCGTAAGGAGGGTCCCATGCAGGAGGTCCATGAAGCCTTTCACGCTGGGGTGGTTGCTCTCCAGGACCGCATCACAGCGGCCGTGGTCGCGCTCGACCCCACCGTCGGCGTGGTGGAAGACCTCTGGACGCGGGTGGATGCCGCGGGCGCTCCCGGCGGCGGCGGACGAACGCGGGTGGTGGCGAATGGCGCGGTGTTCGAGAGCGGCGGCATCAACACCTCTGCGGTGTTCGGTGCGCTCGAGCCCGCGTTTGCTGCCCAGCTGGGCGGGAGCCCCGACGACCGCTTGTTTGCTGCTGGGATCTCGCTGATCCTGCACCCAAGGAGTCCGCGGGTGCCCACCACGCACGCGAACTTCCGCCTCGTGCAGGTCGGCGAGCGCGCGTGGTTTGGAGGAGGCGCGGACCTCACGCCTTACCACCCGCACCTCGACGACTTCCGGCACTTTCATCGCACCTGGCGCGACGCCACCGCACCGCTCGGCACCTTCGACGCGTGGAAGGCGTGGTGCGATCGGTACTTCAGCAACACCCACCGTGGCGGCGAGATGCGCGGGGTGGGCGGGGTGTTCTTCGATCACTGGCGGGCTGGCGAGCTGCGCGACGACGCCGCTACCGTCCTCTCGCTCAGCGAGCGGTTTCTGCCCTCCTACCTGCCCATCGTGGAGCGCCGTCGCGACGAGGCGTGGACCGACGCCGAAGAAGAGTTCATGCTCTACCGGCGCGGTCGGTACGTGGAGTTCAACCTGCTCCACGATCGCGGCACCCACTTCGGCCTCAAGACCAACGGCCGCACCGAGTCCATCCTGGTGTCGTTGCCGCCGCGGGTGCGGTTTGGCTACCAGTGGTCCCCTCCGGCCGGCACCTCCCAGGCTGAGATGCTGCCCCTGTACTGGCCACACGACTGGACCTGATCACGCGGGCTGGAGCACCTGGGTGAGCGCAGACAGCAGCGTCTCGGGCTCGAAGGGCTTGGGCACGAACAGGGTGGACTCCGGGAGCTCTCCAGCGCCAAGCAGCTCGGGCGTCTCTCCCGACATGAACACCGCCGGCAGGTGAGGGCGCAGCGTGCGCAGCTGCCGCACGAGCGCCGGCCCGTGCACGTCGTCCATCATGATGTCGCTCACTACGGCCGCGATCGGAGGATGGGCGGCCAGCAGGTCCAGCGCTTCCTGCGCTGTGGCCGCGACGTGGACCTCGTAGCCCGCGCGCTCGAGCGCGCGCCCGACCGTGCGCCGCACCACAGGTTCGTCATCCACCAGCAGCACCGCGATGGTCACCAGCACCCCTTCGGCCGCATCATCGCAGATTGTGTCGGCATGCGGCGTCGAAACCTGTAGCGGCCCTCCCGGCCAGCTCCCTCATGGGGTAGCACGGAGCGGCATGAACAAGCTCAGCTACATCGATCACCGCTCCAACCCCGCAGCCTGGGCGCGCGAGCTCGGCGTGTCCGTGGCGGCGTGCGAGCTGCTGCTCGACGCCGACTTCGTCGACCTCCACTGCGACCTCGAGGTGCCCGTACGTCTGCTCGGCTACGATCCTTCGAAGCGTCACGGCCCGTGGAAGCGGGTGATGCCGATGATGTTCCAGACCGACTACCCGAGGCTGCGCGAGGCAGGCCTCACGGGTGTGGCCTACGATCTGGCCACCAACATCTTCCGCACGGAGTCGCGGCGACTGGAGATCACCACCGCCAACGTGAAGCGATGTGTGGCGCAGATCGAAGCCTGGGGTCAGGACCTGGGCATCGCCCGGAGTCGGGCGGACTACGATCGGCTTCGTGCCGAAGGCCGCACCGCGATGATGCTGTGCTTGCAGGGTGGCAATGCGGTCTCGCAAAACCCTGGGGTGCTCGACGGCCCGCTCGGCCGGGAGCTGCACCGCATCACGCTGATCCACCTGGGCTCGTCCGTGCTCGGCGGGAGCAGCAGCCCGTCCCAGCCTGATCGCGGCATCTCCGAGCGCGGGCGCGCCTTCGTGGCGGCCTGCAACCGCAACCGCATCCTCGTGGACCTCGCGCACGCAGGCAAGCGCACCTTCTGGGGTGCACTCGAGGCCCACGTGTCCGACCTCCCGCCGGTGGTCACCCACACGGCGATGGATGCGCTGCGTCCCCTGTGGCGCAACGTCGATGACGACCAGGTGAGGGCGATCGCGGATCGCGGTGGCGTGCTGGGCATCGTGTACCAGGGAAGCTTCTTGGAGCGCGTGCCCACCGGGTTCCCCGCGGCGAGCCGGGCCAGCATCCTCAACCACCTCGAGCACCTCATCCGGGTGGGCGGCGAGGCTTCGGCCGCTATCGGCACCGACTACGACGGCATGATCACGCCGCCCCGGGATCTCACCGACATCACGCACCATCCGATGCTCGTGCAGGACATGCTCAACCGCGGATGGACCGAGGCCCGCATTCGGCGCGTGCTCGGTCTGAACTACCTGGCGGTGTTTCAAGCGGTTCGCCCCGAGTGACAGGTTGTCAGGCCCCCAGGTTCCAAGCTGAGCTGCCTGACAACTTGTCGAACACGTAACCATTTTGGGCGTTGAACCTCGGTAGATTCGAGGTGGCACGCATCTTGCTTGTCGATCCTTCGGAGGCATCCATGGACGAGACCCTTCCTACGACGACCGGAGGCATGCCCTGGCGGGCCGTGGCCATCGTCACGGGAATCTCGGCAGTCCTTGCGCTCGCTCTGGATGCGGCGCTGGCGTGGAACTTGGCGGTGCCCGAGGTGACAGCGACCGAGGCCGATCTGCTCGCGGATGCCGATGCGGTCGCGCCGGAGCCCGCCACACGTCGTGCGCTCGGTGAGCGCGAGTACCTCTCGGGGATCTTGGACCGGAACCTGTTCGACCCCGAGGCCATCGGCGTCGAGTCGGAAGACGCCGAAGGCGGCGGCGGCGGTGTCGCCGGCCTCACCATCCGCCTGCGGGGCACCGTCGTGTCGGACCCGCCCATCTACAGCTCCGCGTTCATCGAGTCCGAGGGCAAGACGGTGGTGCACGCCTATGGCATCGGGCAAGTGGTCGAGGGCGCGGAGATCGTAGCCATCGAGCGCTTCCGGGTCCGCATCCGTCGGGGCGAGACGGAAGACTGGCTCGAAGTCGGCGGCGACAAGGTAACCCCCGAGCGCACCACGGCCGGTGAGGGTGAGGCTTCCACCGAGGGTGGCGTCACCCAGGAGAGCGAGACGAAGTTTACGGTCTCTCGGTCGATGCTCGATGAGAAGCTGGGCAACCTCGCCGACCTGCAGAAGGAGGCGCGAGCGCTTCAGCACCGCGGGCCGGATGGCGAGTTCGACGGCTACAGGCTCTCGGCGATTCGTCGCGGCAGCATGCTCGACTCCATCGGCGTGAAGAACGGCGACATCATCCACTCGGTGAACGGCCTCGAGCTCTCCACGATGGATGGCGCGATGCGGGCGCTGGAGCAGCTGCGCTCGGAGACGCAGCTCAAGGTTGAGGTCACCCGCCGCGGCGAGCCCGTGGCGCTCGACTACGAGATTCGATGATGGTGGTGCTGCTCGCCATCGCTGCGAACGTCGCCCTCGCGTGCGGGTGCAACGGTGGGCCTGCGCCTTTTGAAGGGACGGCGAGTGGCCCTGAGCCTTTCGGCCACGAACGGGTCGTGCTGGCTTATGAGGCCGCCGATGCGGCGGGCATGGTCACGATGCTCTCGATGCGGCTGGGCCTGGCGCTGCCGCCCCGTGATGTGGAGGGCCTCGCCTCCGCGCGCCTCTCCCTGCACGCCGAGGTGCCGGCCGGGTCGCTGCGCCCCGTGCTGGATGCGGCGCTGGCCTGCCATCGCTTTCGGGTGAGCGCAGAGGATGGCGCCCCGCGCTTGATCGTCACCGAGGTGGGTGCTTTCCGCACCCACGACACCTGCGCGGTGCAGTCGCTCTCGATGCCCGGCACCGCCGAGGCCGCAGCTTCCGCGCTGGCGTTGGCTGCGTCTCCCCGCGGGTCGGTGTTTGCTGCCGGCCCGGATGTGCTCGTGCTCGCCGAGCCCGCCGATCTCCTTCCGCCTCTCATCGCGCGCGCCCAGGCGCTCGATGCCTCCTTCACCGAAGCGGGTGCTGGCGCTTCTGCCAGCACGCCTCCCCGCTAAAGCCCCCCAACCGGGAGCCCGTT
This sequence comes from uncultured Enterobacteriaceae bacterium, assembly GCA_964396405.1. Lineage (GTDB taxonomy): Bacteria > Myxococcota_A > UBA796 > UBA796 > JACKEO01. The sequence continues at coordinate 9,406 of CAYNFK010000038.1, forward strand.
GCCTCCGATGCGTACTTTCACCCCCAGCGTCTTTGTGGTCGCCAGCGTGTTGCTGGGTCTGGCCGTGCTCCCCGCGCTCGCGCAGGACACCCCCCCTGGCACGCCCGCGCCCACGGCTGCTCCTGCGCCCTCGGCGCCTGTGGATCCTCGGGCGGTGCCACGTCCTGGCGAGCCCGAGGCCCGCCCCACGGTCCCTGCCGTGCGTCCCGGCGGAGAGACCTCCCAGCCGCCGATCCCGCCGCCCATCGATCCCTCCCGCGGGATCGACATGAACTACGACGAGGCCGACCTCTACTCGTTGCTGAACTACTTCTCGCGCATCACGGGCCGCAACTTCATCCTGAGCGATGTGCGCGAGCTTCAGGGCAAGAAGGTCACGATCATCAGCAACAAGAAGGTCTCGCCCGAGGCGGCCTATGAGGCCTTCCTCTCGGCGCTCGAGGTGCACGGCCTCACGATCGTGAAGGTGGGCGACACCCACAAGGTGATCAAGGCCAACACGGCGCAGCAGTCGCCCGGTCGGCCCGGCGAGGGCGGCGACATCAAGGCCACCGACCAGTACATCACGCAGATCATTCCGTTCGACAACATCGCCGTGGGCGACCTGCGCGAGATCGTCGACAACCTCGTGTCGCCCAACGCGAAGGTGCTGGCCTACGTGCCCAGCAACACGCTGATCATCACCGACACCGGCTACAACGTCCGCCGCATCTACGACATCGTGAGCAAGCTCGACGTGGCGGCACCCCGCTCGTCGCTCGCGATCTACCCGATCGTGTATGCAGACGCGGAAGAGATCAAGACGCTCATCGAGGAGCTGTACGGCACGGTGGAGACCGCCGAGCCCGACGCTCGGGCGTCGCGCACCGCGGCGCGGAGCCGTCGCACGGCGCGCACGCCCGAGCCCACCACCGGCACGGGTGTCACGGCCGGCGAGAAGGCCAACTACATCAGCAAGGTGCTCTCCGATGAGCGCACGAACTCCCTGATCGCGCTCGCCAACGAGACCGGTCACACGGTGATCCAGGACCTCATCGGCAAGATCGACATCGACGTGGACCCCACGAGCCGCAGCCAGATCTACGTCTACCGGCTGGAGCACGCGAAGGCGGAAGACGTGGTGAAGGTGCTCGAAGACCTCGCCAACGGCGACAGCTCACGGAGCGCCGGCCGCAACGCGGGCAACCAGAGCACGGTCGATCCTCGCTTAGCCGCTGCGCGAGCGCGCGAGGCCGCAGCGGCTGCCACGGGAACTGCTGCCACGGAAGGCGCCGAGTCGGGCGGGGCCATCGCGGCCTTTGAGTCGGGCCTGCGCATCGCGTCGGACGAGAACACCAACTCACTCGTGATCATCGCAAGCCGTGATGACTACGAGGTGATCGCCTCCGTCATCCGCGAGCTCGATCTGAAGCGCAAGATGGTGTTTGTGGATGCCGTGATCCTCGAGATGTCGGCCACCGACACCTTCAAGTTCAACCTCGCGTACCACCTCCCCACGATCGGCGATGACTTCTCGGGTGCTGTCGCCGGTCAGTTCGGCACCAACTCGCTGGGCTTCTCGCTGGCGTCGCTCACCGGCCTCGCCTTCGGCATCTTCGGGCAGTCGGTGCAGGTGCCGGTGGTGGGCCCCGATGGCTCGGCGCAGATCGTCGACATCCCCAGCTTTGGTGTGGCCCTTGAAGCCCTCAAGACCAACCAGCTCGTGAACATCGTCTCCTCTCCGAGCCTGCTCGCCCTCGACAACGAAGAAGCCACCATCAGCGTGGGCCGCAAGGTTCCGTTCCCGATCAACTCGGGGCAGAGCTCGTTCGGCACGCCGCTGATCAGCTTCCAGCGCGAAGACGTGGCGATCACGCTCGAGATGACGCCGCGGGTGAACTCCGAGAACTTCGTCACGCTCGAACTCAAGATCGGCGTGCAGGAGATCGAAGGCGACACCAGCGGTGGCAGCCAGGCGGCGAACGGCGGCTTCATTACGTCGGAACGTAAGCTTGAGACGTCCGCGCTCGTGGCCGACAACCAGACCATCGTGCTCGGCGGCCTGATCGGCACCACCGAGACCGAGAGCGAGTCCAAGATCCCCGTGCTCGGTGATCTCCCCATCCTGGGTGCGTTGTTCCGGAACAAGTCGAAGACCGCGCGCCAGACCAACCTCATGGTCTTCCTCACGCCCCACATTGTGGATGATGAAGAAGACATGGAGGAGATCATGCGCGTGAAGGAGGCCCAGCGCGCTGAGTTCCTGCGCCGCTTCTACGGCAAGACCCAAGAGCAGCAGTTCGAGGAGATCCGTAAGCTGCTCCAGTACTCGATGAACGCTGTGGATCAGCCCTCAGCGTTCCGCGGTCCCACCACGATCTCGTCCACCGAGACGCTCGATGGTGAGTCCATCTCCTCGGATGCCCGGAACGATCTGCGCGACGAGGTCGAGCGCGGCACCAACGACGCCCCCGGCACCCTCGCGGGTCGCCTGCCGCCCGGAGAGGTGGAGATCGACCTCGGTGAGCCCGAGCCACTCCCCGAAGAGAGCGTCGCGCCCGAAGCGAGCGAAGAAGCCACCCCTAGCGATGCCCCTGCGGCACCCGAGGAGGGCTGACGTGGCCGTTCGTCGCTTAGCCGTCGAAGACGCGCTCGCGCTCCAGGGGGTCTCCCCAGAAGCCATCGATCGCGTGCGTCACATGGCGACCAAGCAGGGCGTGCCGCTTACGCGCCTGGCGCTCTCTTCTGAGGGCATCGATCCGAAGCGGGCCGCGAAGGTGGTCGCTGAGATGACCGGCCTCCCGATGCTCGAGACCATCGATCTGGAGCAGGTGCAGGTGGAGCTGGTGCGCACGCTTCCGCTGACGCTCGCGCGCGAGCGCCGCGTGTTGCCGCTGTGGGTGGCCGGTGGTGAGCTGGTGGTGGCCATCGCGGATCTCGGCGCCATGTCGCTGCTGAGCGATCTGCGCCTGGCAAGCCACCTGCCCGTGCGCCCGGTGATCGTCCCGGCCGATGTGCTCGACAAGGCCACGAACGACACCTACGACCGTGCGGCACGCTCTGCGACCGACATCCTCGATGACGTCGAAGACCGCAAGCAGAAGGCCGAGGATGACCTCCTGCTCGAAGACGCCGAGCTGCTCGACGATCCGAACCAGGCGCCGATCATCCGCTTCGTGAACGCGCTGCTCAGCCAAGCGATCAAGGAGCGCGCGTCCGACATCCACATCGAGCCCTTCGAGAAGGATCTCGTGGCCCGCTTCCGCATCGACGGCGTGCTGCACGAGCGCCACCGCCCGCCGTTCACGCTGCGCAACCCGATCGTGAGCCGCATCAAGATCATGGCGGGGCTCAACATCGCCGAGAAGCGCCTCCCGCAGGACGGCCGCATCCGGCGCAAGATGGGCGGCCGCGAGGTCGATCTCCGTGTGTCTACCGTGCCCGTGCGGCATGGTGAGCGCGTCGTGATGCGTATCCTCGAGAAGGGCGAGGTCTTCAGCCTCGACTCGATCGGCATGGAGGCCGACACGCTCGAGACCTTCCGCAAGGCCATCGAGCTGCCCCACGGCATCTTGCTGGTCTCGGGCCCCACCGGCTCGGGCAAGTCCACCACGCTGTACTCGGCCGTCTCCGAGATCAACAAGCCCGACATCAACATCCTCACCATCGAGGATCCCGTGGAGTACGAGCTCGCGGGCATCGGGCAGGTGCAGGTCAACCACAAGATCGACCTCACGTTCGCCAGCGCGCTGCGCTCCTTCTTGCGCCAGGACCCCGACGTGATCCTCGTGGGCGAGATCCGCGACAAGGAGACCGCCGACAACGCTGTGCAGGCCTCACTCACCGGCCACATGGTGTTCTCCACGATCCACACGAACGACGCAGCGGGTGCGTTTGCACGCCTCACCGAGATGGGCGTCGAGCCCTTCCTCGTGGCGTCGTCGCTGGTGGGCGTGCTCGCCCAGCGGCTGGTCCGTCGGCTGTGCCCGCACTGCAAGGAGGCCTACACGCCTTCCGACCAGGAGCTGGCCGATGTCGGTATGTCTCGGGCCACGCTCAACGGTGCGCCGCTCTACCGGGCTGTGGGCTGCGATCAGTGCCAGAACGTGGGCTACCGCGGTCGCTTGGGCATCTACGAGTTCCTGCCGGCCTGGGAGGAGATCAAGCAGCTCATCCTCACGCAGGCCGACTCGGGCCAGGTGAAGCGCCGCGCGGTGGATCGCGGCATGCGCACGCTGGCTGAAGACGGCTTCCGCAAGGTGCTCCGCGGCGTCACCACGCTCGACGAAGTGCTGCGCGTGACACGCATCGAGACCATCGAGAACGAGGGCTGACGTGCCGGTCTTCGAGTACAAAGGCTTTGACGGTGGAGGGGCGGCAGTCGCAGGACTGATCGACGCCGACACGGCGAAGACCGCCCGCACCCGCCTGCGTCGTCAGGGCCTGTTCCCCACGGAAGTGAAGGAGCAGACCGGCAAGGCGGTGGCCGGCTCGGGACTGAACCGCGAGATCGACTTCGCGCAGTACCTCGAGTTCATCACGGCGCGCGACATCTCGATCGTCACCGCGCAGCTCTCGGTGCTCATCGGCGCGTCGGTGCCGATGTCCGAGGCGCTCAACGCGCTCGTGGAGCAGACCGAGAAGAACAAGCTCAAGGTGGTGCTCTCGCGGGTGAAAGAGCGGGTGAACGAGGGTGCCACGCTGGCGGATGCGCTGGCCGACCACCCGCAGGTGTTCAACGACCTCTACATCTCGATGGTGCGCGCTGGGGAGCGCACGGGCAGCCTGGGCGAGGTGCTCAAGCGCCTCTCGGCGTTCGCCGATGCCAACGTGAAGCTGCAGGGCATGGTGGTGGGCGCGCTGGCCTACCCGGTGCTGATGGGTGTGGTCGGTGTGGTGATGCTGGTGGCGATCTTCGTCGGGGTCATCCCGCAGATGCGCGACATGTTCGCGTCGTTCGGCGGGGAAGAGAACCTGCCCCTCATCACCAAGATCGTGTTCTTCGCGGGCGACCTCCTGGTGGGCTGGGGCTGGCTAGTGCCGATCTTGGGCTTTGGTGCCTACACGCTGTTCGTGCGTTGGAGGGCCACTGAGGCCGGCCGCAAGCGGTGGGACCAGACGAAGCTCTCGCTGCCTGCGCTCGGGCGCATGAACCGCATGGTGGCGGTGAGTCGGTTCAGCCGCACGCTGGGCACGCTGCTCATCTCGGGTGTGCCGATCTTGCAGGCCCTGGCAATCGTCCGGGATGTCGTTGGGAACGTGATCATTTCGGACACGATCAGCAAGGCCGCCGAGAGTATCCAAGAGGGGCAGAGCATCGCGCGCCCGCTTCAAGAGAGCGGACAGTTCCCGCCGATGGTCGTGCACATGATCAAGGTCGGAGAGCGCACGGGCGAGCTGGAGCGGATGCTCAACCTCGTGGCCAACGCCTACGACGAAGAGGTCGAGAACGCTGTGCGAACGGTCACCAGCTTGCTGGGTCCGCTCTCCATCGTGGTGCTCGGTGGCGTCATCTTCTTTGTGGCGCTCGGGTTGCTGCTGCCGATGCAGACGCTCTCGAGCCAGATCGGAAAGTTTTAGGGAAGGAGGTCGAGATGAATGAGAAGCTCACCGCGCTGCGTGCGCTCCTGGTGCGAACCCGTGCGAGCCGGAAGCGGTCCCGCCGAGGCATGACCCTCATCGAGATCATGATCGTCATCGCGATCATCCTGATGCTCATGGGCGCGCTCACCTATGGCCTCGCCTCGATGTTCGGCGAAGCGCAGGGCGACACCGCCTCGCTGATGATCGCCCGCATCAACGACAAGGTGAAGATCTACCAGGTGAAGAAGAAGAAGCTGCCCGACAGCCTCGACGAAGCCTTCCGCGGCGAGCCCGCACCGAAGGATCCGTGGGGCAACGAGTTCGTCTACCGCAAGGGTGGCGGCAAGGGCGGCTACGACATCATCTCCTACGGCTCCGACGCCAAGGAAGGCGGCACCGGTTCCGCGGCCGACATCAAGCTCTCGGACATGAACTAAGGCATGAACCGCGCCGTGCACCAGCACCGGATCGATCGCGGGCATCGCAGCCGTCGGGGCATGACCCTGATGGAGGTGATGATCACGGTGGCCGTGATGCTGATGGTCACGGCGGTGATGGCCCCGTCGATCTCCTCGTACTGGATGCTCGAGCAGCGCGGCGCGGCGCAAAAGATCGCGCTGCTCTACGAGATGCTCCACGACGAGGCGGTGCTGCGCAACCAGACCTTCCGGGTGGTGTTCGACCTGGATGCCGGGAAGTGGCACGTGGAGCGCGGCAGCGCGGGCGCGGTGATCTACGCCACGCCGGAAGCGCGCGAGGCCGCCGAAGAGCGGCGCACCGCGAAGGTGGAGGACATGACGCCCGAGCAGCTTGCGGCGTGGAAGGCGGAGCACGCCCAGTTCGACAAGGTCAGCGATGAGCAGGGGTGGTCGAAGAGCTTCGAGCTGCCCCAGAACGCGCACTTCAAGAGCGTGTTCACCCCGCAGTACGCCGAGCCCGTGGTCCCCACCGCCGATCAGCGCGCGTCGCGCAAGAAGAAGCGCGACGACGACGCGGGGCCGCAGGTCGCCATCGCCACCAGCTACATCTTCGCGAACGGGTTCGCCGAGTACACGGTGATCCAGATCGTCGACAAAGAAGACCCCACCGAGGGCTTCACGATCACGGTGGATCCGCTCTCCGGTCGGGTGCAGATGGTCAACGAGCTCGTCGACCACGAAGACGCGTTCGACTGGCTTCCCGACAAACCACCCTCGTTGGAGCTGTGATGCGTCGCCGCGGCTTCACCCTGCTGGAGGTCATCATCGCGCTGGGCATCCTGGTCACGAGCATCGTGATCCTGATGGGCACCCAGACCACCGCGATCGAGATGACCGTGGAGGCGGATCGCATCCTCGTGGCCACGCAGCTCGCGCAGGAGAAGATCGCCGAAGTGCGCATGCTGGTGGAGCGTGAGGGCTTCCCGACCGACGATCTCTACGAAGATGGCGACTTCTCCGACTTCGGCGATGAGGTGCTCAACCTCGAGTTTGAGGACCTCGACGCTTACCACTACGAGTTCCTCGTCACCGAGGTGGACCTCGAAGCCGCCTCCGACCTGAACGCACTCAGCACCAACCTGATGTCGAACCTCGGTCTGTCGGGTCCACCCGGGTCGGCCACGGCCACGCCGCCGCCCGACTTCTCGAGCCTGGGCATCAGCCCCGAGATGGTCACCGATGCGCTCGACCCCTTCCTGCGCGAGGTGCGTGTGCGGGTGTGGTGGGGCGAGTCCTCCGACGAGGCCGAGGAGTTCGGCGACGAGGTGATCCTCACGAGCCACGTCACCAGCCCGAATGCGCAGGTCTTCGCCCAGGGCGCAGGCACCACTCAGTCCGGCGGCCCCAACAACGGCACCAACCCCAACGCGGGCGGTCCGAACGGGCCACGCGGCAACACGCCGGGTCGTGGCAACGGTGGCAGCACGCGCAACCCCAACGGGGGCGGCGGCCGCGGCGGCGCGATCAACCCCGGAGGTGGCCGATGAGGCGCAGCCGTCGGGGCATCACGCTGCCCGAGGTCATGCTGTCGATCGCGCTGGTGGTCGTGATGTCCACGGTGGGCTTTGCGAGCCTCGTGGGTGCGATCGACATGAACGATGCGCTCGCCCAGACCGACATCACCACCCGGTCGGCGCGTGCCACGCTCTCGCGGCTGCGTCGGGATCTCCAGCTCGCGTACCTCACGCCCAACCGTCAGGTCGCCAACAGCTACATCACCGTGTTCGTGGCCGAGGACGACGACCCCGACAGCCTGTGGTTCGCTTCGCTCTCGCACCAGCGGGTGTACGCGAACAGTGCGGAGTCGGATCAGACCGAGCTCACGGTGTGGGGCGAGCGTGCACCGCGCGACAAGGGCCCCGGCCACATCCTGTACCTGCGCGAGAGCCCTCGCATCGACGAGGAGCCCGGCGAGGGGGGTCGGATCCTGCCGCTCGCGTACGGCGTCGAGACCTTCGACCTGAAGTTCCTCGACGCGCGCACCAACGAGTGGGCCGACAGCTGGGACTCGCGCTCCGGCGACACCCCCTACATGCTGCCCCGGGCGGTGCGGATCGGGCTCGTGCTGCTGCGTGAAGACCCCGACGGCGAAGAGCGCAGCGTCGAGATGCCGTTCCTCACCACCGTCGTGCTGGAGCACGCCGACGTGCTCGCTCCACTGCTCGGTCCCAACCAGGCCAACCTCCCCGGCTACACCCCCGAATGATCCACCACCTCACCACCGCTGCCGCACGCCTTCGTGAGCGCCTGCTCGCGCGGCGGAGTCTGCCTGGGGTTCGCAGGGCAGGCCGGTCGAGCCGGTCGGGCATCGCGCTGCTGTTGGTGGTGAGCATCGTGGCGCTGCTCACGGTGATCGTCACGGAGGTGGTGCACACGGCTTCGGTGCGGATCCAGCTCGCGGCGGCCCAGCGTGATGAAGCGAAGGCCGAGGCGCTCGCTCAGGGCGGGGTGCAGTTCTACCGGCTGATTCTGGTGGCCTCCAAGCAGCTGGAGGGCAATCCCATGGTGGAGGCAGCCAGTCAGTTCATTCCCGGCGGCCTCAACGCCGACGTGCTCTGGCAGCTCGTGCCTTCGATCAGCACGAATGTGCTGCGCTTGCTGCTGGTCACGGATGGGGACGAAGACGAAGCCAAGGCCATCGACAAGAACGGTGGCCTCACCGACGAGCAGCTCGACGAGAGCCGCGAGGGGGCATCCCTCAAGAAGGCCTTCCTCGACTTCGACGGCGACTTCGTGGCCTCGGTGGTGGATGAAGATGGGCGCATCTTCGTGGGCGAGCTGCCCGGCACCGATCTGAACTCCCTCCAGCGCAGTCCTCAGGGCATCCTGCTGCGCGGGCTCATGCTCGGGGAGCGCGAAGAGGAGTACCTGCGCGAGTCCAACCAAGATCGGTGGGACCTCATCGGCAACCTCGCCGACTGGACCGACGTGGACGACAACCGCCTGTTCCAAGGCGGCCGCGAGAGCGCGCTCTACGACCGCGGCGACGACCCCTACCAGCCCAAGAACGGACCCTTCGACACCCTCGAAGAGCTGCGGCTCGTGCGCGGCTGGGAGAACGACGAGGTGTGGCGCCGTTATGGCCAGCACCTCACCATCTACGGCTCGGGCAAGGTCAACGTGAACACAGCGCCCCAGAAGGTGCTGCGCGCGGTGATCAACGCCCACTGCAACCCGCAGCTCACCGACGACGCCATGAACGTGGTGCTCGACATGGTGCAGGCCTACCGACGCACGCCCATCGCGATGGGCGGCGGCTTCTTCCGCAAGGCGCAAGACTTCACGGGCTTCGTGCAGTCGTGGGCCTCGTGCAACCTCGACCAAGGTCTCTCGAACGCCGTCAAGACGAAGAGCACGGTCTTCCGTGTGTCGTCGAAGGGCATCGTGGGCAAGTCCACCGTGGAGATCGAGGTCGTGTTCGACTTCGAGAAGTCCCGCGCAGGCAAGGTCGTCTACTGGCGCATTCGCTAGGAGCGCTCACCCATGGCCCGTACCCTTTCCATTGAGCTGGGAGCCTACGCCGTCAAGGTGATGGCGTGGGAGTCGTCCGTCGACGACCCGCCCGAGGCCGAGGTCGCGCAGATCGTCGACCAGGATGGCGAGCACACGCCCTCGGTCGAGGAGCGTCTGGAGGCGCTCGACCGCGTGATGCGCGCCCACCCGGACTGGAGCAGCGGCGCGCACGTGGTGGTCACCTGGCCGGCCGAGCGGGTGGCGGTGCACCGTGTCGTGCTGCCCTTCGATGATGAAGACCGCATCGGTCAGACGCTGCCGTTCACGCTCGAGTCGGAAGTTCCTTTCGATCTCGACCCGATGATCGTCGCGTGGCGCAAGGGTTTCCTGCCGGGCGAGGTGATCGCCACGCTGGCGCGCCGCGACGAGCTGGAGCCGCTGCTGGAGGCGCTGGAGTCGCGCGGTCTGGCTCCCCGAAAGGTGGTGTGCGCAGGCGATGCGCTCGCCTGGTACGCCGACCCCGGCCTCGATCCCGACCGGGTGGTCGCTGTGATCGACGTGGGCCACGAGAACACCGTGGTGGCCGTCGTGAAGGGCGGCATCACGCTCGCGTGGCGTCCTGTCGCGGTCGCTGGCCGCGCCGCCACCCGCGCGATCCAGGTGGCCCTGGGCGTGCCCTGGCTCCACGCGCAGGCGCTCAAGCACGGCGAGACCTACGCGCCCGACCTTCGGGTCGAAGAGGATGACGAGAGCGGTCCCGCGCTGTTCGACCCAAGCGATGACCCGTCGACTCAGACCGAGGTCACCGACCCGAAGTTCGGCCTGTTGGCCGGCAAGGGCAAGGAGGCGCTCGACGGTGTGCTGGGCACGCTGCTCGCCGAGGTCCGGGCCACGCTGGTGCGGTTCGAGGATGACCTCGGCGTGGGCGTCGACGAGGTGGTGCTCACCGGGGGAAGCGCGCGCCTCAAGGACCTGGCCCAGTGGATCGGCGACGACCTCGGCCTGCCCGTGCGCTCGGCGTTCACGCCGGCGGGTCAGCGGGTTCCCGACGGCTTTGCCGTGGTGCGCGCCGTGGGCGTGGGCCACGCTGCCGGTGTGCCCCCGCTCACCAACCTGCGCATCGACGACCTGGCCTACAAGGGCGGCCTCGACAACCTGCGCGCCGTGTTCGGTTACGGCGGTGCCTTCGTCAGCTTCTTCCTCGCGGCGGTGGTGCTGGCGTTCACGTACCGCATGTTCGACTACTCCAGTCAGCAGACCGACGTGGAAGAGCGCGTGCGTGCCGAGGTGGGCGCGATCGCGGGAGAGGTGCCCGAGGACCTCGCGTCGGACGCTGCGCTCGGCATCTTGGCTGAGCTCGTGGCCGAGGCCACCGAGGAGGCCGAGTTCCTGGGCTCCACCAACGAAGCGCCTCCTACCGTCGATCTGCTCTACCAGCTCACCAAGGCGTTCCCGCCCCACCCCGACGTCAAGGTGGAGGTCGACCTGCTCGACATCACCGAGAACGCCGTGAAGATCGAGGGCACCACCGAAGGCTTCAGCCAGGTCGACCGCATCGGCGAGAGCCTCGCATCCGTCGGCACCTTTGGCCGGGTGGAGGCCACGCCGGGCAACAAGGACGGCCGCGGACGCTTAGGCTTCACGGTCGACATCGACCGCGGCGCCACCGAAGAAGACACCGACGCGGGCGATGAAGAGCTGGCACCCGAAGTCGACGCTGGCGAGGAGGGCTGACATGAACCGCATCTCAGGGTGGCTCGACCGGCTGGTCGAAGCGATTGAAGATCTGAGCGTGCGCGACCGCCGCATCGCGCTGGTGTTGGTGGCGCTGGTCGTGCTGTTCGTGGTGGGCGGCACCACCTGGGGCCTCCAGAGCGTGCTCGCCGATCGCGCGCAGCGCGTGCGGCTGGCCAAAGAAGACCTCATCGAGGCCCAAGACCTCGCCGACGAGTACGAGGGCCTCGCACTGCGGCTTGGCGATGTCGACGCGCGCATGCAGCAGTTCAAGGCCGGGCAGATGAACACCTACCTGGAAGGCTGGGCTGGCACGGCCGGCATCGGTTCCAGCCTCAAGGGCTCCCGGGAGACGGGCTCCGACGCCGTGGGCGACTACCGGAAGCGGGAGTACCGGGTGGAGATCCAAGACGCCTCGCTCGACGGCATCGTGAAGTTCGTGCACGCCATCGAGACGTCCACGCACCCGATCAAGGTGCGCTCGGCCCGGTTCAAGTCCAAGCGGCGAAAGGAAGAGACGCTGCTCGATCTGCAGCTAGATCTCGTCACCTTCGCGAGGGAGGAAGGATGAGGCGCGCGCTGCTCGCTGGGGGTCTCACGGTGTGGGGCGGTGTCGTGTTCTGGTCCGTGCTGTGGGTGGCCTTCCCTTCGGCCGTCGCAGGCGACCGGCTCGCCCACGAGGTGAAGAAGGCCACCAACGGACGCTACGAGTTGGCGGTGGATGGGGTGTCGCCGTGGTGGGCTGGCCTGGCGGCCGATCACGTCATCGTGTCGCGGCGTGGCCCGCTGCCCGACGACGTGGCCGAGCCGATGTTCTTCGCCGATCGTGTCGCAGCGTCCTTGTCGCTGTGGCAGCTCGCCACCCGCGTGCTGGCGGTGTCGGGCTACGTCCGCCTCGGCGGAGAAGACCTCGCGTACGAGGCGCGTGCCGGGGTGAAGGACGGCATGCTGGAGCCGCGCCGGCTCACCGTCACCGGGCAAGGCATCCCGCTGGAGGAGGTGCTCGGCTTGGGCGGTCTCTCGGCCTACGTGTCGGCCACGGGCCCCGTCGATGTCGACGTCGACGTCGGTGTCCACAACGGCCTCGACAAGGCCACGGGCAAGGTCGAGCTGCACGGCAAGGACCTCCGGCTCGACACGGTCACGGCGTCCACCATGGGCTGGGAGGACCGTGAGTTCAACGCCGACATCGAGGAGCTCGCCATCGCGTTCGCGATCGAGGAGGGCGAGGCCGTGATCACCGAGGGCTTGCTGGTGTCGTCCCTGTTCGACGTGGAGGTCGACGGCAAGGTGGATCTGGCCACCGAGCTGGGACGCAGCCGGGTGAAGGCGGGGGTGGTGCTCGAGCTCGATGACTGGACGAACAGCCCGCTCGACACCTACCGCTCCGTCGTGGAAGGTTTTCTGGGCGGCGCCAAGTGGGAGGACGGCACCTACCACTACGGCCTCGACGCGACGCTCTCCCGTCTCTCGTTCTCCGATCTGCGGCCCGAGCGCGATCGGGCGGCCGTGCGCAGCGCGACGTCCGCCCCCATGCGCGCCACCCCGCCCGCCGAGGTGCCCGCGTACGAGCCCCCTCCGCAGGCACCCACACCGCCCACGCGCGAGGCCCCGCCCGAGGTGGAGCCCGAGCCTGAGCCGCTCGACGACGAGCTGGACCCCGAGGAAGAAGAAGTCGAGCCCAAGGCTGATGAGCTCGAGGACTACTAGGCGCCCGCGAGGGCTAGGCTAGGCGCCGGTGAGCGCAGCCTCCAGGCGCTGACCCTTCACCAAGGTCTCCAGCCACTCGGCGTGCGCCTCCGAGTCCACGACGATGCCGCCGCCTACGTGGTAGCGGGCCTCCGCGCCGGCCCACACCGCGGTGCGGATGGCCACCGACCACGCCGCGCGGCCATGGTCCGACACGTAGCCGACCGCCCCGCAGTAGACGCCGCGTGCTTCGGGCTCCAGCTCGTGGATGCGCTGCACAGCGCGCACCTTGGGGGCGCCCGTGACCGATCCCGGTGGGAACAACGCGGCCAGCGCGTCCCACGCGTCGCAGCCGCTTCGGAGCTGGGCCGAGACCTCGGCCGCAGCATGGTGGCAGTAGGGCGTTGGCACGAGCGTTCGGGGCGCGGCGCGCACCGACCCGGGCACCGCCACCCGACCCAGGTCGTTGCGACAGAGGTCGACGATCATGACCAGCTCTGCCTGCTCTTTCGCGCTGGCCTCGAGCTCGGCGGCGAGGCGCACGTCGTCAGCCGGCGTGCTGCCGCGGGGACGTGTGCCCTTGATCGGCACCGTGAGCGCGAGGCTGTCGTGCACGTCCAACAGCCGTTCGGGGCTCGCCGAGACGACGGTGCACCCGTCGACGGTGACGAGGTAGGCACCGCGCTCGGGACGCGTGCTGTCGCGCAGGCGCAGCCAGGCCTCCCACGGCGAACGTGGGCGCTGCACGTGCACCACGCGCGTGAGGTTGATCTGGTAGGCGTCGCCAGCCCGCAGCAGCTCCTGCACCCTCACGACGGCACGGGTCCACGCCGCCTCGTCGGTGGACCGGCTTCGCCCCGGCGCCGTCGAGGATGGGGGCGGCGGGTCGGTGGCGACGAGGTGCGCGCGGAGGCGGTCGCGTGTGGTGCGGTCACCGGTCGCCCACCACCGCTGCGTGGGACCGTGGAACAGCAGGGCCCCCTCGTATCGACCCAAGTGCACGGGAGGCTCTGGCGTGGCGCGGGGGGATGCTTGGGGCAGCACCGCTGCAGCCGCTTCGTAGCCGACGTAGCCGACGACACCCCGCACGAACGGAACCTCGGTGGCGCGTGGGGTGGCGCCGGTGAGGGCCCGTCCGGCCTCGGGCCAGCTGTCGATCGTGGTGATCACCTCGGCCGGATCTCGAACCAGCACGGACCACCCCGTGGGTCCACCATCCAGCCACACGGCGCCGGGCGTGCTGCGCCAGCCGGCGAACACCTGACGGGGCTCGAGGTGGGGCCCGGAAAGGGCCTCGACGCTGGCGGACAAGGGGCCACCTCGGAGGGGCTTCGCTCTTATCGTGCTGTGCCGGACGGGGCCTCCTTGATGGACGGGGGCTCCTGCGGTAAGATCACAGTCCTCGCGGCAGGTGATCGTCCTGTCCTGGGCTCTTCCCGAGCCCCGCCACGGAGAGTGGATGCGCCCAACGCGGTGGCCCCTGGTGTTGTCCCTCGCGGCGGTGGCCGTTGGGGGCGGGCTCCCGATGCAAGCGCTCGCTGCGCCCCACACCGATCAGGCCGCGCAAGCCGAGGAGGTGGTTGCGCCGCCAGCACCGCCGGCCCCCGAAGCGGTCGACGATCTGCCGGTGCAGGCCCGTGATGCCGATGGCGTGTGGGCGTGGATGGAGCGGCTGGACGGCGAGGTGCCGGATGCCGCGATGCAGGCCGCACTGGCCGAGCGCATCGAAGAAGACCTGGTGGAGCGCGCCGTCATCGACGAGACGCTCGGCCTGGATGTGCCCCTCGACTTCTACCGCAACCCCGAGCGCGCGCTGCTCGGCGACCCGCTGCACCTCGAAGACATCGACCCCTCCGAGTTCGACATCCCGATCGTGGTGAACGCCGAGGTCGAGAAGTGGATGCGGATCCTGCTCGGTCCCTCACGCAAGTACATGCAGCGCTGGCTTGAGCGGCGTTCGCGCTACGAGGCCCTGATCTTCCGCGAGGCCGACAAAGCGGGGCTCCCACGCGACCTACTCTACCTCTCGATGATCGAGTCCGGGTTCAGCCCGCAGGCCACCAGCACGGCCTCGGCGGCGGGCCTGTGGCAGTTCATTCAAGGCACGGGCCGGATGTACGGTCTGCAGGTCGACTTCTGGGTCGATGAGCGCCGCGACCCCGAGAAGGCCACGGTGGCCAGCATGAAGATGCTGGGCGAACTGCACCGTCGATTTGGCGACTGGTACCTTGCCTGGGCCGCGTACAACACGGGGCCCGCGCGTGTCGGTCGCAACATCGCCCGCCTCGAAGCCGAAGGCCTGCCCACCGACTTCTGGACGATGCTCGAGCGCGGCATGCTCCACTCCGAGACCTCGGGCTACGTGCCGAAGATTGTGGCGGCTGCGATCTTAGGGAAGCACCCTGAGCGGTACGGGCTGCAGATCCTCGAGCCGCTCGAACCCCTCGCGTACGACACGATCACGCTCGATCACGCCGTCGATCTCTCGGTGCTCGCCACCTGCGCCGGCGTCGATGAAGAGACGCTGCGCGCGCTCAACCCGGCCCTGCGTCGGTATGCGCTGCCGGAAGGTGGCCAGGATGTGCGGCTGCCGCTCGGGTCGCTCGCCGCCTTCGAAGAGGCCTACGCGAAGGTGCCGCCGGAAGAGCGCCGCCAGGTGGTGATGCACGTGGTGCGCTCGGGCGAGAGCCTGTCGAAGATCGCGATGCGTTACGGTGTGTCCATGTCGGCCGTGGCGGCTGCCAACAGCCTGCGCAACGTCAACGCGCTCACTGTGGGCCAGCAGCTGGTGATCCCGCTCTCGGGTGCGAGCGCGGTGGCGGTGCAGGAAGAGATGCGCGCTGCGCCTGCCGTCGCCAAGGAGACCAAGGCGGCGCCGGCTCCTTCCGCGAAGCCGGAGTCGACCCAGGCCGACACGAAGAAGACGACGCCTTCGACCCACACCGTGCGGGCAGGGGATGCGCTCTCCGTGCTCGCCGAGCGCTACGGCGTGTCGATGGCGGAGCTGCAGCGCCTCAACGGCCTCGCAAAGCCCGACGACATCCTGGTGGGCCAGGTGCTGAAGCTCGGGTCGGGCGGGGGCTCAGCGGATGCCGAGCCTGCGGCCCCAGCGGCATCCGAGAAGAAGGTCACCCGCTACACGGTGAAGTCGGGCGACACGCTGTCGGAGATCGCTGAGCGCTTCGGGGTGTCGCAGGCGGATCTGCAGCGCACCAACGGCATCTCGCGGGCGTCGGCGATCCAGGTGGGGCAGGTCCTGAAGGTGGAGGCGGCAGCCGACGGCTGGACCTCGCACACGGTGCGCAAAGGCGAGAGCCTGGGCCTCATCGCCGAGTCCTACGGCGTCGCGGTCGATGACCTCAAGGGCTGGAACGGCCTCAAGGGCAGCACGATCTACCCAGGCGACACCCTGAAGGTGCGCAAGCGCTGAGCCGCCGTCGGTGTCGGGCAGGTCGGGCGTTCGGAGGTGAGGTCCGTTAGCAGCGGCCCTCGGGAGACCTGCGCATGTCGTGGTTGCTGTTGTTGCTGTCGGCCGGTGCGTTCCTCGCCGTGTTCGCGCTCGCGTGGGCCGGCACGCTCGGCCTGAAGGCCATCGCCCTGCTGCTGGTCAGCACCGTGTTCTTCTGGGCGGGACGGCGCGGGCTGTCGGCGGCCCAGCGCAAGCCGGTCGACCTCGTGGCGAAGGTGGTGTTCACGGTGGCCGGCTGCGTGGCCCTGCTGCGCCATCCCATCGAGCTGGCGGATGGCCAAGGCAAGGCGCCGCTCTACGAGGCGATCGCCCAGTACGTGGGCGAGGTCGACTTCGAGACCTTCATGTTCTGGGCCGTGGTGGCCATGGCGGTCAAGTTCGTCGGGGTGATTTCGTCGGCCTACGCGTGGCACCTGCTGCTGGTCGGCCAGGGCATTCGTTTCCCGTTCTGGCAGAAGGTGATGACCGCCTTCCTCATCGGACGCTTCATCGGCACGTTCCTCCCTTCCACGCTCGGGCTCGACGGCTACACGCTCTACGAGGCGGCCCGCTACAGCGGTCAGACCGCGCGCGCGGTCACGGCCAAGGCGCTGGAGAAGTTCGTCGGCGTCACCGGGCTCTTCTTGGGCATGGTGCTCACGATGCCCTTTGGCTACTCGGTGATCCAGCGCGTCACGGAGAGCGTGGGTCGGCCCGAGGCCGCGCCGCTCCTGGCGGGCGCAATCTTCGCGGTGGCGGGGGGCTTCTCGGCGGTCGTCGTGGCAGGTCTTGTGTGGCCCGGGCTCATCGTGTGGGTCACCCGGCTGCTGGTGCGCATCACGCAGGCCGTGGGCGGCAAGGTTCCCGGCGTGGGCAAGGTGGTGGCTACGCTCGACCACTTCACGGAGGCGGTGGGCGCGTACCACGGCAAGGTGGGCCTGCTGATGGTGGTGCTGCTGGCGAAGTTCGTCACGCACTTCACCACGTTCGCGGTCTACTACTTCACCGGCCTCGCGATCGGCGTGGTGGGCCTGGAGTTCTGGCCGGTGGTGTTTGGCTCGTCGATCCAGGTGCTCGCCACCGTGCTGTCGCCCACGATCGCGGGTGAGGGCGCGCGCGAGGCCTTCCAGGCCCTCCTGCTCTCCAGCCACTACGGCGGCGCGGCTCAGGCCGTGCTGGCCGGCGCGCTCGGGTTCATCGCGGCCGAGGCGGCCACCCTGTGGGGCGGCGCGTTCCTGTTCACGCGCACGCCCGCCTGGCGTCCCACGTTCACGCTCGTGGACGGTGCACAGGTCGACTACGCCTGGCTGGTGGGCGACGACGGCGGCTTCAGCGAAGAGGCCCTCGCGAAGCTTCGTGAAGAGGTCAGCGAGGCCTGAGCTTCAGAAGGTCACGCCCCACGTGAGGTAGAGCTCGAAGGCCCTGTCGGCTTCGGGCACTCCAGTGGTCCACAAGGGCCATGCAAACGTGAGACTCGCGGCCCCGGGCGAGAGCCCGAAGGTGTCGACGATCACGCCGCCGCCTAGCGCCGCACCCACAGCCGCCACGGTCTCGCCTTCGCGCACGCCCACGCCCGCGTCGAAGCCTCCCACCAGGTAGAGGTCGCGCAGCCACCACAGGCCTAAAGGCAGGCTGCCCTGGTGGAGCGGAACACCCCGGTACTCAGCTGAGGCCGTGATCTGGCCTTCGGTCTGGATCAGGTCGTCGGGGAGCCCCCGCACGCCGAGCCCGCCCCCGAACGACAAGCGCTCCTGGGGGATGGTGGTGGTGGCGTAGCCGACGGTGGCGCGGCCCGCGAACACGTGCCGGGGGTGGGGCGACGCCTGCCCTGCCAGGCTTCCGACCGACCGGAAGAAGGCTTGGTCGGTGCCGGGCAGGCCGCCGGCCGAGACCGCCCAGCTCACGCGCGCACCGCGTCTCGGGAACAGGATCGACTCGCGGTTGTCCCAGGCCCAGGCGGCGGTGCCGCCAAGGGAAGCCGTGCCGTCCGCAGCGCCGAAGTTGGGGTTGAGCCAGCCCACGTCGACACCCACGGTGAAGGCGTGCTCGCGGGTGGTGGGCTGCACAAGTCGACCTGCATAGCGGGTCCACGCGAACCGACCTGTGAGCCACGCGCGCTGGTTGGTGAGCAGGGTCAGCCGGAACGCGTTGCGGTCGTCGTCCGCGCGGCGGACGCCCACGGTGATGTAGGCGTTCACGAAGGCGTCGCCGAGGTTCACGCTCGAGAGCTGGCCCCAGAGGGTCCACCGAACGGGGGCGGGGCGAAGGTCGCCCAAGCGTGACGTCTGCCCCACGTGCCGGTCGGGGTCGAGCAGCACGCGATGCGGCGCTGATGGCAGCTCGATCGTGGTGACTGAGGCACCTCTAGGCAGGTCGATCGCCACGCGCGTGCCATCGGCGTCGAGCACGACGGTCTCGGGGGGAGCGTCGGCGGGAGCGTCTCGTGTCACCGTCGCCGTGGTGTCGTCGAGGGTCAGTCGAAGGTCCTGGGCTGGGTACGGCACCCGCAGGGCGTCGAAGGCGTCCGTGGGTACGCCGGCGCGCGCCAACGCGGCCTCCACCGAGCTGCCCAGGACCATGGCGGTTGCGAACTGGTCGGCCGCCTCGGCCCCCTCGCGGTCTGCGAGCTGGGCGATCACCAGAGGTGCGGGAGCTGTAGGGGCGAAGCGCTCGGCGAGGTCGTCACCCGCGGGGTCGGAGGGCACCACGCGCTTGAACAGCTCCGCTTGGTAAGGCATCTCGCGGGTGTAGATCGCCGCATCCACCAACGGGATCCATCGGGTGAGTCCCAGCAGGTCCACCTTCGCGCGCCGCACGAGGCGATCGTCGTGCAGACGCGCCAGAGACGCCCCCACCAGCTCGCGCTCCCACGCTGAGCTCCGACCGCTGAACGCCGCTGCGACGGCGCGCACCGCGCCCCGGTGATGCAGCCGGTAGAAGCCTGGGAAGACCCGCCACGCACGGTCGGAGACGTAGGCCACGCCCGCCCCGCTGCGTGCGAGCCGACGCCGCAGCGGGGCCTCCACCACCACCCCGACGAGCGGTGCGCCCTCGACGACGGCAAGCGAGAGCTGATCGCGGAGCCGCCGCACCAGCTGCCCGCGGGGGGGACCCCGGGTGACGAGCTGCGCGTCGACCCCATCGGCCGTGATCCCGGTGACCCGACCGGATGGCAGCACGGCGAGGCTCGCGCGGTCGGCGCGGCCCGACCAGTGCACCTCCCCACGGCCGACCGCGTCGCCCACCACGAGCACGGCACCCTCGGGGCCCGTGAGGTGAACCGTCCAGTGCACTTCGGGGAGCTGCGGGAGCAGCGGCTGGGGGTACCAAGCGCCGTTCGCGAACACGCCGTGTGGCGAGACGCCGACGTCTTCCCACCGGCTTGGAAGCTGCGTGGTGAACGAGAACCCCTCCGCGGTGGGCGTGAACAGCACCTCGCCGACGTTGGGTTTCCCCGGGAAGCTGCGAGCCTGCTCCAGCTCGTCGGTGGGCGAGGGGAGGGTGACCAGGGGGTCCATCCACTGCGCGTCGCCGAGGCCCGTTGCGTGGAGCGTGCCGACGATGCGACCGTCCAGCGTGACGGAAGCCTCGATCGTGATGCTGGGCTCGGCCGCGACCGCGCCCGCGGCGAGCAGCCAGACCACGGTCAGTAGCGGAACCCGAGCGCCGCAGCGAAGTTGCCGGTGGCGCCCAGCGCGTACCCGCCGGACAGCCGGAGCACGAAGTGCGCGAGCTGGAGCTCGAGGCCGCCGGAGAAGCGCGGCATCACGATGGTGCCTTCAGCGGGCAGCGTGTCGGGGTTGTTGGACCGCCGGCCGTACGTGACCGCGCCGAGCTGCAGGACCTCGGCATCGGTGAGGAGCGGGGTGGCGGACACCACCAGCAGCGACACGTCGAGGTAGGGCGTGATGTGCGCGCTGCGCAGGCCGCCCGCCGCACCGCGCGAGAAGGTGCTGCCCAGGGTGAGGCCGGCGTCGAACACGCCCAGCTCGAGGTCTTCACCGCCCAAGAACGCCGTGTAGCCCATGCGCAACGACACATCGGGGAAGGGCTTCCAGCCTTCGACGAGGCCTGCGCGCACGAAGCCGCCGAACACGCCCTGCCGGGACAGGCTCACCCAGCGCCCGGTCATGCCGAGCTCCAGCGACAGCGGAAGTCCCTTGCGCACCGTGAGGCCTGGCGTGGCCTGGAGGCCACTGGGGCGCTCGTCCACGGAAGCACGGCCCCAAGGAGAGGGTGTGCCGTCACGTTCCTGCACATCGAGGAACACGAAACCCGAGTCGAGGGTGAGCTCGAATCCGCGCACGCCCAGCGTGTGGGGGGCCGGGATCGCGCTGGTAGCGATGGAGAAGCCGAGCTCTCGCACCACCGTGGCATAGTCCTCGGCGAGCGCTTCGGTATTGAGCTGCTCGATGCCGTCCTGTGTGGTCATCCCGCCGATAGAGACATCATCGGGCCACGACGCGAGGGCGTCGGGGGACAGCAGTGCGACCAGGGCAATCACAGGCAGCGCCATGCACTCCGTCCAGCCCGCGCAGCCTAGCGTCGGCGGGCCCCCCTGACAACGACGAGCCGCGCACGGGATAAGCACGCGGCCCCACGGACGGAGTCCTGATGGCCGACCTCGATCCTCTCGCCCTGCTCGAGCCCGCTGCCACGCGGGTTCGCGACCCCGCCTCAGGGCGCTCCATGTGGCTCGCGGGCATGGTGCAAGAGGGCGAGGTTCGTGGAGGCACCTTGCACTTCTCGGTGATCGTCACCGAGGCCCACAGCGCCAGCGATCGGGTCGCTCTTGTCGAAGGCCTCGTGGCCAACCTGCGAGGACTCGGCTTTCTGGGCGAGGTGCAGCCCAAGGTGGTGGCACGTCCGGTCCGACCTGTGCGCCTGAAGCCCGAAGAGCCTGTCGCAGGCCTGCACGGACCGGGCCTTGCACCCCACGGCGGTCCCGTTCAGAAGCGTCCCCTAGTGGGGGTCCAGCATGTGGTCGCGGTGGCCTCAGGCAAGGGGGGCGTGGGGAAGAGCACCATCGCCACCAACCTCGCTGTGGGTCTGCGCAAGCTCGGATTGCGGACCGGCCTGCTCGATGCCGACATCTACGGGCCCAGCTTGCCGATCATGATGAATGTGAGCGCGCGGCCGATGGTCACCGACGACAAGCGGGTGGTGCCGCCGCTGGCGTATGGCGTGAAGTGCCTGTCGATGGGTCTGTTGGTGGACGCGCAGGAGGCGATGATCTGGCGCGGTCCCATGGTGATGGACCTCGTGCGCAAGTTTCTCCAAGAGACCGTCTGGGAGCCGATCGACGTGCTCGTGGTGGATCTTCCGCCGGGCACGGGCGACGCCCAGCTCACCTTGATCCAGGCGCTGGACCTGGCTGGGGCCGTGATCGTGACCACCCCGCAGGAGGTAGCGCTGGCCGACGCGGTGCGCGGCCTGCGGATGTTCGAGAAGCTGGGCGTTCCGCTGCTCGGACTGGTCGAGAACATGGCCTACTACCCCCTCCCGGACGGCACGAAGGACCACGTGTTCGGGCAGGACGGTGGAAAGCGCACGGCGGCGGCCCACGGCACCGAGCTGCTGGCGGAGCTGCCTCTGCGCACGTCGATTCGGCGTGCCGGGGACACCGGCCTGCCGACGGTGCTGGGCAACGACGAAGACGCGGCGACCCTGATGGCCGTGGCGCGCAGGGTGGCGGAGAAGCTGGGCCTGACGCTGGGCTGAAGGTTCAGGGAACCCAGGCGTTCACGTCCTGGTCGCGGACCGCGGCAAACGCCGTCCACAGCACGCCGGACAGGGTGTCTCCCTGGTCGCGGCTGTTTCGAGCACGCCGCAGCGGTTCGTTCCACACCTCGCCGGCAGGGCCCACCGCCACATCGGGGTGCTCCAGGTTCATGTGGAGCAGCGAGAGCCCGGCGCTGTTGGCGCGGTGGGCCACGCGCACGGTGCCGTCTGCGGCGGTGTCGAGCACGATGCCGACGTGCGTCAGCCGGTCGTCGAAGCGCCCGTTGCCGTCGCGGTCGTAGGTGCGGTCAAAGAACACGAGGTCGCCGCGCTCGGGGTGCTTCCGGTGGTGCACCACCCCGAGCTTCTCGGCCTGGGCGTAGAGATCGGCTGTGCCTCCCGCTAGGTCGAGATCGACCCGCGCCGCAGCGCTCGCGACGAAGCCGCTGCAGTCATCACGGAAGTCACGCGGCACCTTACCACCGAGCATCCGCTCGGCTTCCGCGGCCAGACGGTCAGCCAGTTCGGAACGTCGTGGGCGCGTGGGCGTGGGGCGCGCAGGTGGGGCATCGACGGACACAGCCGGAGGCGTCGGGACCTCCGTTGGGACGGAGCCCATGCTGGCGTCCCGCACGACGGCCAGCGGACCCGGGATCATCGGTCCCCGCGCCGCGCACGCTCCAAGCAGCAGACCGAGCACCACGGACGACCGCACCGATGACCTCCGGATCGAGCGCCCCCTCCGGGTGGGGGCCGCCGCGCCGTGGGCATGGTAATCGGGCGCGGCACCTGGAGGCCCTGCGATGCTCGTGCTCGGCGTCTCGGACGTGCCCTCCCCATCGGCGGCTGTGGTGGCCGATGGCGCGGTGCGTGCGGTGGCCGGCCTTCACGACGTGGCCGACGCGTTTGATGGTGACGATCCGTTCCCGTGGCCGGTCATCGACGTGGCGCTCGCCACGGCAGGGGCTCGACGCAGCGAGGTCTCCACGCTCGCGGTGGCTGGGAAGTTCACCGCCCCCTGGGCGATGCGCAGCTCACGTCGGCTGGGAGCGCTCTCTTCCCGGGTGCCCGTGAGACAGGTCCAGGCCGCCTGGCAGATGGCGCTCCGGGCCACGGGTCTCGGAGCGTTCGCTGCCGATCTCACGGCCGAGCGGCTGGAGGGGCGTGTGCGCGCCGCCGGGTTCACTCAAGCGCGGGTGGTGATGGTGGACTCCCACCGTGCGCTGGCGGAGGCGGGCTACCGTGCTCAGCCCCACGACGACGTGCTCGTGGTGAGCTTCCAGTCGCTTGGCGATGGCAACGCACTCACGGTGCACCGAGGCCGCGGAGGCATGCTGGACCGCCTGTCCGAGCAGGCGGGGGGACTGGGTCTGCATGCGCACCTCGCGCGGGTGGCGTCTGCACTCGACCTTCCGTTCGCAGGAGGCAACGGCCTCGACGGCTTGGCGGCGCTCGGTCGCGTGGATCCGGAGCTGGTGGCCGACCTCGCCAAGGACCTGCGCGCCTCGGGCGGCCAGCTCGGCACGTCCGCCTCGTCGCTGATCGACGATGTGCTGCTGTCCCGTCTGCGCGCTGTGTCGCGCGAAGACGCTGCGGCTTCGGTGGTCTCCAACCTCGCCGACACCCTGGCCTCCATCGTGCGGCGGCAGGCCCGCCAGCATGGACTTCGGCGTGTGGTGCTGTTGGGTGCCGTCGCCGAGCTGCCCCGGGTGGTGCTCCAGGTGGCCGAGCGCGCCGACGTAGACGCCATCTTTGTGCCACCGCGCGCAGGCAGAGAGGCTCTCGCTGTGGGGGCTGCATGTCAGCAGGGCGGCATTGGGCCCATCGACACCTCGTGGCGCACGGGTCCGGTGCCCGATGCAAGCGGCGTTGAGCGTGCGCTGCGTGCCATGGGCGTGGGCGGGCTGGAGGATGTGGATCCTGTGGCCTGCCTTGCGCAGGGTCAGGCCGTGGTGCGGTGGACCGGCCGATCGGGGCTGGGAGCGCTGGGCCTTGGGCAGCGGGCGATCCTGGTGCGTGGTGACCGTGCCACCGCGGTCGACGCCGTACGGGAGGCGCTGGCTGCGCCCGCTTGGCTGATGCCGATCGCGTTGGTGGGGGATGCATCCCTCGACGCGGCCCCTCAAGGTGCCTGCTTGCGGGTTGCCACGACGGCGGTTCGGCCGTCCCAGGCTTGGCGAACCGCCTTTCCAGCGCTGGTGGGCCCAGATGGTGCCACGCGGCCTCTGCGTGTGGACGCTCGTGACGCACCGGAGCTGGCGGGGCTTGTGGCGGCTTGCGCACGGGCAGGGATGGGGGCGCTGGCGGCCTTCCCGGTGCTGCGTGCCGATGGTGAGACCGCTGCAACCGTCCCACAGGCCGTCGCGGTCTACCAGCGACTCTCCGGCGCCGTGTTGCAGCTCGGTGATCGCGCCGTGCGGGTGAGGGCGCGGCCGTGAGCGGGACCCGCAGCAGCAAGGTGATCGAGGTGCTCGTCACCACCGCGCTGGTGTTGGTCGCGATTCGGCTGGTGCGCGACCTGTTCTCCGGGATGTACTGGGACCTTCCCCTCGCGATCGTGCCGGTGCTGTTCATGTGGGCGCCGGTGTGGGTGCTGCGCGCGCGCGGCGACGATCCCGACCGCTACCCGCTTGCCGTTCCCATGCTCTCGGAGCGGGCGGTGTGGGGCACGGCCTTTCGCTCGTTCGGCGTGCTCGTGCTGCTGATCGGTCCGCTGTTCGTGCTGGGCTACCACCTCTGGCACATGGTGATCTTCCCCGATGCGCTCGAGCGCCTGTGCGACGAGGGCGTCCGATCCGCGTGCCGTCTACAGCGGGGTGTGTCGGATGGGCCGGCTTGGCGCGTGCCGAGCGAGCTGCCGAAGCTGGTGGCGTACCACCTGTTCTTCGTCGCCGTGCCCGAGGAACTGTTCTACCGCGGCTACGTGCAGAGTCGGCTCGACGAGGTGTGGCCCGCCCGCTGGCAGGTGTTCGGTGCCCTCGTCGGGCCGGGCTTGCTGATCTCTTCGCTGATCTTCGCGTTGGGGCACTCCGTGGTGCTCGCGCAGTGGTGGCATCCGGCGATCTTCTTTCCGAGCTTGGTGTTTGGTTGGCTGCGCGCCCGCACGGGGGGTGTGATGGCGGGTGCGTTCTTCCACGCGGCGTCCAACATCGGCGTGAACGTGCTCGACACCGTCTACGGACTCGCTCCGGTCTGACGGAGTAGCCAAGCCGTACCCGTCCGAATAAGGCGCGAACTGGAGTGCCGATGCCAGGGCAGGCGTCGGTCAGGGACGGAGGTCACGTGGCGAGCTGTCCCTTCTGCCACGGCGCGATTTCGGAGCAGATTGCGCTGCATGGCGGACACTGCCCCCACTGCTTCGGCGATGTGCCCGGAGAAGAAGCCGCCACGGACCCGGGTGAGCAGCTCGCGGCCAAGCAGCAGGCTGAAGACCAGGTGCGCGTGCAGAAGGCCGCGCGTCGACCGCTGCTGGTGTTCGGACCCGTTGGCGGCGTCCTGCTCGCGGCGGTGGGTTTTGCCGTCTACCAGCAGGTCACCGCGCCTAAGGTGGAGCGCCTCGACTTCGCAGCCGACGAGTTCACCATCAACATGGAGCTCGCCCAGTACGAGGCCCCCCCCGAGCCAACTCCGGCGGCCCAGGCCACGCCGTCGGAGGCCCCGCGGAAGCAGGCTGCGCTGCTCAGCGCGCCGCGCGCGGGCTCGTCCTCGGGTGGCTCGACCGAGCCCGAGCCCGCGGCTGGCGTGGCGGCGTCGGGGATGGACATTGCGTTCTCGGCGAAGCGTGCTGGGGCCGTCCTCACCTCGAGGGATGATCTGCAGGCGGCCGTGCGCGATCTGTTCAAGAGCCGCGCGGCGAAGCTTCAGGGCTGCTTCGAGAGCCGTGTCGCGCAGGTCGACTCCCTTCAAGGGTCCTGGCGCCTGTCGTTCACCATCGACGAAGGGGGGCGTGCCACCGAGGTCTCCGCCGTCGGCGACGACATGGAAGATGCGGTGTTTGAGCGGTGCCTCGTGGGCGAGATGCAGACCTGGCAGGTGCGCGGTCAGCTCGAGAAGCCGTGGCCCGTCAGCTTGCCGGTGGCCTTCAAGCGCTAGACCGCTGGGGAGTGCGTCAGCAACACGGCATCGGTGCCGTCTGCGTAGTAGCTCCGGCGCACCCCCATGGGTGTCCAGCCTGCACGTGCGTAGAGTGCGAGGGCGGGCTTGTTGTCGGCGCGCACCTCCAGGAAGCGCCGGACCACGCCGCGTGCATCCCACGCGGCCATCAGCGCGGTGAGGAGCCGCTGAGCCAGCCCCTGCCGCTGGGCGGAGGGGTGCACGGCGAGGGTGAGGATCTCGCCCTCGTCCAGCACGCTCGATGCGAGCAGGTGCCCCACCACACGACCCTCCTGGACGACCACCCAGCCCAGGGCCGTCGGTGTGGCCAGCGACGCCGAGAGGTCGGAGACCGACCATGGGTGGTGGGACGCAGCGGCCTCCACGGCAGCCATCGCCTCCACGTGGTCGTCAGCAGCGCGCACCACGTCGGCCATAGGTCCCCCGAGCCGACCGTGACCCGGGGAGTGCGTTAGGTCCAGCGGCCTGGAGGGCTTTCCTTGGGAGCCGTGCTCGGACTCGAGACCTCGTGTGACGAGACCGCGGGGGCTGTGGTGGATGCCTCCGGCGTTCGCGCGGAGCTTGCGTACTCCCAGGCGGTGCATGCCACCTACGGCGGCGTCGTGCCAGAGCTGGCCGCGCGCGCCCACATCGAGAAGATCGGTGCCGTCGTCGTGGCCGCGCTGGCCCAAGCGGGCGTGGAGCGGCCCGATGCCGTAGCCGCCACGGCCGGGCCGGGGCTGATCGGCGCCGTGCTGGTGGGTTTCGCGTATGGAAAAGCGCTCGCGCTGGGCTGGGGTGTGCCCTTCCTTGCGGTCAACCACCTCGAAGGGCACCTGCTCGCCCCGATGATCGACGCCCCTGAGCTGGTGTTTCCGTTCCTCGGCTTGGTGGTGAGCGGCGGTCACACCGCGATCTACAGGGTCGATGGACTCGGCGCCTACACCGTGCTCGGGCGCACGGTCGACGATGCCGCCGGCGAGGCCTACGACAAGGTCGCGCGCATGCTGGGCATCGCGTACCCTGGCGGACCCGGCGTCGACGCGCTGGCTGCCGACGGGGACCCCAACCGCGTTGCGTTTGCGCGTCCGCTGGCGGGCTCCGACGACTTCAGCTTCTCGGGCATCAAGACCGCCGTGCGCACCCATCTGCTCTCCGCCGACCGCGCCTCGGACGCCGATGTGGCGGCGTCGTTCCAGGCGGCTGTCGCCGAGGGGCTCGTCGGCCGCCTCCAGCGCGCGAGCCGGACCACCGGCATCCGCCGCGTCAGCATCGGGGGCGGCGTGGCGTGCAATCGGGGCCTGCGCGCTGCGCTGGTGGCCTCCGGTCTCGAGGTCACTCTACCGCGGCCGGCACTCTGCACCGACAATGCCGCGATGATCGCCCATGTGGGTCGCCTGCGGTGGCTGGCCGGTCAACACGATGCCCTCAGCGTCGAAGCGAGGGCTTCATGGCCCATCGCCTGACCGGTGCCCACCAGCCGGCGGTCGTGCTGCGCAGCCTGGAGCAGCGCGCCCGAAAGCGTTTCGGCCAGCACTTCCTCGCCGACGCCTCGATCGTCGATCGCATGGTGAGGGTGGCCCGCGTGGAGCCGGGCGATCGGGTGCTCGAGATCGGCCCCGGCCTGGGTATTCTCACCGAGGCCCTCGTCGATGCGGGGGCCGAGGTGGTGGCGGTCGAGGTCGACGGCGACCTCGCCACCCACCTGGCCACCGTGCTGCCTCAGATCACGCTCCACCACGCTGACGCCACGCGGGCCCACTGGGCCGAGCTGTGCCCAGGCACAGGGTGGAAGGTGGTCGCCAACCTGCCCTACAACGTCGGCACGGGCTTGCTCACCGACGTCGTTCGGCAGGCCCCTCGCTTCGTGTCGGCCACGGTGATGCTGCAGGCCGAGGTCGTGGGGAGGCTCACCGCAGAGCCCAGCACGAAGGCGTACGGCGCGCTCACGGTGGAGATGGCGCTGCGCGCCGAGAGCTACGCCGCGATCGGCGTGCCCCCGGGGTCCTTCGTGCCGCCGCCGAAGGTCCACTCCACGGTCGTGCACGTGGTCCCGTTCGCGACGCCCAAGACCGACGGGCTCGACCCGGCGTTCGTCGACAAGGTGGTGCGCGCGGCGTTCGCTCAGCGTCGAAAGACCCTGCGAAACAGCCTCAGTTCAACCTTTCCGCTGGATCGCGTGGACCGTGCGCTGGCCGCGTCGGGACTGGACGGGAGCCTGCGCGCCGAGGTGCTGGCTCCTGCGGCGTTCGTGGCGTTAGCTTCGGGGTTGTTGTGAACGGGAGTTCGATGCGGATCGAGTCGGCCGGCATCACCGATGTGGGCCTCAAGCGGGACCGCAACGAGGACGCCTTCCTCACCAACGAGGATCTCGGCCTGTACATCGTCGCCGATGGCATGGGCGGTCACGCTGGCGGGGCCTATGCTTCCTCGCTGGCGGTCACGTCCGTGGAGTCCTCCGTAGAGGTTCTGCTGCCGGGGCTGGGTCGCAATCCCGAGATCGATCCGGTCGATGAGATCCGGGATGCGTTGGCAGAGGCTGTTCGGGTAGCGGGTCGGGCGATCCACGGCTGGGCCTCAGAGCACCCCGAGTTTCGCGGAATGGGCACCACCATCGTGGTGGCGTTGCTGGTGGATGGCAACGCCTACGTCGCGCACGTGGGTGACAGCCGCGCCTACCTCATGCGCGACGGGGAGATCGAGCAGATCACCGAGGACCACAGCTTCGTGGCTCAGTCGGTGCGGGAGGGCCTGCTCACGGAGTCCGCGGCACGCACGCACAAGATGCGGAGCGTGATCACCCGCGCGCTCGGCTTCCAGCCCGAGACCGAGGTGGATGTGCTGGTGCGAGCGCTGCGCCGGGGTGACCGCCTGCTGCTCTGCACGGATGGGCTCTCGGGTAAGGTCGAGGCCGTGGAGATGGCGCAGACGGTGGCCGTGCACGAGGTGCCGGAGAGCCTGCGACAGCTGGTGGGGCTCGCCTGCGCACGGGGAGGCGACGACAACGTCTCGGCGGTCGTCGTGCGGGTGGAATCCACGTGATCCCGTCGGCGCGCGATCCTCGGATGGATCGGCCCCCTGAGCGGCGCCCGACTCGGTCCGCGCCGGGGTCGAGCCCGCCAGTCGAGCACGGTCCGCTGCTGCCGGTCGAGAGCGGCCGACGGATCGTGCAGGTGCTGGTGGTGCTCGTCGCAGCCTTGTCGGTGGGACTTGCGCTCTCCGGTCCGCGCGCCGTCGCGTACCCGGCGCTGGTGCGGCAGAACCTGGAGCTCAAGGATCGCATGCAGGAGGTGGAGCACCGGATGCAGGAGGTCGACCGCATCCTCGAGCGCCTTCGGCTTTACGACGCCCAGATTCGCTCGCTGGCCGACGCCGCTGGTCCGTCGGGTCCCATCCCCAGCGAGGCGATGTCGAACGGTGGCATCCTCGAGTACTACCAGGACCTGGAAGAAGAGGTGCGGGTCCACGACGCCACGATGGGCGTGTCGGACGGCCTTCCGATGGACGGTCCCGAACCGGGGCCCATTCCCGAGGGCTTCCTCCGACCGGCAGAGTCCTGGGCGAGCGGGGTGGCCGAGCGGGTGAGCGAGTTCGTCGACCTGTTCGAGATGAGCGAGGCCGAGCTCACGGCGCTCATGGCCGACCTGGAGACCCTGCGCGCGATTCACTTGGCACTGCCGAACACGTGGCCTGCCGACGGGGCGCTCACGTCAGGCTTTGGCTGGCGGCGCGATCCCTACTACCGCTCGATGCGGTTTCACTCGGGGGTGGATGTTGCGGGCCCCACGGGCGAGCCCGTGTTCGCTGCGGCCGACGGACTGGTCGCTTCGTCGGAGTACACGCAAGGGTACGGCAACATGATCATCATCGATCACGGATTCGGAATCTCTACGTTGTACGCCCACTGTTCGCGACGAGAGGTTCGAGTCGGCGATCGGGTGGAGGCCGGAGACCGCATTGGTCGGATAGGGTCTACCGGCCGTTCCACCGGACCCCATCTCCACTTCGAGCTGCACATCGACGGCAGCGCCCACGACCCGCTGAAGTACCTGCCGCGCTGACCAGCTTGCCAATGCCGGCATGCGTGCGCATGCTTGGCCCTTTCGTCCGTCGCACGTTGCGCGGGAGCCCCGATGTTTGACGCTGTCACCCACACCCTCAAGCGCATCTTTGGCGACGCCAACGAGCGCGAGCTCAAGCGCATTCGCCCCCTGGTCGACCGCGTCAACACGCTCGAGCCGAAGATGAAGGCGCTCAGCGACGCCGATCTGGGCCACCAGACCGTGCTGTTTCGTGAGCGCCTCGCCAAGGGTGAGACCGTCGACGACCTGCTCCCCGAGGCCTTCGCCGTGGTGCGCGAGGCTGCGGTGCGCACGATGGGCATGCGCCACTACGACAGCCAGCTTGTGGGCGGCATCGTGATCCACCAGGGTCGCATCGCCGAGATGAAGACCGGCGAAGGCAAGACCCTGGTGGCCACCCTGCCGGCCTACCTCAACGCGCTGCCGGGCAAGGGCGTTCACCTCATCACGGTCAACGACTACCTCGCGGCTCGTGACGCCGAGTGGATGGCCCCGATCTACAACTTCCTGGGCCTTCAGGTGGGCACGATCCTCTCGGGTGATCGTAACCAAGCGGCCAAGCGCGCCGCTTACGCTGCCGACATCACGTACGGCACGAACAACGAGTTCGGCTTCGACTACCTGCGCGACAACATGAAGTTCCGTCTGGAGGACTACGTCCAGCGCGGCCACGCGTACGCGATCGTCGACGAGGTCGACAGCATCCTCATCGACGAGGCCCGCACGCCGCTCATCATCTCGGGGCCCACCCAGGCGTCGGTCGACCTCTACAACGTCGTGGATGCCGTGATCCCGCTGCTGCAGCGCGACATCGACTTCACGC
>CAYNFK010000039.1:0-39448 GCA_964396405.1 uncultured Enterobacteriaceae bacterium
ACCCCTCTGCCGCCGTCCGTCACCCCTCTGCCGCCGTCCGTCACCCCTCTGCCGCTCTTCCATGCCTCGTTCGGCGGCGGGCACGCGCGCCACACGAGATCCTCGCGCGGCGGTGAGAGCTAGAGCGGTTTCGGGAAGCGCTCACTGCGCGGGCCAGGGTCGGGGCCCTCGAAGCTCAACAGCACCGACCATGCGCGCGTCCCGTCGTCTGGCCAGGTCCATGCGTGCAGGCCCGCTCGAACGGCGGACCAGGTGAACAGCGGGCACCGGAAGAGGTCGAGCGCCACCATCTGCCCGTTCCGAACCGTGAACGTCAGCGGGCAGAGCAGCGGCACCGTTCGCTGGATCCACCGGCTCGGCGTGGGGGCCAGGCTGGCGATCGTCAGCTCGCAGCCCGTGCTTCGGTCAGGACGCACGGACCCATCCGGCTCGACATGAGCCAGCAGCTCACACTGTCCTTCGCTGCGCCGACGCCATGCGTCCCAGGTGGGGAAGTCCAGCGTGGACGCCGGCGGCTCGTAGGTGACCACGACCTCCACCTGCGTTCCGGCTTCCACGGGCAGCACCCAGCGGTCGCCCTTCACCGTCCGGGCTGAGCGCCGCTGCAGCTCGGCGGGGCAGTCGACAGGAACAGGGTCGTGGCCCCTACCTCTCTCGTCCAGGGTGACCCGCAGCACACAGGTGCGCGCGACGGTGCGATCTCGGTAGAGGCGGGAAGGGTAGATGCGCGGACGGATCGACGCCACCTCAGGCGGCGGGGACGGCTCCGCCTGTGCGGTCGCCCAGCCTCCGAGGAGCGCGAGGATCCACACCGAGTCAGCGCCGGAGGGGACCGACCATGTCGGCCGGTACCACCCAACGATCGAAGTCTTCGGGGGTGAGGAGGCCTAGGGCAACGGCGGCCTCGCGCAACGTGCCACCCGTCTTGTGGGCGTGCTTGGCGAGCTTGGCGGCGTTGTCGTAGCCGATGTGCGGGTTGAGCGCGGTGACGAGCATGAGGCTGCTCCGCAGGTGCTCATCGATGCGCTCGAGGTTGGGCTCGATGCCCGCAGCGCAGTGCTCCTCGAACGAAGCGCACGCATCGCCAAGCAGCCTGGCGGACTGCAAGAAGTTCAGCGCGATCACGGGCTTGAACACGTTGAGCTCGAAGTTGCCTTGGCTCGCCGCAAAGCTTACCGTGGCCTGGTTCCCAAACACCTGGGCGCAGACCATGGTCATCGCCTCGGACTGCGTGGGGTTGACCTTCCCGGGCATGATCGACGAGCCCGGCTCGTTCTCGGGGATGTTGAGCTCGCCGAGGCCCGCGCGCGGACCGCTGGCCAGCCAGCGCACGTCGTTGGCGATCTTCATCGTGGCGGCAGCGAGCTGCGCGAGCGCGCCTTGCGCTGCCACGAACGCATCGTGGCCCGCCAGCGCCGCGAACTTGTTCGGGGCCGACACGAACGGGCGACCCGAGATCTCGGAGATGACGGCGGCCACGCGCTCGGCGTACGCCGGGTGGGCATTGAGCCCTGTGCCCACGGCCGTGCCGCCCGCCGCCAGCATCCGGAGCTGCGGCAGCGAGCGCTGGATGGAGTCGATGGCGAAGTCGAGCTGAGCCACCCAGCCGCTGATCTCCTGGCCAAGCGTGATCGGCGTGGCATCCTGGAGGTGGGTTCGTCCGATCTTCACGATGTCGTAGAACGCCTCAGCCTTCGCGTGCAGCGTGTCGCGGAGCTTCTTCACGCGCGGCAGCAGCTCGTCCTCCACCGCCACCACCGCGGCGATGTGCATGGCGGTGGGAAACGTGTCGTTCGAGGACTGCGACTTGTTGACGTCATCGT
Organism: uncultured Enterobacteriaceae bacterium; assembly: GCA_964396405.1. Classification (GTDB taxonomy): domain Bacteria; phylum Myxococcota_A; class UBA796; order UBA796; genus JACKEO01. The sequence continues at coordinate 1,824 of CAYNFK010000039.1, forward strand.
TCGGGTGGACGGGCTTCTTGCTGCCCATCACGCCGCCGGCGATCTCAATCGCACGGTTGCTGATCACCTCGTTCACGTTCATGTTCGACTGCGTGCCCGAGCCGGTCTGCCACACCACCAGTGGGAAGTGGTCGTCGAGCTTGCCCGCCAGGATCTCGTCGGCGGCCGTGGCGATCAGATCACGCGTCTCGGCCGACAGCAGACCCAGCTCAGCATTGACGATCGCAGCCGCCTTCTTGAGCACTGCGAACGCGCGCACCAGCTCCATCGGCATGCGCTCTTCGCCGATCGCGAAGTTCAGCCGGCTGCGGGCGGTCTGCGCACCCCAGTAGCGGTCGTTGGCGACCTCGATGGCGCCCATGCTGTCGGTCTCGATGCGCGTGCCAGACACCTTGCTCTCCGGGTGGGTCGCGGAGGCTAGCCTTGCAGCCCCGGACGGGCCACCGGCGTCCGATCGCGTCGTGCGACGTTAGGAGGGGCCGCGGAGGACGGGCGACCATGTTCCTGATCAGCGCGTGGATCTTCGGACTTGGCGTAGCGCACGCCGACGTGCTCGCGATCGGCACCGAGCCGCTCGGCCACGGCGACGACCGCGTGGGCAAGCGGCTGGAAGATGTGGTGCGCGCCGACCCCAGCGCCCTCCTGCGGTGCCGGAGCGATGCCGCATCCGCCGTGCCCGAGCCGTTCCGGTTCGTGGGCCTCACCGCGTACTTCCGCACCAACGGCACCATTCGAAAGGTCCGGGTGGACGAGACCACGGGGAGCGAAGCCGTCGACGTCTGCGTCTCCGGCGTGATTGCAGGGCTCAAGGTCGACCCCCCGCCCGCATTCAACGACCGGATGAACGTGGCCATCACTTGGATCTCCACCGATCCGGCTGCCACACCGTGAGCGCCGCGGGTGCGGCCCGCCGGGTGCTGGTGGTGCACACCGGTGGCACCCTGGGCATGGTGGCGGGCCCCAGCGGCCTCGAACCCCGTCCTGGCATGCTCGCGGATGTGCTCGCCGCCACGCCTCGGTTCCACGAGCCGGGGCAGCCGCCGTTCGTGATGCCCGAGGTGCCGGGCGCGCCCCGCACCGCCTACGAGGTCTTGGAGCTGCACCCCCTGCTCGACTCCTCGAACATGGGGATGGAGGCGTGGATGCGCCTCGCACACCTCATCGTGGCCCGCGACGCCGACTTCGACGCGTTCGTGGTGATCCACGGCACCGACACCATGGCCTACGCCACGTCGGCGCTCTCGTTCGCGCTGGCGGGGCTGAAGAAGCCCGTGATCTTCACCGGCAGCCAGATCCCGTTCGGGCACGTCCGCAACGACGCTGTCGACAACCTGCTCGGTGCGCTGGTGATGGCGGCGCGCTTCGACCTTCCCGAGGTGGGGCTCTACTTCCGGGATCGTCTGCTGCGCGGCAACCGAGCCACCAAGGTGGACGCCAGCGGCCTCGACGCCTTCGACACCGGCAACCTCCGTCCGCTCGCCACGCTCGGCATCGACATCGACGTGGCCTGGGACCTCGTGCGGCCGGCCCCGTCCGAGCCGCTCCGTGTGGAGCCGATTCACGATCTGCCCGTCGCCTGCTTGCGTCTGTTCCCCGGCATGACGGCCGACACGATCGATCGCATCCTCCGCCTGCCCCTGCGCGGACTGGTCCTGCAGACCTACGGCGCGGGCAACGCTCCTCAGCGCCGTGATCTCCACGAGGTGCTCCGTCGCGCCACCGACGACGGCATCGTGATCGTCCACGTGACCCAGTGCCTGCGGGGCACGGTGCGCGCCGACTACGCCGCCGGCCGCGCGCTCGCCGATGCGGGTGTGGTGGGGGGCCACGACATGACCGCAGAGGCCGCGCTCACCAAGCTGCAGTGGCTGCTCTCGAACCCCAGCCACTCGCCCGAGGGCGTACGGCACCAGCTGCAGCAGGATCTGCGCGGCGAGCTCACGGCGCCTTCGGCTTGAGTCCCCCGAAGGGCTGGGGCGTCAGCGACCGCAGGTAGACCGCCATCGCCATGCGATCCTCGGCACTAAGGCGCGCCGTGCCGTGCTCGATGATCACCGCCATGTGTCCGCCCACCACATCGCCATCGGGCGTCATCGCGAAGGTGAGGAAGTCGTCCCAGTCGGACGCGCTCCAGCCTTGCAGCGCAGACGCGTGCGGCGTGAGGTTCGGCGCCTTCGGGTCGGTGCTGCCTGCGAGGGTCGCGCTGCGCTTCGGGATGCCCACCCCGTTCCGAGGCGTGTGGCACTCGCCGCAGTGTCCCGGGCCCTCCACGAGGTAAGCCCCGCGATTCCACGCAGCCTCGTGATGGGGATCGTCCTCCCACGGGCCAGGTCGGAAGCCCATCGACCGCCACAGGCCCAGAAGCGGCCGGCTGTTGAACCGGGGCAGCACCTCGTGCGGGCGGTTCGGCACTGCCGCGGGCGGGATCGTCTGCAGGTAGGCCCAGAGGTCCCCCAGATCGGCGTCGGTGAGGAGCGTGAACGCTGGGTACGGGAAGGCCGGCCAGTAGGCGCGGTGGTCGGTTCCCCTGCCCTCGCGCATCGCTCGCACAAAGTCGGCTTCGGTCCAGGTGCCGAGGCCGTGCTCAGGATCTTGGGTGAGGTTGGAGCCGTAGAAGGTGCCGAACCGCGAGACGACCGCGTGCCCGCCCGCCCAAGGCTGGCCTGCATCGGCAGTGTGGCAGGCCTCGCAGCCCGACAGCCCAGCGAGCACCTCACCATGTGCGACGTCCTGCGCCCAGGTCACCGCCGCAAGCGTCCACAGCAGCACGATCACGCCGACCTCTCTGGCGCAGGGGACCGAGGCGAACCCTGACCCCGACCGCGATCAGTGCTCGTCGGGCTTACGGTAGCCGTCGTGGCAGCTTCCGCAGGCCTTGCCGACGCTTCCGAACGCGGTCTTGAAGGCCGCCATGTCCTTCGCGTCGAGCGCAGCGAGCACGGCGGTGGCTGCGGTGCCAAGCTGGGTGGCAGCCGCCTTGAAGCCCTCCGCATCCTCCCAGATCTTGGGCAGCGCCTCGGTCTTCGGCACGGCTTCCACGCCCGTGCCCTTGGGGAACCACAAGGGGATGTGGCTGGAGAGGTCGCGGATGGCTCCAGCGTGCAGCTTGGCCTCCTCGATAGGAGCGCCCTCCGTGGTGGCAAGGATCTTCAGCGCCTTCATGTGCGACGCCATCGCCATGAAGCTCGCTTCACGCAGGTTGTAGATCGCCTCGGCCGGCACGTCGGCCGCGGCCGCCACCGAGGTCCACGAGAGCGCTGCTGCCACCACCAGGGAACGGAACATCATCACCTCCACCGCGCATCCCTACTGGATGCAGGAAGGCATGGCCCGTTGCAAACCGTCAAGCCTGGACGGGATTCCCCTGGACGCGGTTCTTCTCGAGCACCTTCTGCGACGGCTCGACGGGCTCCCAGATCACGCCCACAGCTTGGAGACCGCGGATCACCAGACCGTTGATGTCGAGCTGGGTCCATCGGAAGCCCTGGTAGGCCGACGTGGGGTACGCATGGTGGTTGTTGTGCCAGTTGTCGCCGAGCAGCACCCACCAGGCCCAGCCGAGGTTGCGCGCCTTGCACACGTCGGGCTGGTGGAAGTCCTTGTAGTCGTAGTGGCCCCACGTGTGGGCCCAGGAGTTGATCAGCATCGTGGCGTTCCACGACAAGAACGTGGGCACGAGCCAGTACCAGACCGCGCCCGTGAGCCCAAACGTGAGCCCGATGCCGATCCCAAACAGGTAGTAGATGGCGGGTGCCCACCGCTCGAAGAACACGATCTCGGGGAACTTCGCCCAGCGGCTCTTCGAGAAGTCGGTACGGCGCGCCCAGTAGGTCCACAAGAACCAACCGTGGGCGTACCAGAAGCCGCCGTGGATGCTGTGAGGGTCGCCCTCGACCTCGCAGTGACGGTGGTGGTCGCGGTGGATCAGCTCCCAGCTGATGGGACCGGTCTGGCCCGACCACGTGCCCATCACGCAGAGCACGAACTGGAAGAAGCGACCCGTCTTGAAGCTCGCGTGGCTGAAGTAGCGGTGAAACCCGAGCGTGACGCCCATGATCTGCGTGTAGTAAGCGAGGGCCACGCCCCACCAGCTCACCTCGGTCCAGGTGCCCGCGAACACGGTTGCGAGCGTGCAGATCGGGATGACGACCCACACCCACATGTTCCAGAACTTGCCGTCGTAGTCCCCAGGCGCGAACACCTTCTGGTGTTCGTACGGGCGAGCGATGTCCACTGCGTTCATGCGCGTCGATCCTCCTCGTGCCTGGGCGGCGGCGACCCTACCATGCGTTCGGTGCCGTGTCGCTCCCACCCCACACGGGTAGAGGACGTGCGGGTGGGTGAACATGCGCAGCTCTTGGTTCTTGGCCTTGGCGGCCTGCTCGGGGCCTCTCGCCCCCACCGAGCTCACCGTTGGGGCGTGGACCCTGGCTTGGGTCGAGGGCTCCGACGCCCTCTCGCTCGTCGGTCCATTCGGGCAGCACTTCGACGACGTGGTGTTCGATGTGGGCGGGGGCACCCAGAGCGTGCGGCGCAGCGCTGGGCACTTCCTGTTCGAGGACGTCACCAGCACCTGGACGCGCGCTTCGGCACCCAGGTTGGGTGACGACGGGGCGTCGATCGTGTTCGACGTCGGAGGCACGCCCCTCACCCTCGCGGTGCTGCCCGATGGCGAAAACGGCCTCAGCCTGATCACCGCGCCCCGTGATCCGGGTTCCGACACGCCACGCTTTCGTGTGGCCTACGCGTGTGACGCCGACGAGCACATCCTCGGGCTCGGCTCGCACACCGACGGCATCGAGCACACCGGAGAGGCCTTTTCCCTGTGGGTGAGCGAGCAAGGCATCGGCAAGGTCGACACCGACATCCCGCCCGACGACTGGTTCCTCACCGGCCGCCGCCACACCACCTACTTCCCGGTGCCGTTCTTGCTGCGCGCGCAGCAGTCGGCCGGGCTGCTGCTCGACACGCCCACCCGCGTAGAGGTGGACCTGTGCGCCACCGACCCTGCCCGTACCTCGCTGATCGCCTGGGATGCGCAGCCGGCGCTGCACTTCGTGGCCGCACCCACCCCGCTGGGTACGGTGGAAGCGCTCACAGACCGCACGGGACGTCCGCGCCGGTTGCCCGCCTGGGCGCTCACGCCGTGGAATGACGCGATCCGCGGCGCCGATCGCGTCCGTGAGGTCGCCACCACCCTGCGCGAGGCCGGCGCACCAAGCTCGGTGATCTGGTCCGAGGACTGGAAGGGCTCGGAAGAGAACTTCAGCGGCTTTCGGCTCTCCGAGAGCTGGACGCTGGACGAGACGCTCTACCCAGAAGCCAATGACCTCGACGCCGAGCTGGAGGCGGCGGGCTTCAAGTGGTTCGCTTACTTCGGTCCGTTCGTCGGGCTCACCGACGCCGACGGGCAGGACGCGGTCGCCCGAGGCGCGGTGATCCTCAACCCGGAAGGCCAGCCCTACGACTTCCCGGGAATCACCTTCCAGCCCACCTCGATGGTCGACGTCACGGGCACCGCGGGACGCGACTGGGCCATGGGCAAGATGCGCGGCGCTGTGGCCGCAGGCTTCGATGGGTGGATGGTGGACTTCGGCGAGTGGCTCCCCACCGATGCCATCCTGTCCGGTCAGCCCGACCCGCTTGCGTGGCACAACCTCTACCCTGCCGCCTGGCAGCAGCTGAGCGACGACGTGCTCGCGCCGATCGACGGTGTCAGCTTCTGCCGCTCGGGCTGGGCCTACGCCGCCACCGCCTGCCCCATCGTGTGGCTGGGCGATCAGCGCACGTCGTTCCAGACCGACGATGGCATGCCCACCATCTTGCCGATGGCGATGGGGCTGGGCGTGTCCGGCTTGCCGGTCACCACCCACGATGTGGCCGGCTACCTCTCCCTCGACAACCCGCCGTCGGACCAGGAGCTCTGGTGGCGCTGGGCTTGGCTTGGCGCTTTCAGCCCGATCCTGCGGGTGCACCACGGCTCCTCGGACCAAGCGAACCACCGCTTCGACAGCACGCCCGAGACCCTCGCCCTGTGGGTGGAGGCCAGCACGGAGCACATGAGGCTGTTCCCGTACCGCGCGGGGCTGGCCCGTCGGGCCTCGGAGGTGGGCACGCCGATGACGATGCCCACCGCGCTGGTGTTCGAGGGAGAGCCCTGGGACCGCATCGATGCCTGGCTCCTCGGACCCTCGCTCCTGGTGGCCCCGGTCATGGAGAGAGACGTGCGCACCCTGGACGTGAGCCTCCCCGCCGCCACCCGCTGGTACGATTGGTGGACCCTGGAGCCCGCCGCGTCGGGGCCGAAGGACGTCCCGCTCGACACCATCGCCGTGTTCGTCGCTGCCAACAGCACGGTGCCGATGTTCAAGACGGTGCCGCACACCCTGGCCCCCACCACCGATCCCACGTTGGTGGACTTCGACACGGCCGACGCCGAGCGCGTGGTGCTGGTGGTCGGCAACGGCAGCGTGTTCGTGGAGGCCGACGGCACCACCTACACCCCGTCGGGAACCGCCGACGAAGCCGGTGAGACCACCGCCACGGTGCAAGACGGCAGCCTCCGGGTCGGAGGTCTCACCCTCCAGGTCCAAGGACCCCGCGCGCGCAGCTACACCCTCCGGGTGGTGCCGTAGCGGATCGATTTCGCTGACGTTTGCCGGTGAGTGTGGGCGAGACGATCCAGGCCTGAGCGTATAGATCGGGCCATGACTCCTCGAACCGCTCGTCCCCTCCGCACCGTCCGTGACCGCCAGCGCGAAGAGACGCGCGAGCGGATCTTCGAGTCCGCCCTCGACGTGTTTCGTCGCGACGGCTTCGACACCACGCGCATCGAAGACATCGCGGACATGGCCGACGTGAGCCGCGGTGCCTTCTACTTTCACTTCCCCTCCAAGGACGACGTCCTGGTGGAGCTGCTGCGACGCAAGCAGCTTGATCTGGTCACCACCCTCCAGACCGCCCCGGCGGACACCCCTCTGCTCGGGGTGCTCCAGCTGGTCGCCGCCGTGATCGCCCACACGTGGCAAGATGATCCTCAGATGCTGGCCGCTGTCGGCATCGTGGCGCTCAAGCTCACCGCTCGGGAGTTGCCGCGCTTTGAGGAGGTCCACCCGGCGGAGGGTGCCCTGGCCCAGCGCTTTGAGGTCGCTGCGCAGCGCGGGGAACTTCCGGCGTTCCTCCCCGCCAGCATGCTGGCCGACTTCTTCTTGGTGAACCTGTTTGCGGCGGCGCTCTCGTGGGTTCGTCACCCCGAGGTACCGCTGGACGCCGTGCTTGAGCAGGTGGTGGCGTTCTACCTACGCGGCCTCGGGATCGCCGACGCCGCTTAGCTTCGCGGCCCCGGGTGGCGCTCCAGCACCGCGAGCGCCCACAGCGGGAACACGTGCCTGTAGGTGTCGTACCGGATGCTGCAGGTGCGGTTGAACACGCCCAGAATGGGCTCCTGTGCCCAGCCGCCCGTCGGCTGCTGCGTGGCGCGGAGCCAAGCCGCGCCAGCCTGAGCGGCCGGGGTGTGGGCGGCTCCCGCCCGGTGCAGGGTCAGCAGCGCCCAGGCGGTCTGGGTGGGCGTGCCCGCAGGGTCATCGACCCATCGTCGCGCTGCACACGAGCCGACGTGCTCGCCCCAGCTCCCGTCGGTGTGCTGGTGCGCCACCAGGAAGTCCACGGCCCGCCGGATGGCCGGGTCCGCGACGTCGGCGCCTGCAGCGAGCAGGCCCCACACACCAAACCACGTCCCGTAAGTGAAGCAGGCTGCCCAGCCGCCCTCCCAGCTCCCGTCCGGCCGCTGAAGCGCGCGCACGAAGTCGGCACCGCGTCGCAGCGCGGCCTCCACCAGCTCGGGACGATCTGAGGGCACAGCGCGGCGCCACGCGGCGAGGCCCTGCATCGCCGCCGAGCTGCACTCGACGTGGCCGCGGTCGACGAGGATGTCGGCAAACACGTCTGACGGGTTGAGCGCCTCCACCCACGCCGGTGCCCGTGTGCGCTCGTAGCTCGCCCAGGAGCCGTCGGGGTTCTGCCAGTCCAGCAGGCGATCCACCGCTGAACGCAGCCGCGCATGCCCCACCCGCCGACCCCTCGGGCCCTCCCAGGCCAGCAGGCCTTCCAGCGCCAGCGCCGTGCAGTCGGTGATTGGCCAGCCGTGCTCGGCCGTGGAGAAGGGCCAGCCACCCGTGGCCGGGTGCCGATCATGGGCCAGCGCGCCTGCCGGGTCCTGGCGAAGCTGCTGGCGGTCCACGAAGTCGAGGGCGGAACCGGCGGCACCGTGGGCCTCGGGGCGACCGGTCGCTCGCATCGCGAGCAGCGCAAAGCCCGTGTCCCAGAGCTCCGCGCTGTTGTAGCCCACGATGCGCGCCCCGCGGTCGTCCACCCAGAGGTAAGCGTCGAGGCGAGCGAGGTGCCGCGCCACGTCGGGCCCCGTAGGGTCGTCGGCGTAGGCCACGGCGAGGTTGTAGACCTTGCTGACAGGACCGATGTCGAGGAAGGAGGTGGCCTCATCCTCAAAGCGCACGGCTTCTCGCACCGCAGCCAGCGCGCGGCGACGCACCCACGAAGGCATCAGCGCCTCGGCCACGCCGAGCGCGCGCTGTGAGGCGGTCCACAGCGTCGACCGCTGCGTGTACGCATCTTCCGATGCCACCCGGTCCACGTGCTCGGACCAGCGGATGCTGTGGTAGGGCTCGGGGTGGATCTCTTCCCGCAAGGCCCGCGTGAGGGCGTCGGCCTCGGGCTGAAACCGCCGACCGTAGAGCCAGGCCATCGGAAGGTACACCATGCGGCTGTGGCACCAGAACCGCGACGGGTGAAACGGCAGCGCTTTGGGCAGCAGCCAGAGCTCCGGCGGGATCGGGCGCACGGCCTCCCAGGGCTGGAGCCCCATCAAGCACAGAAAGAACCGCCCCCAGGAGGCGGTCGCCAGCCCCCCGCCTCGGGGCAAGAACCACCGGCGCGCACGCTGCACGTCGTGGTCGTGTGCGGGCACACCCAGGATGCGCAGGGCGACGTAGACCAACACCGACGAAAACACCGTGCTCGGGTTGGACTCGCCCAGACCGAAGCCGCCGTCGGCGTTCTGCACCGATCGAAGGTAGGCCACGATCTGGCTGGCCGTGACAGGATCGTAGGGCGCTCCCACCAGCCGACGCACGCCCACGTGCAGCGGGATGAGGAACACCGGACCCGAGTAGTCTCCCCGCCAAGCGCCCGAGGGCTGCTGCAGGCTCACGAGGTGGCTGAGCGCGTCGCCCACCGCATCGCGAACCTTCGGGGCTGGGGTCCCGCTCACGCTTCTTCCAACGGCTGCCAAGCACGCGCCCGCGCCAGGAAGGTGGCGAGGGCCTCGTCGTCGTCGCCCACCGCGTAGGAGGCCATCATCAGCTCCAGCACCAGCTCCCGAGGAACCCGCGGGCTGCGACCGCCCCGAAGCGCGTCGTCTCCCTGCACCAACTCGGTGAGTGTCGCGTGGGCCAGCGCCAGGGGAAGCGCGCAGAAGCGGCGCATGGGCGCTCCGGCCCCTGCCGGCCACGCCCGGGTGTAGACGTCGGCGCGGTCGAGGTGGCCACGTGCACGCGCAGCCAGCGTCGACAGCACCCCCAGTGCCGCCTCACGGGACTCGGGCCGGAGCAGGTCGCTCCGGGTGAGCCCCGCCTCGGCGAGGTCGGCTTCGGGCAAGAAGCACACGCCCCGCTCGGCGTCCTCGGCCACATCCTTGAGGATGTTGACGAGCTGGAGCCCCACTCCGAAGCTGGTCGCATGGCTGCGTAAGCAGGCTCGGGTAGCTGCCGGCAGATCGCCCACCGCGTCCAAGAACAGCGCGGTCAGCAGGTGACCCACGGTGCCGGCCACGAACCCCGCGTAGCGCTCCAGATCGGCGACATCGGGCACCCGCAGCGCGCCCTCACGATCCGCGCGCAGGGCGTACTCACGCATGCCGGCGCTCATCTCCAGCACATGCGGACGCAGCGCCTCCCGCTGGGTCGGCGGCAGCGCGCGAAACAGCCGGAACACCGCGCCGGCCTGTTGGGCCAGCTTCGCTTCAGCCTCAGAAGCGTGGGTGAGCAGCGTGCCCAGGCGCTCGAACGGCGCGTACGCCACGTGATCGTGCTCCACCACCACATCGAAGGCGTCGAACAGCCGCGCCCGCGCGTCCCACGCCAGGCCGGGCTCGTCTTCGATGGTGTCGACGATGCGACAGAGGAGGTAGCCCACCTTCACCGCGTCCCGAAGGCCGTCGGGCAGCTGCTCGATCGACAGGGCGAACGTGCGCGACACCTCCGGCAAGAGCTGGGAAGCGAGCTGGTGGTCGGGGGTCAGCGCCACGCGTGGCCTCATGCGGTCCTCCCGAGCGATGTGCCCGCACGCGGAAACGTTCTGCGGACGAGCGAAGCGATGGGCGCGATGGCCAGGTCCGCGAGCCCAGCGACGAGGTCGGCCAGGCGGGGGTCATCCACCGCCGCGCAGGCCTGCGCCCGACGTCGGTTGACCTCATCGAGCGCGCACCCGACCGAGCCCGTGCGCTCGAACAGCGTGATCGCGTGTCCCACCACCTCGTCGGACACCGCGTCGCCTGGACCATCGAGCACCGAGCGCAGCCAGGCGCAGGCCGTTGGGGGCGCGTGCGTGAGGGTGTGCACCACCAGGAAGCTGCGCTTGCCTTCCCGCAGATCGTTTCCGAGCGTGCCGCGCCCCTTGTCGCCATACAGGTCGAGGAGGTCGTCTTGCACCTGGAACAGCACGCCCAGGTGCCGGGCGGCCTCCGTGAGCGCGCCCACCACGGTGTCGTCGGCCAGACACACCCGCGCGGCCCCGGCCATCGGGAGGGCGAACAGCCCCGATGTCTTTCCTTCCACCATGGCGAGGTAGGACGCGATCGTGGGACGTGCTTGCTGACGGAGCACCAGCTCCAGCCCCTGCCCGTCGATCACGGCGAGCGTGTCGCGCACGAGCTGCTGCAGGAGCGCATCCCGAACCTGCGGCGGCACCTCCAGATGGCGGAGCAGCAGGGCCGACACGAAGAGCATCGCGTCGCCAACGTTGATCGCATGCGCCATGCCGTGCTGGTGCCACACCGTGGGCGCGCCGCGCCGGGTGGTGTCGCCGTCCTGGAGGTCGTCGTGCACGAGCGTGCCGTTGTGGAGCACCTCGCAGGCCGCCCCCAAGGGCAGGAGGCGCTCGGGCGCGACATCGAGCGCCTCGGCCACCAGCAGGGGCAAGACAGCGCGCAGCCGCTTGCCCCCCGACGACAGCGCATCGATCGCCATCGCTTGCACCGGACCTGTTGGCGCGACCTCGCGCACCGGAACACGCTCCGCGAACGCCACGCCCGAGCGCCACGTGCCACGAATCTCTCGCGAAGCGAGCGCCGCCATCGCGGGCCAGTGTTCCTCCCGCAGGCGGGTGAACCGGGCGGGAACGTCGGGGCGTTCGAAGGGGGTCGCGGGTAGCGCGCTCATGCAGCTCTCTCGGTGGGGGTGTCCAGGGGGAGCTTGCGCACGTCGGAGAACGGCGTGCTGGGCAACGAAGCCGGCGCGGGGAGCGCGGCCGACGGGAACAGCGTGCGGCGTGCGAGCCAGCCGGTGAGCACGGTGAGCCGATGGGCCGAGCGCACGGCCGAAACGACGTCCCCGTCCGCAAGCGCTGTGCGCACCACCCGGGCGGCCGCCAGCGACACCATCCGACCACCCATGGCAGCGAGGCTGCTCGGGTCGGCGTCCAGCCCCGCGAGCAATGACAGCGTGCGCTGACGGTGGTGGTCGTGGGTCCACAGGTCGGCGATCGCCCCCCGTAGCGCGGCCGCCGCCGGGTCCTGCACGGCGAAGATCTCGTAGAGCGCCGTCGACAGCGCCGCGGGGGCCGCCCCCGAACGTCGGCGTTCCGCCGCGTAGTGTGCCAGCGACGGCGCTCGCGCCAGGGCGTCGGCGTCTTCGAACCCGAGGAGCATGCCGCACGCGGTCATCGGGTGACTCTGACCCGCAGCGTCACCCACCAGCGCCACCCGGCCCGACACCAGCGTGGTGCGCGGCACCACCTCATTTCGCGCCCACTGCACCTCGCCGGCCGAGAGCGCCGCCGCCACCGGCGCGCGCAAGGCTTCGGGAAGCGAGGGCACCACAGCCTCCGCCAGTCGGGCCCGACCTGTCGGATCCGACTTCCACGCGATCGGCACGTCCAGGCACACGCGGACCCTGTCGGGGCCGATGCGGTAGGCCAGGGCAGGTCCGGCCGGGGTGAGCATCACGTGGCCGAAGCCTTCGTTCGGCAACGCCACCCCGCGCAGCGTGAGCCCCGCCATGTGCGAGAGCAGCGCCTTGGCCGGTCGCAGACCCACGAGCTGCCGCACCTTAGAGAACCGCCCGTCGGCCCCGACCACGAGATCAGCGGGCAGCGTGCGCAGGCCCGTCGACGTGCGCACCTCCACGCCGTTCTCGGTGAGGCCTTCAACCCGCCAGCCTGGGCGCCAGGTGATGCCGGGGCGTGACACCGTGCGCTCACGGATCGCGGCCACGAAGGCGTCGAAGGGAAAGGTCCAACCCACCTCACCGGGCGGGTATGCGAGCAGCCGCACCGGTCCGGCATCGAGGCCCGACACGGCAAAGCCACGCACCGCTTCGTGATCCTCGGCCGGCGGGAGCGGAGCGAGACCATGGCGGACCAGCACGCGCACCGCAGCGGGGTGCAGGAGCTCACCCGCAAATCGACCCGGCGCATGCACCGTCGGCTCGATCAGCGTGACGTGCGCGCCGGTTGCAGCGAGCGCCGCCGCCGCCACACACCCCACCGGACCGGCTCCGACCACGACCACCAACCGCCCTGCCGCCACCCGTCGCCTCCCGTCCGATGGAGGCAGAAGTAGTCTCGCGATATTGCCGTTACAACCTATTTTTGACTGACTGCCGGATGTCAGTGACTGCCGTTCGTCAGCGAAGGAGTCGGCCGGTTCGATCGACCGCCGGTCGGGAATGTGTCAGGATGGCGGGGGAGGTCCCATGTTGCGTCTCGTTCCTTGGCTCGTGCTGGGCCTGGTCGCCTGCGGACCCGGCGGCATCCTGCCCACCGATCGCACGGACACCGTCGACACCGACGAAGAGACCGACGTCGTCGAGACCGATGACACCACCTCCACCGACGACACGGACGAGACCGACATCGTCGAGACCGATGACACCACGCCGTCCGACGATCTCGACGGCGACGAGTACACGGTGGCCGAGGGCGACTGTGACGACAACAACGACGCGATCTACCCGTTCGCCATCGACGTCCCTTACGATGGCATCGACAGCAACTGCCGCGGCGACTCCGACTACGACGCAGACTACGATGGGCACGACGCCGAGGCGTTCGGCGGCGACGACTGCGAGGATCGCAACGCAGCGATCAGCCCGTCGGCCACCGATCGCCCCTACGATGGCACCGACAGCGACTGCTCGGGCGGCTCCGACAACGACGGCGATGGTGATGGGCTCGACGCCACCAGCCAGGGCGGCACCGACTGCAACGACCTGCGCGCCGACATCTTCCCCGGTGCCACCGAGGTTTGGTATGACGGCGTGGACCAGGACTGCTCGGGCGGCTCCGACTACGACGCCGACGCCGACGCGCACAATGCCGCGGCCCACGGCGGACGGGACTGCGCCGACGACGACCCCGACGTGAACCCGGACATCGAAGACGTTCCCTACGACGGCACGGACGCCGACTGCTCGGGCAACGACGACTACGACGCCGACGGCGATGGCGAGCGCGCCGAGTTGTTCGGCGGCACCGACTGCGATGATGTGGACGAAGAGGTCAACGCGGCCGCGCCCGAGCTGTGCACGCCCAACGTCGACGAGAACTGCGACGGCAACACCACCTCCGGCGCTGTCGACGTGGTGCGCTGGTACGCGGATGTCGACGGCGACAGCGTCGGCGCTGAGTTCGAGGTGGAGGCGTGCGTGGCACCGCCCGACACCTCCAGCCTCTCGGGCGACTGCGACGACGAGGACCCCGACACCTTCCCCGGTGCGCCGCCTGTGGCCTGTGATGGCATCGAGAACGACTGCGATCCGTCGGTGCTGGAGGACGGCATTCGCGTGACGATCGGCGAGCAGGTGTTCACCACGCTGGCGGCCGCGGTGGCGGCAGCGAGCCCTGGCGACACCCTCACGATGTGTGAGGGCGCGTACCCCGCCCCGGGCGTGCCGATCGAGAAGTCGCTCACCTTCGACGGACTGGGAACCCCCGACACCGTGCACGTGGTCGGCTCGATCGGCTCGGTGTTCGAGATCCGCACCGCAGGGCTCGTCACCCTCTCCCAGCTCACCGTGCGCAACGGCACGGGCACCGACGTCGGCATCGCCAACCGGGGCGGCGGCATCTACCTCGGCAACGGCGGCAACCTGCAGCTCACGGACGTGCGCATCACCGCGAACCGCGCCTTCGACGCCGGTGGGCTGTGGGTGGGGCAGGATGCTGTCGCCACAGGGGTCAACGTCGAGATCGACCACAACCTCGCCAACAACCCGGTCGTCGGCCAGGGCGGAGGCGTCGTGCTCGACCGTCGCGGGCAGCTCACGCTCACCGCGTCGTCCATCGCCGACAACGACGCCGGTGTCGGTGGCGGGCTGTGGCTCGGCATTGACGCTGTGGTGACCGGCACCGGCACCACGGTCTCCGGCAACGTGGCCAGCTTGACGGGCGGCGGCGTCTCCGCCACCCGCGGCGGCGCCACCCTGCGCGGCCTCACCCTGGCCGACAACGAAGCCGCCACCGGCGGCGGCATCGACATCGCCTCTGGCGAGCTGTTCCACGTGATGATCACCGGCAACGAGGCCACGCTGCGCGGTGGTGGCGTGCACGCGCTGGGCGTCAATGCGTTTGAAGACGTCGATGTGGTCGGCAACCTCTCCGGCATCGAGGCCGGCGGCATCGACGTCGTGGGCTCTTCCGTGCCCGCGCCGGGCGTCTACAGCGACGATGACGACTTCAACGATCCGGTGCCCTCCCTGTCGCTGGTGCGCGGCTCGGTGAAGGGCAATCTCGCCGATGACTTCCTCGGCACAGCCGGCGGGCTCGTGCTCACGAGCGGCGCGATCACGATGGAGTCCGTCGACTGGGGCACAGGGTCCACGAACACCCCGAGCGACCTGAGCCTCACCTCGGATCAGCGCACCTACACCCGCACCGGCGTGATCACCGGCGTCTGCGTCGATGGCACGAACGAGGGCTGCTTCTAGCTACAGCTAGAGCGCCCAGTCAGGCACGAGGAAGCGCCGCGGGAGGCTCGGTGGGCCCTCGAAGCCCAAGCCGTCCACCGCGGTGACACGCCACCACAGGCCGCCATCCTCCACCGGGAGCAGGAGCACGGAGGGAAGCCACGTGGGCTTGCCTGACAGGCTCCGCCACACCGGCACGTCAAAGCCCGGCGTAGGGGCGATCTCAATCGCGTAACCAAAAGCACCGTCGACAGGGCCCCACACGAAGTCGGGCACCCGCAGGGGCGCGCCATCCATGGGCAGCTCGGGTGTGGGGATCCCAGGCAGGGCCACCGGCGCGCCGGGTGCCTGCCCCCGGGGGATGCGGTTGCCGAAGCCCTTGGGCAGCTCCACCTCACTGCCGGCCGCCACCGTGACCACATCGCCCGCAACGGCCTCGGTGCGGGTGGTGGCCGCCTCCTGCACCACGCGGAAGCCGCCGTGATCTCCCACCGCGATGCCGTCGCCCGTGCGCACGACCACCTGGCCGTCGCCCATCTCTTCGACGCGCACCGAGCCGCCGCCGAGGTCCACGAGGCTGGCGCGCTTCCCACCCACCACATGGCTGGACCGAATGGTGACGCAGGTGCCCGGGAGCAGCACGATCGCGTCGTGGCTGTCGGTGTCGAACGTGACTGCGAGGTGGATGCGCGCGAACCCGTCGGCACCGGTGCACACGGTCGCACCCACGGGAAGCGGGTCGAGGTCCCGCACGGGCCGGGGCTCGCGCTCCCCCGGGACACGGACCGTTCCCGCGCCACCGTGCGCCTGCACGTAGGAGGCCTGGCAGTCGCCGTCGCTGAGGCGATCGGGCAGGTCGAGCACCGTGCCCACGGCCGGCTGGCGATCCGTGCCCAGCTTGTTGCGTCGCCGGATCTCTTCGACCAGCGCGAGGTCACCGTAGCCGGCCGCAATCGACTCGACGGTCTCGCCGGCGCGCACCACCCGCACGCTGCCGCCGAGGGCCAAGCCGACGAGCCACCATGCGGCGATCACGGCGTCACCTCGGGCGGGATCGGCACACAGCGCACCACCCGCTGGAGCTCAGGCCGCACCCCTTCCGTGGGCGGCTCGCCGGGGCCCACCACCACCGCGTCAATCGCCAGACCGGCTGCGACCAGCACCGCCGCGACCGCGCGCGACCGCTCGTCGGCGAGCGCAGCGTTCTTCTCGTCCGCGCCTTCCGGCGAGTAGCTCCCGTGCAGCTCCCAGCGCCACGCGCCGGTGGCCTGCGCCATCGCGAGGAGCTGTTCGCGCACCTCGGGGCGCACCACCGCCGAGCCTAGGTCGAAGCCGAGCACCACCGGCTTCGGTGGCGGCACACGCACCCAGGTGGCGTAGCCATGCGCGAGCGTGGCGCTGCGCTTCACGGTCCGGCCACCGCCCGTGACCACCAGGTTCACCACGCCGTCCTTTGCGACCCAGGCCGCCACGCCATCGGGCGCGGTGCGCGACGTGGCATCATCAATCGAGACCAGGTCGCCGGGAAATGCGGCCACAAAGAGGCTCCCCTGGCCCTCCAGCGCCGCGTCGCCGCTCTGAACCACCGCCGCCGGACTCGCCGCCCCCGTCGCAGACAGGCCGCGCGCACGATCACGATCTTCGAGCCAGGCGTGCGCCTCGTCGCCGTCGATCCACGCGCAGTGCGGGTAGGGCCACCACACCCCGTCGGGCGTCACGGGAGGGGGCGGTGCCTTCTTGGGCGGGCTCCACACCACCGCGATGCCCCCGCGCCCGGCGACCAGCGGGAGGTTGCGGGTGAGCGCACCGGCTTCGAGACGCACAGCCCAGTGCTTGGCTTCGTCCACGAAGATGTCGAGCGCGACGTCGCCGCCCACCAGCACATCCACCCGGTCGGGGCCCAGATCCGTGCCGCCTCGCACCGCCAACGACGGTGCCACCTTGTGCTTACCCCGCGGGGTGAGGAACATGCGCAGCCCGGGCGCGAGCGCCAAGCGCCAGCGGTCCAGCGGTGCGGTCCCATCCAGCGCGCGGTCCCAGCCGCCTTCGATGTTGAGCTCCAGCCACAGCGGACCGACGGCGCGAAAGCCCACCTCCAGGCCCCCACCCAGTCCAGCTGCGGCCTCGGTGTTCTGCCCGTCACCCAGGCCGTACACGTGCAGCCCCACCAGCGGCTGCTGGGCGAGCGCCGCGCTGCCAGCCAGCATGGCGATCAGGGCTCCCACCCTACCGCACCACCACGTCGCGCAGCGCCACCCGGATGGCCTTGCGACGCTTCTCAAGGAACCAGGGGTCGAAGCCTGCGGTCTTCAGCTCTTTCCGAAGTCGGTGCACCAGCACGTGCAGGCTGTTCCCATCGGAACCTCCGCGCTTGCCCCACACCGCTGTGGAGACATCGTCGTCCGCGCACCAGCTCTCGGCTTCGGGGTCATCGGCCTCGCGGGCATCGGCCGATCGGCGCGCCAGCACGTAGAGCAGCACGGCTCGGTTCTCGGCTTCGATCACGTGGCGGTGGCCTGTGCCCGGGTGCTCCAGCAAAGCCTCTGCCCCTGCCACGCCATCGAGCGTGGCGGTGAGCCGGTACTCGAATGCGCGCTGGATGGTGCCATCGCGGGTGAGGGTGAGGCCCTGATCGGCTTCCACGACACGAAACGTGCGCCCCCCCACATGGAAGGCCTCGCCCAGCGCCATCGGCTCGTCCGCATCGACGGTGGACCGCCACACCTCGCCGTTGGTGTCGACGGCAATCGCCGTCTCCTCGTCGGGCTCCATGTCCAACCGTAGATCGACCCCCTCGCCCACGCCGAGGATGAAGCGTCCATCGAGCATCGGGTAGGTGAGACCCGCCTCCACGTCGAGCAGGGCCCACGGCCGGGCGCGCGCAGAGCGCCCTCCGGCGTCACATCGCCCCCGCGCCACCAGGGTGGCCGTGTTGCCCAGGCGCACCGTGTCGCCGTCGGCCAAGGTCACCGGTCCGCGAACCCGCTCCTCGCCGAGAAAGGTGCCGTTCATGCTGCCGCAGTCGCGCAGCCAAGCCCGCTCACCCTCCACCCAGAACACCGCGTGCCGCGACGACACCGTGGCGTCGGACAGGACGAGGTGGTTGTCGGGTCCGCGGCCGACGTACACGGGCAGCGGCCCCAACGCGAGCGCTGGGATCTCGTCGTTCCCCCGAATGACGAACAGCTGCATCAGGACGGCCTCGGCACTGGCTGCGTACCACGATTCGCGGGTTCGGTGCGAGTTCAGCGTCACGGACGCATGAACACCACGGGGATCACCTTTGCGTTGTGACGTTGCGACGACCTGCCCCTCCACTGAGGGCCATCGGCCTCGTACCCGAGGTCGATCTTCGCCTCTTCCACCGTGCCCGCCCCTGCGGTGAGCACGAGACGTTGGGTATCGGGGTTGAACCGGCCCTCGACCGCGTACTGTCGAGAGGAGGTGTCGTCGGGTTCGTCCGTGCCCAGCGACAGCGTCAGCGTGCCGCGGACCGCCTCGGGCGAGCCGGTGAGCGACAGGTCCGCGAGCAGTGGACCCTGCATCCCCTTCCAGCGCCCGCCGTAGGGCGTGAGCGCGTCACCTTCAACAGACGGCGCAGGGGGCGCGGCGACCTTCTTCGGCCGCCGCACGTCCACCATGGGCTTCGGGGCCGCAGCCTCCACGACGGCCACCGGATCCGGCGAAGCCGCACGGGCGGGGGCTTCGTCCCGGACCTGAGGTGCGGGAGCGGGTGACGGAGGGGCTTCTGCCGGCTCCTCGACCACGGCGGGCTCCGGCGCGAGCGGCGTCCACCACAGGCCCGCACCCAGCAGCGCGAGCACGACCGCGACGGCCACCGAGGCCGACACGAACATGCCGCGCGCCGACGACACCGCGGAACGGCGCGGGACGTTGCCATCCAGCGTGCCCACCCAGGTGAGGGGGTCGGGCGTGCGCTGAGGGGTGGCCATCCACGCTGGCGCATCGGGTTCTTCGGGGAGCTGCTCAGCCGCCGCCGCCAGCGCCGCCGTCATCTCGGCGGCCGATCCGTAGCGCTGGGCCGGATCGTGACGGGTGGCGCGCTGCAGCACCTCGCGGAGCGCCTCGGGCACGGCCTCCCAGCGTGGAGACGCCGGATCGGCCATGCACAGGTCCACCGGCGTGGCGGCGGTGAGCAGGTGGTAGGCGGTGGACGCCACGGCGTACAGGTCGGCGGCGGGCCCCACGGCGCGCGCATCCATGCGCTGCTCGGGCGCCATGTACAGCATCGAGCCCATCGCGATGTGGGTGCGCGTGTGGCGGTCTTCGTCGACGAGCAGCGCGATGCCGAAGTCGGCGAGCAGCGCGTGGCCCGCTTCGTCGAGAAGGATGTTGCTGGGCTTGATGTCGCGGTGCACCACGCTCTGAGCGTGCGCAGCAGCGAGCGCCGCCAGCACCTCGAGCATCCACGTACACACCTGCCGTGCGGGAAGCCCCGAGGTCCCTTGACTTGCCTCCAGCCTCTGCTGGAGCGTGCCGCCAGCCACGACGTCCATCACGATGTAGGGCGGGCCGTCATCATCGACGATCTGGTGGACCCGCACGATGCCCGGGTGGCGGGTGCGCATCATCGCGCGGGCTTCGTTGAGCAGGCGCCGACCGCGCACCTCGGCGGCGCGCCCTTCTCCGATGATCACCTTGATCGCGCAGTGCACGTGGAGCTTCGTGTCGTACGCACGCCACACCCGCGCCATGCCGCCTTCGCCGATCAGCTCGATCAGCTCGTAGCGACCGTCTCCGAGCGTGAGCTTAGAAGCCTCCTGCACGCCGAACGCTCCCGTGGTTAGCCCCAGCCGATGTCACGCAGCACGCACGGTACCTACCACGACCCAGCCGACCTCGTGTGGCTGCGCTGTGCGCACGCGCTGGGCCTGTCGGTGAAGCGCTCCGACGATGCCTTTGCGTCCTCCGACGGCGCCGGCACGCTCACGATCTGCACGCCCGCAGCCTTCGATCGAGACGACAGCCTCGCACAGATGATCCTCCACGAGATCTGCCATGCGATCGTGCAGGGCGAAGACCACGCGGCCGAGCCCGACTGGGGCCTCGTGAACACCGACGACGCCGCGTCGGCCACCGCCGAGCACGCCTGCCATCGCCTCCAGGCCGCCCTGCTCGACCGCTACGGCCTGCGCCACCTGCTCGCGGTCACCACCGACTGGCGCCCGTACTGGGACGCCCTCCCCGCCGACCCGCTCGCAGCCGGTGACGACCCCGCGATCCACCTCGCCGCAGCCGCGTGGGATCGCGCCCACCGTGCCCCGTGGCGCGATCCCTTGCTGGCGGCCCTGGAAGCCACAGCCGCGCTCGCCGACCTCGTGCGCCCGCACGCCCCGGCCGAGAGCCTGTGGGCCCAGACGGCCGGACGAAACCCGCTCGGTGTGGGCCTGCGGGGCAGCGAGACTTGCAACACCTGTGCGTGGTCCGTGGACGGACGCTGCGCGGCGTCTGCAGAGCCCGGGCGGGCGCCTCCCCGCATCGAGGGTGAGTGGCCCGCCTGCGTTCGCTGGGAGGCACCCTTGGGCGACGACGCGTGTGGTTCGTGCGGCGCCTGCTGTCGCGAAGCCTTCGACGCCGTCGAGGTCGCCGCCGACGACGCCACCTGGGCCGAGCACGGCCACCTGGTGGTCACGCGCATGGGCGTGAGCGTGCTGCCGCGCCCGGAGGGTCGCTGCGTGGGCCTCGCCCCCGGAGGGCCCCCGTGGCGCTGCGCGATCTACGCGGCGCGTCCGCAGAGCTGCCACGACTTCACGCGGGGCAGCACCAACTGCCTGGATGCGCGGCGGCGGGTCGGGCGGAGCCGGCGGTAGGGTCAGCCGAGCCCCCTACCCCTTCGGCCGCACCGCCCGCTGGATCACGGCCGCCAGCACCGGATCCGGCAGCCAGGCCTTCGCCCACACCCGCAGCCGCGAGGCCTTGCCGAGCAGGTGACGCAGCCGCTTGGGCTTCTGCTCGAACAGGTCCACCACGTACTGCTCGACGATGGCGGGATCTTCGGCCCGGTTCTGGGCCACAGCCATCACCACCGACTCCAGGTTCTTCACGAACGGCGCGTACGGGGAAGCGGGATCCAGCGCGCGCCGCGAGAGGTTTCGGTTTCGACCCCAGATCTCGGTCTTGAACGGTCCGGGCTCCACCAGGAACACCCGCACCCCGAACGGTGCGACCTCGTGCCGGAGCGCCTCGGTGAGCCCCTCCAGCGCGAACTTCGACGCCGCGTAGGCCCCGAGCCCGGGCATCGCCATCAGCCCGCTCACCGAGCTCATGTTGAGGATCACGCCCGTCCCTTGCGCCCGCATCGACGGCAGCACCGCCTGGATCAACGCCCACGGCGAGAGCACGTTGAGGTCGAGGAGATCGCGCAGCTCGTCCTCATCGAGGGTCTCCACCGGACCCCCCAGCGCACGGCCCGCGTTGTTCACCAGCACGTCGATGCGACCCTGCTCGGCCAGGATCTGCTGCACCACGGCGGCGATCTGCCCGCGGTCGGTGACGTCGAGTGCCACAGGACGCACGTCCAGCCCGATCGCCTCGCGCTTGAGCTCATCCCCGGTGCTGGGGTCGCGCAGGCCGGCGTAGACCACATGGCCCCGACGCGCCGCCTCCACGGCGATGCCCAACCCGAAGCCCGACCGACACCCGGTGACCAGCACGACCATCCGACCTCCCTCGCCCCGGGCTCCGCACCTGGGTAGGTCCTGCTACCCTGGAGCCCGCATGGATGACGCGACCCTGTACCAGCTCGTTCACGAAGCCGTCAGCGAGGCGCTGGAGTCTCACGAAGGCGGGCGCGACATCGTGCTGAGTCGCCGCATGATCGGCGGCCGCGTGCTCTTCGAAGACGACCAGGGCCGTGAGGCCAAGGCGATCCCGGTCGATGCGCTGTTCAAGAAGATCACCGCCCTGCGCGACCGCCTGCGGGTGCTGGAGCAGAAGGTCAACACCCACGAGCGCCTCGATGCCACCGACAAGGCCGAGATGCAGGGCTACATCACGCGCTGCTACGGCAGCCTCACCACGTTCAACTTCTTGTTCTCCGAAGAGGCCGAGAAGTTCGTGGGCACGGGCGGCTGATCAGTCCAGGTCGTCCAGCTCGGCCTGCAGCAGCGCCGCCAGCTCGGCTTCGTCGAGGCCATCGAGGTCCTCCGCGGGCTTCGCCGGGGCCGCAGTCGCCCCAGGCGCGGGCTGTGCTACGAGGTGACGGGCGAGCGCGCGCGCCGACGGCACGTCGAACAGCAGCGTGGCAGGAAGCTGCCGTCCGAGGTCCTGGCCGAGCTGCTCCGTGAGGTCGACGATCTGCACGGAGTCGAAGCCCAGCTCCCGCAGCGGGGCTTCGTCGTCGAGCGCGGAACGATCGTCGAACCCGAGCAGGGCCGCCGCCCGCACGAGCACGTGGGCAGCGAGCAGATCCTCCCGGTCGGCGGCCGGTGTGGCGGCGAGGCGACCCGCCAAGTCCTGAGTCTCAAGGACCCGCTCGTCCTGGGCCTCCCACCGCGCCAGCACCGGGATCGACCCGTCCAGCACGCCCTCCCGGGTGCGGCGGCGCATGATCTTCCCGCTCGACGTCTTCGGAATGGCCCGCGCCGGCAGCAGCACCACCACCCTCGCCTGCACGCCCTCCTCGGCGACCGCATCGCGCAGCGCGGCCAGCACCGCCTCGGGGTCGGTGACCCGCTCCGGGTAGACCTCGACCGCGATGCCGACAGCCTCCACCCCGTGGTGGTCGAGCGCGAACGCCGCCGAGCAGCTCGGCCGCACGGCCGGGTGGGCACGCTCCGCCGCCAGCTCCAGGTCCTGCGGGTAGTGGTTCTCGCCGCGCACGATGAGCAGGTCCTTGTGGCGTCCGGTCACCACCACCTGCCCGTCTGCCACGAAGCCCAGGTCGCCGGTGCGCAGGAAGGGGCCCTCGCCGGTGTCGGACGTGTGGGCCTCGAACGCCGCGGCGCTCTCTTCGGGGAGCTGCCAGTAGCCGCGCGCGCGGGTGGGACCGCCCACCCAGATCTCGCCGACGCGGTCGGGCGCGCAGACGGCGAGGGTGTCGGGGTCGACGATGCGCACCACGGTGGGCGGCGTGACCGCCCCACAGCCGGCGACCCGCCGGGCCCCGGGTGCGTCCGGCGCGACAAAGCGCACGGTGTGCTGCTCAAACGCGGCCCCGTCCACGTCGAAGAACACGGGCTCGGACCCCACCGGCTCCTTGCTGATCACCGCCGTGGACTCCGACATCCCGTAGGCGTGCTTGATGGTGGTCCAGCGCACACCGCAGCCCGCGAGTGCGTCGACAAACGCAGCCTCGCTGGCGTGGCGGATGGGCTCGGCCCCGTTGAGCGCCACCTTCCAGCACGACAGGTCCCAGCCCGCGCGCTCCTGGGGCGTGGAGCGCTCGGCGACCAGTTCGAACGCGAAGTTGGGGGCTGCGCTGTGGGTGCCCCGGAAGCGGTGCACCGCCGCCGGCCAGCGGCTGGGGCGCTGCAGGAAGTGCAGCGGGTCGAGCAGCACCGTGGGAAAGCCCTTCCACAGCGGCAAGAACACGCCGTACACCAACCCGAGGTCGTGGAAGGTGGGCAGCCACGACACCATCACGCTCTGGGCGTCGTGCCCGAAGTCCACGTCGAAGGTGTGGAGGTTGGTGGCGAGGTTGTGGTGGGTGACGATCACGCCCTTGGGCGTCGACGTGCTGCCCGACGTGTACTGCAAGTAAGCCACGGCGTCGGGGGCGGGCGGGGCGAGCACCCACGCCTCGGGCGCGCGGGGCAGGTCGTCGGTGCACACCCACGGAAGGCCCGCCAGCGTGGCGCTCTCGGCCAGCACGGCGCGAAGCTCAGACGCGAGCGCATCCACCGTGAGCACCGCCGCCAGGCCCCCATCCGCCCCGATGGCGTCGAGCTTAGCGAGGGCGAGGCGCGCGCGGTGCCGGCCCGGCGGCTGGAGCGGCACGGCCAGCACACCCGCCGCCATGCAGCCCAGGAGCGCCGCCACGAACGGGAGCCCCTGGGGGTAGAGCAGCAGCACGCGCGCCCCTGGGGCCACCTCCGCCTGCATCCGCGCAGCCACAGCGCGCACCTCGTCGAGCAGCTGGGCCCACGACCACGACTCGGCGTCCTCATCGCCATCGTGCAGGAACACCAGCGCCGTGTCGTAGGGGCGGGCGTCGGCGTGGGCCTGGAGGGCCGAGAGCAGGTCGCTGGGCATGCAGCCTTCGGGGTGGGTCGGCTTCATGTCCTGCAGCGGCGGGGGCGTCCAGCGGGGAGGCACCGGGGCCGCGCCTGTGCAGTGAACACGCGGCGAACTGGTCCATGGTGGGCGCGAGGTGACACAGCGCGCTCGAAGCGACCCATCCGGAAGCCGATTTGTCCCGGGCGACGGGTACAAACTCTGCCTCCCAAAAGGCGCGTTCCCAGGCTACACTTGCGCGTGAAGCACGCGCCGCCCCGTTGGGACCGCTGCCAGCACGGCGCTCCTCCGGCGGACTCGAACAACGTCGCATCCCTCGCGAAGGTGCACACGGTGGGGCCGCGCCAATGTACTGTTTGCCTCCGCGGAGTTCTCAATGCGATACCTCACGCTCGTCCCCATGATCGCCTGCGGACTTGCCGAATCCCCACCCGAAGGCGTCTCCACGTTCGAAGCGCTCCCGATTGACCAGGCAGCGCCGCCCCTGGAGGTGGCCCTATCACCCATGGTGCCTGGCCTGCGATTCAACGCGACTGTCGCGGGCCTGCCCAGCGGAAGCGAAGTGGGCTTCCGGGTGGGTCCGAAATACGAACCCGGCGCGTGCGCAACCACCCTGTTTGGCGTGTGTCTCGACATCGGTCGTCCGAGCGCGAGAGCCATCACGAGAAGCAGATCGGGCAGGGCAACGCTTTCGATGTTGGTGCCCGCAGCCCTGCCGAAGGGCTCAGAGGTTTTCCTCCAACTGGCGGGGCGGACGCCCGCAGGCGTTTCGGGCGTGACAACTACCTACCGCTTCCTCCTCGGATGTGGCGATGGCGTACTCGATGCGGACGAACTGTGCGACGATGGCAACATTCTCGACGATGACGGTTGTACAGCGGTGTGCCTGTGCGCCGACACCGACACCGACACCGTGTGTGACAGCGTCGACATTTGCGAGGGCGATGACGCGCTCGGCGACATCGATGGCGATGGTGTGTGCGGTGGGGTGGTGCCTGGCGACCTGGGGACACTGCGGCTGATCTCCGCAGGTACGTTCACGATGGGATGCATCGTAGGGCGCGACGACGTCGAAGGCGGCTGTAACTCCGACGAACTGCCGCACGACGTCACGCTGTCCCGGTCGTTCTGGATGATGGAAGCCGAGGTAACCCAGGAGCAGTACGCGGCGTTGATGGGTTCGAATCCGTCGCACTTCCAAGGTTCGGACCTGCCAGTGGAGAACGTCAGTTGGTACGACGCCGTCGCCTTCGCGGACGCTGTCAGCATCGCGAACGGGCTGACTCCTTGCGGCACCGGAAACCCCTATGCATGCGATGGGTGGCGCCTGCCGACGGAAGCGGAATGGGAGTACGCCGCACGCGGGGGAGAGGGTTTCCCATTTGCCGGAGCCAACAACGTCGACGAAGTCGCTTGGTACTCAGGCAACGCGGGAAACACGACGCACTCAGTCTGCTCGAAGCTCCGCAACGGTTTCGGCTTGTGTGACATGTCGGGCAACGTGCGGGAGTTCAACGCGGACTGGTATGGCTCCTATGTGGCCGCCGCATCCCTAAACCCTTCGGGGCCTGCCAACGGGGCTTCCCGACTGAGCCGCGGCGGGACCTGGGCCAGCGTCGCCGAGTACGAACGCATCGCCTACCGCGGAAAGATTGCGCCAGACTCCAAGAACTTCACCACAGGGTTCCGGCTTGTCCGAGGTGTCGGTCTGTGCCCAGGTGAAGGCGACGCGGTGGACACAGATGGCGACGGGATCGTCGACCCATGCGACGCTTGCCCTCTGGACGCCAGCCCCGACGACGACGATCACGACCGAGTCTGCGACAGCGACGACGTGTGTGCGGGCGACGACACACTCGGCGACGTTGATGGAGACGGTGTTTGCGGCGGCGCACCACCTCGTGACATCGGAGCGCCGTTGCTGATCCCCTCGGGTACGTTCACGATGGGATGCATCGTAGGGCGCGACGACGTCGAAGGCGGCTGTAACTCCGACGAACTGCCGCACGACGTCACGCTGTCCCGGTCGTTCTGGATGATGGAAGCCGAGGTAACCCAGGAGCAGTACGCGGCGTTGATGGGTTCGAATCCGTCGCACTTCCAAGGTTCGGACCTGCCAGTGGAGAACGTCAGTTGGTACGACGCCGTCGCCTTCGCGGACGCTGTCAGCATCGCGAACGGGCTGACTCCTTGCGGCACCGGAAACCCCTATGCATGCGATGGGTGGCGCCTGCCGACGGAAGCGGAATGGGAGTACGCCGCACGCGGGGGAGAGGGTTTCCCATTTGCCGGAGCCAACAACGTCGACGAAGTCGCTTGGTACTCAGGCAACGCGGGAAACACGACGCACTCAGTCTGCTCGAAGCTCCGCAACGGTTTCGGCTTGTGTGACATGTCGGGCAACGTGCGGGAGTTCAACGCGGACTGGTATGGCTCCTATGTGGCCGCCGCATCCCTAAACCCTTCGGGGCCTGCCAACGGGGCTTCCCGACTGAGCCGCGGCGGGACCTGGGCCAGCGTCGCCGAGTACGAACGCATCGCCTACCGTGGAACGATCGCGCCAGACTCTAAGAACTTCACCACAGGGTTCCGGCTCGTCCGAGCCGACCCATGAAGCGTTCGAGGCCGGGAGCGGATTCAGTCGGTGCGGTGCGGTGTGACCACACAACGAACGTCAGCGTCGCACGGGCACGGGATCTCGAAGGTCGGGAGGGGCGGCTCTCGCTCGCTTAGATCGATTCGTGAAGGCCCGCACGATGTACGCTCCCCGCCGAGCGCCGCATCGCACGCGGTTTCCCAGGGGGATCGATGACCACATGGAGCTACCTTCCCGGTGAAGAGTCGTTTCGACGCGGGCGCGGCCCGCTGCGTACCGAGCGCGCAAAGGACGGTCGGCGGGTGCTGCTGCGCGAGCTGGTGCTCGACGTCCACGGCCAGATCATCACGGTGCCGCCTGGCTTCGTCACCGACTACAGCTCGGTGCCGGGTCTGCTGGCGGGCGTGGTGCACTGGTCGCGCGTGGATCTGGCGGGCGTTGCCCATGACTGGCTGTACGTGACCGGCCAGCTCGACGGGCGGCCCGTCACGCGCGCCTTCGCCGACGCCATGTGGCGCGAGATCGCGCTGTCGGGCGACCACCACGCCAACGTCTTCCAGGCCTGGGGTGGCTGGCTCGTGCTCCGCATCGGAGGCTGGTACGTGTGGGGTGGTTACCGGCGCGGCACACGGCCGCATCCCCCGGGGGAGGTCGTGCTCGATCCCACCTGCTGCGGTCGCCCGGGCTGAAGCCGGCGTCGGTCGTTCAGGGTCCGCAGGTTCCCGTGTCGCCGATCGTGCAACCGCCGGTGGGCTCCAGGCACGCCTGGGCTGTGGGGGTGCCCTTCGGGAAGCTCACCACCTCCACCTGGCCTGCGAGCATGTCGCACACGATGCAGCAGAAGCGTGAGCTGTTCTCGTACTCGGCCACCATCTGCGTGACGCCGGCGTCATCATGCCAGGCGAGGAGGTCGAGGTCTGCGCCGCAGGTGGAGCTGACGTAGAACCAGGCCGCCATCACGTCCACCAGCTCGAAGTCGGCGGTGACCGCAGGCGCGCTGATCGTCGTGAGAAAGGCGCTCAGCGCCGTCTGATCGGCGAACACCCGCACGCCCGAGGAGCCAAAGGTCCCCGACAGCGCCCCTTCGTCGAAGTCGGTGAACAGGGTCCCCGACCACAGCACGGTGGGCGCGACGGCCGCAGGCGGTGGTGCGGCGCAGAGGAGCGTCGGGGGGAGGTCGGTGTCGTCGGTCGGCGGGTCCGTGTCGTCGGTCGGCAGGTCCGTGTCGTCCGTCGGCGGGTCCGAGTCGTCGGTGTCGTCCGTGGCGTCGGTGTCGTCCGTGGCGTCGGTCTCGTCCGTGGCGTCGGTGTCGTCGGTCGGTGGGTCCGTGTCGTCCGTGGCGATGTCGGTGTCATCTGAGTCCACGTCGGTGTCGTCGGAACCGGTGTCGTCCTTGTCCGCCACGACGGGGCCGGCACAGGCCGACAGCCAGCCGACGGCAAGCCAAGCGGTGAGCGTTGTGGGCTTCAACAGGACCTCCGAAGCGGCACCGTAGCACCCGGGATCGCCCGTCGCGCGGGGGGTGGCAAGACCCTCGCGAGACCGCAGAGCAGGACCGACACGCTCCGCGGCAGTCTGCGTGCCGACCGCGTCCGCGACCTCCACCCGCAGCGCTACGGCGGGGACGAAAAGGGGGCGGGCCGTCCCCATGGTGCCCGAGGCGTCCGACACGCCAGGTCGGACGCACACCACCGCCGAGGAGGGATCCATGCCGTTCCTGTGCCACGAGGTCGTCGGCACCAAGGCCGTCGTCGTCGACAGCACGGTGCCGCTGTGAAGGCGCCGTGGCCGCCCCACAGGGTCGTCCGCAGGCGCTGGCGGTACTACACGACGGAAAGCGGCCGATCGCCGGCGAAAGAGTTCATCGACGCGCTCTCTCCGACGCACAGAGCCGCTGTGCTCGCCGAGATGATGTGGGTGCGAGATGAAGGGCTCAGCGAGGCCAGACACCTCCGGGGCGAGATCTACGAAGTGCGCGTCACCGTGGAGGGTGCCGCCTATCGGGTGCTGCTGGCCACCGAAGGGCTGCGCGGGCAGGTGTTGCTGGCCATTCTAGCGTTCGAGAAGAAGTCCGCGAGCACCCCCAATCGCTTCATCGGACTGGCAGATCAGCGTCTGACCGAATGGCGGCTGCGTGGGCGACAGTGATACACGTTCGTTGATACCTGCCAAGCTGAACGGAGGACACCATGCGTGACGATCTGGACCGCCACATCGACGAGATCGAAGCCGCCAGCCCGGGCACCCGCGCCAGGATCGAGGCGCTCGTCGCATGGAAGCGCTTGGCGAGCCGCCTTCGGACGCGACGCGAAGCCGCGGGCCTCAGTCAGCGAGCGGTGGCCCACACGATGGGATCCTCCCAGGCGCTGGTCAGCGACCTGGAGGCGGGGAAGGACGTCGCTGTCTCCACGCTGTTCAGGTACTATGCGGCGATCGGTGCTGGGGACGCGGTGGCGCGCCTGGTAGCGAAGTAGACCATGATGCGCGACGACCTGGATCGAGATCTCGACCTTGAGGAAGCTGCGCACCCCGGTGCCCGTGCCCGCATCGAGGCTTTGGCCGCCCTGAAGGTTCTCGCCTTTCACCTGCGAAAGCGACGGGAAGACGCCAGCCTCACCCAGCGTGCCGTCGCCGCGAAGATGGGGTCCACTCAGGCGCTGGTCAGCGACCTGGAGGCCGGGAAGGACGTCGCGCTGTCCACGTTGTTCCGGTACTACATGGCGATCGGCGCCGGGGATGCCGCGGAGCGGCTGGCGGCGAAGTAGCCGCGCTGCGTGGCCTAGAACTGGAAGTAGATAAAGTCCCCCGTCGCATCCCGGTGGAACAAGAACATCAGCACGATCTCGATCGCCCACCACGTGGTCATCAGCGGCAAGAACCACTCCGACGTCTGCAGGCGCGGCAGCACCTTGTCCTTGAACCAGAACGAGAAGTTCAGCGGGATCGTGCCCAGGATGGCGAACGAGAACACGATCGCGGCCGCCACACGCTCCTCGTAGGTGGCTGCGAACCACGGCTGGTTCACGTGCTGCCACGCCCGGCTGAGGCTCACCTCGCGAAACAGCAGGCCCGTGGGCTGCAGCACCACCAGGGTGTGGAACACCCACGCCCCGAAGTCGAGCACGAGGTTGCCCTTGAGGCGGCGCGGGATCGCCGGCACGAGGAAAGTGTAGATCACCATCCACAGGCCGTTGTAGAGCCCGAGCACGATGAAGTTCCAGCTCGCCCCGTGCCAGAGGCCCACGAGGAAGAAGGTGGTCATCGTGGCGAAGATGGTGCGACCCGCACCGGGTCGACCCGAGCGCAGCAGCGGCGTGTAGACGTAGTCGCCCACCCAGCTCGACAAGCTGATGTGCCAGCGGCGCCAGAACTCAGGCGTGGAGAGCGCCGAGTACGGGCGGTCGAAGTTCTCCACCAGCTCAAAGCCGAGCATCCGGGCCGTGCCGCGCGCGATGTCGGTGTAGCCCGAGAAGTCCGCCAGCATCTGCACGCCGAACCCGAACAGGGCCGCGAGCACCATGATGAACGCGGGGTCCTTGGTCATGAAGACCTCGTCCACATACGGCGCGAGGGTGTCGGCGATCACGACCTTCTTGGTGGCCCCCCACAGCGCGAGCCCCAGGCCCGACACCACCTTGTCGAGCTCGAAGGTGCGGCGTCGCTCCACCTGAGGGAGCAGGGCCGTGGCCCGCTCGATCGGGCCCGCCACGAGCTGCGAGAAGAAGCTGACGTAGACGAGGTAGTCAACGAGGTTCCGCCGAGGCTGCAGCCGGCCTCGGTAGACGTCGAACGTGTAGGACATCGTCTGGAACGTGTAGAAGGAGATGCCCACCGGCAGCAGCACCTGCAGCACAGGCAGGTGGGCCTGGATGCCCGCCGTCTCCAGCGCGGCGCCCACGTTCTCCACGAAGAAGTTGAAGTACTTGAACGTGCCCAGCATCCCGAGGTTGCCGAGCAAGCTCAGACCGAGGAGGGCACGCTTGTGAGCGGGGTACGTCTCAAGCCCGCGCCCTACGCCGTAGTCCAGCAGGGCCGAGAAGTAGAGCAGCACCAAGAACCACGGGTGGACCCAGCCGTAGAACACCGCGCTGGCCACAAGCAGCATGAGGTTCTGCAGCACCCGGGGCAGATCGGGCACCAGCGCGTCGGCGTGCTCAGGCTTCACGCCGAACGCACGCAGCACCGCGCTCACGGGACCCCGGACCGCCGGATGCGCCACGAGGCCAAAGCCCCAGTAGAGGCCGAACACCACGGCCATGAACGCCACGAAGTCGAGCGCGATGAAGTGCATGAACCCGGCCGACTCCGGCGGCGGCGCAAAGGTACGCTGTGTGCCGTGTCGTCGCAAGGCGGTGACAGCGCTCCCCGCCCTGCGGCCCCGCGGTTAGCCCCCGACCCATGAGCGACGGTAAGCCCCCCTCCAGGTTCGCACGCCTCGCGGCCATCGGTGGCCTCACGGGGCGCGTCACCACGACCTACGTCCGGCAGCGCCTCTCCGACGTGTTCTCCCCCGGCCCGGTGGGCCGTGAGGTGATGGACCGGCTCCACATCGACAACGCGAAGGATGTGGTGGCCACGATGTCGCGCCTCAAGGGCGCCGCGATGAAGTTGGGCCAGCAGGTGGCGATGTTCGCCGAGCACATGGACCTGCCCGAAGAGGTGGGCCAGGTCTTCGCCACGCTGCACGCCGAAGCCACGCCGCTGCCGTTCACGTCGATTCAGACCACGGTGGAGCGCGAGCTGGAGCGCCCGCTCACCGAGGCGTTCTCGTTCTTCGATCCGAACCCGCTCGGCACCGCCAGCCTCGCGCAGGCCCACCTCGCCCGCCTGCCCGATGGGCGCGAGGTGGTCGTCAAGGTGCTGCACGAGGGCGTCGAGAAGTCGGTCGACACCGATCTCGCCACGCTCAAGACCCTGCTGGTGACCGGGCGGGTGCTGCGTCGTACCGCCGCCGAGATCGACGACATCTTCGACGAGATCCGCGACCGCCTACGCGAGGAGCTCGACTACCTCCAAGAGGCCGCCAACCTCGTCGAGTACGAGCGCACCTTCGGGAATGATCCGCGCCTGCGCATCCCCCGCTCCCACCCCGGCTGGTCCACCGAGCGCGTGCTCACGATGGACCGTCTGCCGGGCGTTCCGCTCGACGTGTTCGTGAGCACGGCGTCGGCGGAAGCGAAGGCCCGCGCCGGCGCCACCCTCACGGCCTTCTACTACGAGCAGGTGTTCATCCACCGCACGCTCCACGCCGACCCGCACCCTGGCAACTACCTGTTCGAGGCCGACGGCCGTGTGGGTGTCCTCGACTTCGGCTGCGTGAAGCGCTTCGACCCCTACTGGATCGGCACCTACGGCCGCACGGCCCTCGCCCTGCTCGACCACGACAAGGAGGCCGCGCTGCAAGGTGCGATCGCGCTCGGTGCCTGGGACGGTCGCGACCCCGAGGCCGGCCACGCGCTGTGGCGGATGCTGCTCGGCATGGTGCGGGCCTTCGACCACGGCGAGGTCGCGATGGGCGTCGCCGGCGAGAACCTGCTGGAGGACATGCAGCCGCTAATCCGGGGCCTGATCCCCTTCCCCGACGTCCGGGCCCCCAGGCATGTCATCATGCTGCATCGGGCGCTGGGCGGACTCTACGCGCTGTCTCGGCGACTGAACACGCGGGCCGACTTCGGCGCCATCTTGCGCAAGCACGCCCAGCACGCTGTGGACGTGGCCGAGGGTCGCCGGGTCTAGTCGGCCGTGACGGGCGCCTGCACCGGCGTGGCCCACACCGTGCGCGACCGCTCCCCGCCGATCAGGTCCAGGCCAAGCCAGAGCGTGTAGGCCCCACCCACGGGCACCTCCACAGCGACCTCCCACGGCCCGGCCCCCTTCAGCTCCACCTCGGCGACGAGCCCCTGCTCGGCCACGGCAAACCCGGACGACGCCTCGCCTACCCGCAGCATCGGCGCGGGTCCGGGACCGGCCTTTTCGGACGCGAGCTGGTCGATGCGCGCGCGCACCCTGCGACCCGGCAGCGCAGCCGGATCGGTGACCGACGCCACCACGCGTGTGCCTGGGTAGACCCACACCACAGGGCCGTCGGCGCCCTCCATCGGCACGCTCGGCTCGAGCAGGGACCTCAGCTCGGCCTTTGCCGACCCCTTGGGGAGCACCACAGCCTGCCCGATGTGCAAGAAGCCGCCCTCGGTGCCCTCGTCGCGCAGCCCGTTGCGGTCCGGCAGGGGTCGCAGAAGCTGCCCACCCACTTCCAAACGCAGGGGGCTCCAGGGCCCATAGCCGCGTCGCTCCAGCGACGGGTTGCTGACGGTCCACAGCGCGAAGAGCTGACCCTCCACGAGGCGCTCGCGCACCACCCGGAGGTCTTTCGGGGGGCTCAAGAGCGGCGGCGTGCCGACACGCGACCAGCGCACAGCACCGGTGAACGCCTCGCTGATCAGACCTTCCTCCAGGCTGGGCGCTTCGGCCGCTGCGTCGTCGGGCGAGCCTGCCTTCTCCGTGCCCTCCCCGCGCTCGGTGGCATCGGCGACACCTTCGCCTGTGGGGTCCTCAGACAGGGCTGCGAGCACGACCAGCCAGGCGACATCGCTGGGGTTGGACAGCGACAGCACCACGCCCGTGGCCCGTGGTGGCAGCGCCGGATCCAGGCGACGCCGCACGTACGAGCGTCCGCCCGCTGCCGACACCATGGTCTCCTTCAGCACCGCGTTGCCGCCGACCTCCAGGGTGAGCTGCAGGCTGCTCTCGCCACTGGCGCCGATCGGGTCCGCCGCCACCTCCAGGAGACTGGCCCCGTCGAGAAAGGTGCTTAGCCGTGCATCGGGCACGGTGAACCGCGCTGAGTCTCCTGGGTAGAGCCAGATCGCCCCTCGCAGCGGGGTGGTGCTCTTCGTGTTGCGGCGCTCACACAGGCGCGACGGGTCCAGATCCACAGTCCACGCCCCTGTCGACGGCGATCCGCTCTCCGGCGACACGTACAGCACGTTGCCCGCGTGGCACGCGCGTCCGCCACGGAGGCTCGCCACCTCGGTGCAGCTCGTGTGGTGAAGCGGCAGCGGCTTTCCGTCGTGCAGCGCCCGCAACGGCGAGCACTTGTGCGCGCTGACGGCGCGGCTCGTCGCTGCATCCGCGAGGGCACGGTAGGCCGACACCGGCAGCATCCCGATGCCCCGCGGCAGCAGCCGTATCGGACCGTCCATCACGACCTCGGGGGGCGGCGCAGCGAACACCGGGGCCACCTCGGTGTCCTCGACCTTACCGCCGACGATGCGCACCGACGCGCCGGCGAGGGCCTCGGGAAGACCGACCAGGTGTACGCTGAACGGTGCGCGTCCCAGGCGAAGGTTCTGGACCAACACAAACGGCCCGTCCGCGGGCACCGAGAGGGTCAGCGTCCACGGGCCGTCGGGCGGAAGCTGCGGGGTGGCGTGGGCCGAGAGCCGCTGACCCGACGCGCGGACCTCCACCGGATACCCAGCGACCTGAACATCCAGCGGACGTTCAGGACCCCACGCGGTGCCCTTGAAGAGCACGTCGTAAGCACCCGCCGGGTAGGGCCAGGCGCCTTCGAACGAGAGGGTGAGCGTGGAGCCCGGGTAGATCCACCACGCCTCTGCGAGGTCCCCCGGCACGGGGAAGCTCACCTCAGGTGCCAGCTCCACCGTGGGCTCCGTGGGTCCAGCTTCACGCGGCACGACCACCCGAAGTCGACCTGCTTCCCAGGCCATGCCCGGCGTGCACGTGGACACGTCACCGGGTTGGTTCGGGATCAACACGTTGCTCACCCGCACACGCAGCGGCGACGCACCTGCGCGGATCGCGTCGCCCTCCCCCAGCACGTTCAGACCCGGCGCGGAGACCTCCCAGGCACAGGCGCCCAGCGACCGCAGCTCCAGCCCCGCAAGCAGGTCCGAAGCGTGAGGGCTGCGCTCGGTGCGCACCGGCGCGATCGGCTGCACCTCACCCTGACCCGCCCGGCGACCCGCGAGGCCTTGCGTGCGGAGCAGCGCGGCCACGGCCCGGGTGAACAGCTGAGCGCCCTCCTGGCTCATGTGGCGCATGTCGCGGAAGTAGCGGTCGTCGAGGTTGAGCGAGCGCAGGTCGAGGTAGGTGGCACCGACCTCCTCGACGACCTCGAGCGCTTCTTGCTCCACCGACGGCGGCACAAGATCGTTCTCTTGATTGCTCGGCGGGAACGGGGTGCGCACGAAGACGGCACGTCCGCCGTGCGCGTTCACCAGCTCGGCAATGTCGGGGATCAGCGAGGCGTTGGCGACATCGAGACCTTCGAGTGACAGCTCATCCACTGCGCCGACGTACAGGCCCGTACCGACCCCGCCGTGCAGCTCGTACGCCATCTTCTCGTCGGCGAACACCACCTCGTTGGCCCGATCGGCCAGCCGCGCACCCGCGTCCGAGGTGAGCTTGCCCCGGAACACGAGGCCGAGCGCAGCGTTCCGCCACGCCTCCATCGCCTGGTCGCGCAGGTCCCAGGCCTGACCCCGCAGGTAGAGCCAGCGGAACAGGGTGGGATCGTCGGTTCCGAAGACCTTGGCAGCGATCACCGGCTCGTCATCGGTGAGGTTCTCGATGAGGCGGTCCACCGAGGTGTCCATCAACACCTCGGGCGTGACCATCGTGGTGAGCGCACCCACCATCAGCACCAGCTTGGGCCGGTGACCGCGCGCAAACACCCGGTTCTTCAGCACGGCATACCAGTGCGGTGCCGTGGCGTTCGGCAGCGTGAGCAGCACCACGTTGCGCCGTGCGATGCCCAAGCCATCGGCGAGCACCGCAACGTCCACGTTGGTGCGCGCAAGGCTGGAGCCCAGCACCACCACCTCGACCTCATCGGCCTGCCGCAGCGAGCGGTCCATCGCGAGCGTGCGCCCCTCGGCATGCTCGGGCTGCTGCAGCAACGAGGCCGCCCCAGCGAAGACCGCCAGCGGAAGCAACACGGCGAGCAGACCAGTCACCAGGGAGGGGCGCGACCACGACATCAAGGGTTTCCGTCTCGCCGCTTCCTAGCCGATGCGGGGGTCAGCAGCCCGGGTTCTCGTCGTCACTGCCGAGGCCGGCGGCCACTTGCGCGGCCTCCTGGATCGTGCGGGCCAGCGTGGACCGCACGCGACCCTCTTCCATCCGAAACAGGCCCGCGATCGTGCAGCCCGCCGGGGTGGTGACCCGGTCGCGCAGCGCCGCCGGGTGGACCCCCGTCTCGAGCACCATCCGCGCCGTCCCTTGCAGGGTCTGCGCAGCAAGCTCGATCGCCACATCGCGTGGCAGGCCCATCATCACGGCCCCATCGGCCATCGCTTCGAGCATCACGCACACGAACGCGGGACCACTGCCCGACAGGCTCGTGACCACGTCGAGGTGCTTCTCATCGAGCACCCGCACACGACCCACAGCACCGAACACGCGCTCGGCGTCGGCAAGATCGGCGGATGTGGCGCCCGGGCCGGGGGCGAGGGTGGTCATGCCCTCGCCAATGAGCGCGGGCGTGTTGGGCATCGCGCGCAGCACCCGAGCCTCGGGTGCCAGCCGCGCGAGCTGGGCCGTGGTGACGCCTGCGCACACGCTGATCAGGAGCTTGCCAGCCAGCGCCTCACGCATGCCGGGCGACGTGAGCAGCTCCCGCACGTTCTGCGGCTTCACCCCGACGATGACGATGGTTGCGCGCTCCGCGGCCGCCACGCTGTCGATGCCCACCGGAACGGGGACCTCGGCCGCGAGGCGCGTGGCCGACGCTTCGTGTCGCACGGTGGCCTCGAAGGTCCACTCGCCACGACCGGGATCGGCCAACAGGCCGCCCAAGATGGCGCGCCCCATCGTGCCACAGCCAAGGAATGTCACGTGCTTCGACATCGCCCGTGGCTCACACGATGCGCGGTGCGTGTCGAGCAGGCGCGCGGGAGCTAGCGCATAGGGCCACCTGGGGATGCCCATGAGCGAGGTCTCGAAGCTGCGGCTGGTTGTCGTGCTCGGCGCGGCGCTCGTCGCGGTCAGCAGCTCCGCGGTGCTCGTGCGCACCGTGGACGAAGCGAGCCCGCTGGCGCTTGCGTTCTGGCGCTGCGCTGGGAGCACGCTGCTGGTTCTGCCCGCGGTGCGCAGCCTGCCGAAGGGGCCCGACCGACTCGCCGTGCTGCTCTCGGGGGGCTGCCTGGCCGCCCACTTCGTGACCTGGTTCGCTTCACTCTCTCGCACCACCGTGCTGCACAGCACCCTGCTCGTGTGCCTCGCACCGCTCTGGGTGGGCGTAGCCGAGGCCTGGATGCACCGGCGACGCCCTCACACCACCCTCCTGTTGGGTGCCGGCATCGCCGTGATGGGTGCAGCGCTGATGGCAGGTGAGTCGTCTGGACGGGTGACCTGGCAGGGGGACCTCCTCGCTGCCGTGGGAGGCGTGCTCTCGGCCGCCTACCTGCTGCTGGGTCGCCGGGTGCGCGCTCGGGTGGCGCTCTCCACCTACGCGGCGGGCGTGACCGGCACCGCCACGCTCCTGCTGGCACCCGTGGCGCTCGCCACACAGACTCGCTTGTGGGGCTTCTCCGGCCCCGACGTGACCGCGATGGTGGCGTGTGTGCTGCTCCCGCAGCTCGTGGGTCACAACGGCTTGAACTGGGCGCTGCGCC
>CAYNFK010000040.1:0-39347 GCA_964396405.1 uncultured Enterobacteriaceae bacterium
GTGTCGGACCCTTCGGGGTCTCGGGGTGCCCGGCTCTCACCCGTCGTGGGAACGACGCAGCGAAGGGCGGAGCTGCATCGACGCGGCGCTCCGAGTTAACGCATCAAACATGATGCGCTGCATGCGTGTTGTGACCTATCCCATCGGGGATGATGCGTTAGGTCATCTGCTCGTGCAGCCTCTGTAAGGCATCGTTCGTGATGCCATCATGGTTGCACTGGCCAATAAAACATCGTAGATGATGTTCATGACCATCCAGGCGGCGTGGACGGACGAGGCGGTGCTCGCTGAGCTGGGTCGACGGGTGCAGGCCCATCGACTCGCGAGGAACGTCACCCAGGGGCAGCTGGCCGAAGAAGCGGGTCTGTCCGTGCCCACGCTGCAGCGCCTGGAGGCGGGCGCTTCGGTGCAGCTCGCCAGCCTGCTGCGGGTGCTGCGGGTGCTGGATCGGCTGGATCGGCTGGAGGCCGTGCTGCCGGCGGATCCCGTCCGGCCGCTGGCGCTGCTCAAGCCGCAGCGTGTGCGTCGTCAGCGGGCATCGGGCCGAGGGGCTGCGCCTTCGCCCACGCCGTGGACGTGGAAGGAGTGAGCGTGGTGCGGGTGCTCGCGGTGAAGCTGTGGGGCACGCGCATCGGCGCGCTGGCCTGGCCGCCCGGCGAGCCCGCCGCGGCCTTCGAGTACGAGCCCGGCTTCGTGGGCAGTGGCATTCAGGTGGCGCCGCTCACGATGCCGCTGACCGAGCGCGTCTACAGCTTCCCGGGCCTGCCCGAGGCTGCGTTTCGCGGTCTGCCCGGCCTGGTGGCCGACGTGCTCCCGGATCGCTACGGCAACGCGTTGATCGACACGTGGCTCGCTCGTCAGGGTCGCGATCCCGCGTCGTTTGGTGCGCTCGATCGCCTGGCCTACATCGGTAACCGCGCGATGGGCGCCCTAGCGTTCGAGCCGGCCGAGGGGCCCTCGGCGCGTGGAGGAGAGTCACTTGACGTCGCAGCGCTGGTGGCGCTGGCCAACGAGGTGCTGCAGGAGCGGCAGCGGTTCTCGGCGTCCCTTCACGAACCCAGCGCGGAGGCGCTGCGCGACATCCTCCAGGTGGGCACGAGCGCGGGCGGTGCACGGGCGAAGGCCCTGATCGCGTGGAACCCCACCACCGGGGAAGTGCGCTCGGGCCAGACCGACGCGGGCAGCGGCTTCTCGCAGTGGCTGCTGAAGTTCGACGGCATCACGAACAACCGCGACAAGGAGCTGGCCGATCCGCAGGGCTTCGGCGTCATCGAGCTGGCCTACCACCACATGGCGGTCGCGGCGGGCATCACGATGAGCCCGTGTCGCCTGCTCGACGAAGGGGGTCGCAGGCACTTCATGACCCGTCGCTTCGATCGAACCGACGACGGCGGTCGCCTGCACCTGCAGTCCCTCGCTGCGCTCGCCCACCTCGACTTCAACGCCGCCGGGGCCCACGGCTACGAGGTGGCCTTCGACGTGATGCGGCGCTTGGGCCTGGGCGCCGCCGAGCGCGAGCAGCAGTTCCGTCGGATGGTGTTCAACGTGGTGGCCCGCAACCAAGACGACCACGTCAAGAACATCGCCTTCCTGATGGACCGCACGGGGCGGTGGTCCCTCTCGCCGGCCTACGATGTCACCTGGTCCTACAACCCCAGCGGCGCGTGGACCGCCTCGCACCAGATGACCGTGAACGGGAAGCGCGACGGCTTCGATCGTGCCGACCTGGAGGCTGTGGGACAGGTGCTCCCGCTCAAGCGGGGTCGCGCGAACCAGGTGCTCAGCGAGGTGGTGGAGGCCGTTCGGGCCTGGCCACAGCTCGCTGGCCGGGCGGGCGTGGAGCCGTCGACGATCACGGCCATCGGGTCCACCCATCGCCTGCGCTGGTGAGCTACTTCCCGACAGGGACCCCGAAGCGCCAGCCGATGCCCGCCCACAGCGTGATGACGGGCTCGCCTCGCCAGGCCTCGCCACCGGTGGCGCGCGCGAGCTCGATGGGAATGCCCACCTTGCCCGACCCGAGCACCTCCAGGCCCTTCCAAACAGGCACCGTGATCCGCGCGCCTACGCTGGGGTGGTACGGGAACAAGAAGCCGGCGGTGACCTGCGCCCACTTCACGCCGAGGCCCAGGCTCACATCGGGGCGAAGCCGCATCGCCGTGTCGCCGGTGAGCGCCACGTGGTACGCGCCGAGTGGCACGCCAAAGTCGCCGATCACGCTGGCGCGAAACAGGCCCTTCTGCAGCGAGACATCGACCACGCCTTGCAGCGCGGCGGCGTTCACCGCATCGACCGTGCGCGGCACGTTCGCAGGATCCTGCAGGTAGAAGTCGCCGGACTTGAACCAGCCGGCTCCGATTCCGAGACCGACCTGCACCAGGAGGCGGCCATCGCTCCCGCTCTCGGTGCGTGCGGAAGGAAGACGCTCGGGCTCGGTGCCGCTGCGGGTGAGCCGCGCGACCTTCACGCCCGATCGCTCGGTCCAGGCGACCACGACCTCGCCGCCCAGCGCCTGCACCGCCGGGGCCAGCGCGTCGGGCACGCCCACGCGGCCGTCGTCACGAAGGTCGGCCACCCAGGCCGTCCAGGCCTCGTCACCGAGCGCGAGCGCCAGCGTGGCCGAGCCCGCGGGCTCCAGGCGGAACGCATGCCGAGCGAGGATGTGCCCGCTGCGCGCGAGGTGGGCGAAGTGCCGACCGGGCGGCAGGCGCACCTGACCGGAAGCATCCAGCACGACGGGTCGACCGTCGATCACCAGGGAAGCACCCTCGGGCAGGGCACCGTCGAGCGACAGCAGCCCTGGGAGCAGCGAGGCCACGGGTGCTTTGAACGCCGAGTAGTGCGCCCGCTGGGGTGCCTCGGCGATCTCGTAGGGCGACGGCGACCGCTCCGGGTCGATGGCCATCGCGTCGAGCCACGGGAGCGGCACAGCGCGTCCATCGGGGAGCACGATGCGCGCGGGCTCTCCGCGGGGATCCGTCGCGAGTCGTTCACCGAAGTAACGATCGACAGCGAAGCCCTGATACGCCAAGGCCGCGAACAGACGCTCGCGTGCCGCCTCATCCGGCAGCAGCGTGATCGCCTCGATGGGGCGGGCCAGATCGCGCAGGATCACGAGCTCGCCATCCAGACGGGTCTCAAACGCCCGCACGTCGCGGAGCGCGGTGCTCAGGGACTCCCAGGCCGCCACATCGGACGCGCCGAAGTCGGTGGCGGCGTAGCGGAGGTCTTCGGCGGTGTAGGGCGCGCGGGTGGCACCCGCGTAGGCCGCAACCCGCGCGGCGTCTTCCGGTGCGGGCATGGCATCCAGCCACACCACCTCGGCAGCGCCTGCTGCGGCCAAGCACCACGCGAAGATCAGCGACATGACAGGCTCCCGCCATCCAGCGTGCAGTGGACCTCGCGCGGACTGTCGACCTGCACCCGGGCGGACGACGACTGGCCCTCGCGCTCGACGTGCACGGTGCAGGTACCTGCGGGGAAGTCGACCGCTCGCACCGACGTGGTGCCGCGGAAGGTCTGGTTGCCGCAGCGCACCTCGATGGCGCTCACATCGGCCACAGCGAACATCGCGCGCGACACCGGAGGCCCGAGCGGCGCTTGGGGCTCGGGCGCCGCCTCCCCCGCAGGCGCCTGCGTCTCGACGGGCTTCGGCTTCTTCGCGGGCGCTTCGGCGGGCTTGGGCACGGGCGCAGCCTCGACCGGAACCTCGGGGACTGCCGCCGCGATCTGAGCAGCAGGAGCGGCCTCCGCCGGCGCTTCCACCGCGGCCGCTGCAGGCGGCGGCTCCACAGCACGCACCGGCGTGGGCGCAGGGGCGACCATCGAGCCCGGGTTGGCCATCAGCATGGCCACACCCGAGAGCGCGAGCAGCCCGGCCA
Organism: uncultured Enterobacteriaceae bacterium; assembly: GCA_964396405.1. Classification (GTDB taxonomy): domain Bacteria; phylum Myxococcota_A; class UBA796; order UBA796; genus JACKEO01. The sequence continues at coordinate 3,882 of CAYNFK010000040.1, forward strand.
GCACGTAGTAGTGCCAGGGCACACGCACCTCGGGCTCCACATCGTCCATGAGCGGAGCGAGCGTGGGCAGCGACATCGGGGAGGAGCCTTCGATGAGCGTGCCCGACGTGGTGCGCACCTCGTCATCCCCCGAGGCATCGCTCATCGCGACCACTTCGGCGCACACCGTGGCGAGCGCCGCACCTTCGAGCCGACGGGCGCCCTCATCGAAGATCCGCACGAGGTCGGCTGCGCTGGGGCGCGCCTTCGGATCGGCCGCCAGACCGGCGCGCAGCGCATCGAGCACGCTCTGAACCACCTCGGGGGGACCTTGCAGCTTGCCATCAAGGCTCTGGATGGCGTCGTCGACCAACTTGGCGTGGGCTTCGTCGCGCACAGGGGAGCGGCCGAGCGCGTCGCTGCGGAGCAGCTCCACCATCGTGGCCGTGAGCGCGTACACATCGCCTTCGGGGCCATCGCCTTCGAGCAGCAGACGCTCCGGCGCCATGTAGATCTCGGTGCCGATCAGGCCCGGCCTTCGTGTCAGCGCTTCCCGACCTTCGAGATCCACGCGCGCGACACCAAAGTCGAGCACCTTCACCTCGCCGTCGGCCGTGATGCGCACGTTCGACGGCTTGATGTCGCGGTGGACCACCTTGAGGGTGCCGCCCTTACCATCGTCGGCGAGCCAGGCGGCGTGCAGCGCGCGCGCGACCGCCGCGCCGATCGCACAGGCTGCAGGGCCGGGGATCGCGCGACCCTGATCGCCGAGCAGGTTGAGCGCACGCTCCAGATCGGCGCCAGGCACGTAGGCCATGACCACGGCCCAGCGATCGCCGAGCTGCACCAGATCCAGCACCTCCACGATGTGGCGATGGGAGAGCCGACCCAGGATGCGGGCCTCGTCGCGCATGCGACTGGAGGCTTCCTTCATCCTAGCGGCGCTCTCGTTCAGCACCTTGAGCGCCACGAGGCGACGAAAGCCCCCGGCCGACACCTGGTCGGCGAGAAACACCTCGCCAAACGCACCGGCACCGATGCGCTTCTTCAGCTCAAAGCGGCGCCTTCCCGCCGACTCGGCGGTGGAGTTCTTCATGGGTTCCGGGGACCGACCACGGTGAACTCCGCGATGTCTTCCCAGTCGGCGAACTGGTCGAGATCGCGGTGATCGTTGCCCTGCAGCGACACGCGCAGCGACATCTCCTGCCCGATGCGGAACTCAGCGATCTCGGACACGTACTCGTAGGCCCGCTCGGCCGGCGCACCGATGTACTCGCCGTTGAGGGTGAAGTGGTAGTGCCCTTCGCCTTCCACGTTCTCGTCGTTCGAGCCCGGGGTGAGGAACTCGATGCCATCGATGTCGACGGCGACGAGGAACGAGAGCCTGCCGGTGAGATCGAGGGCGAGCTCCGCTTCGCTGGGCGAAGGATGGATCAGCTCGATCGACGCCGCCGACGTGCCGCCCGGCTCGGGAGGGGGAGCGCACGCCGCACCGAGCAGCAGGAGGGGTAGGGTCCAGCGCGTCACAGGCTCGCCTCGCTCTTCCAGGCCTTTATATCTCAACCCGACCGTTGCGGTCGCGCGGCTTCGTCCCCGCATGTCGTCGGGCCGCGCTTGGGGGAGAGAAGGGCGGGCGCCGCGCGACGATCCTGCGACGTCCTGCCGCGGTTCTCGGCGGCGCTGCGGGCCTAGGCTAGTCCTACGATTCTGCATGGAGTTCTTACTGTGGCCGACTACGAGCGCGTCACGATGACCATCGAGCCCGAACTCCTGGCCGCCTGGGACGCGCTGGTGGCGTCCCGCGGGCACAACAACCGCTCGGAGGCGCTGCGCGATCTGGTGCGCGCCGCCGTGCTCGAGCAGTCCAACGACGACACGCCGGTGCACGCCAGCCTCACCTTGGTGTACGACCACAACCAGCGCGCGATCAGCGACCGCCTGGTGGATCTGGCCCACGACCACCACCATCTCGTGCTCTCGACGATGCACGTCCACCTCGACCACGACCTGTGCATGGAGGTCTCGGCCCTGCGCGGGCCGCGAGCGGCGTTGGAGCACTACGCGGCGCATGTGGTGGGTCTCAAGGGCGTGCGTCAGGGTCGACTTGTGGTCGCGGCGGGATGCGCCTGAGTGTCGATTGCGCTCACCCTGATCGGCGCGGCGACGGCTGGCGAGCCCGCGGCGCCTGTCGATGCGGAGGTGGTGGTGGTCGCTGAGGCGGATCGCACCGGCGCGAGCGAGCGGGTGCTGAGCCGCACGACGCTCGACGCCCTGCCGGGGCGCACCGCCGACGACTACCTCCGCGCGATGCCCGGACTGCACGCATCGGCCCACGGCGGACGGGGCAAGGCCTACCAGTTCTTCCTGCGTGGGTTCGATGCCGTGCACGGTGCCGACCTGGCCGTCTCGGTGGAGGGGGTGCCGATCAACGAGCCCTCCAACGTGCACGCCCACGGCTACCTGGACCTGCCCTTCGTGCCGCTCACCCTGGTGCGCGAGCTGCGCGTGTCGCCCGGAACCGCGCGGGCCGACGTGGGCGACTTCGCCGTGGCGGGCTCGGCCGACTACCGACTCGGGCTGGAGCGATCGGGCGGAGGGTTCACGCTCGCACTCGGCACCGACCGCAGCGTAGCGGCCAGCCTCGCGTGGCGGCCCGAGGCCAGCGAGCGCGGCACCTTCGTGGTGGCCGAGATCGACAATGGCGGCGGCGTGGGCGACGGCCGCACCTGGCTCCAGGCGCGCGGGGGCTTTGGCTGGGAGGTGCAGCGTGGCGATCTGCGGGTGCGCAGCTGGCTGCTCGCGTACCACGGCACCTTCGACTCCCCCGGCGCGCTGCGGGTGGACGACGTCGACGCCGGCCGCATGGACTTCTACGGCGCCTACCCGGGCTCGGGCGGCGGCATCTCGTCGCGTGTGCTGGGCGCGGTGCAGGCGTCGGGTGGTGGGCGCCTGGCATGGACGGCTTCGGTGCACGGCGGCTGGCGGTCGCTCACGCTGCAGCAGAACTTCACGGGCTTCACCACCGATCCGGTGCGCGGTGACGGCACGCTGCAGGCCCACGAGGCCGGTACGGCCGGAGTGCGCGCCACGCTGGCGTGGTCAGCGCCGCGGTGGGTAGGCGTGCGCGCGGGGCTGTCGGCTCGGGTGGATGCGTTCACCCAAGGTGAGCAGCGGGTGGACGCCGAGGGCGAGCCGCTGACGGCTGCCACTTCGCGGGAGGCCACCCAAGCCGACGTGGGCGTGTGGGCCGCCCTTCCGCTGCGCCCCACGCACTGGCTGCGGATCGAGCCGGGCCTGCGGGCTGAGGCCCTCGTGGTGGCCGGAGAGAACGTAGGCGGCGGCACGCTCCCCGCGTCGGCCCCTGTGCTCGCGCCGAAGGCGCTGGTGACGCTGTTCCCCGATGGCCTCGCCACGGCCTACGTCTCCTACGGGCGAGGGTTTCGCTCGCCCGATGCCCGCGGCGTGGTGCAGGGCGGGGCGGCCCCGGTGGCGCTCGCCGACAGCGTGGAGGTGGGCCTCACCTCCGATCCCCACCCTCGCGTGGGCTTACGCGCCGACGCTTACGCCACCTTCGTCTCCGACGAGATCGTGTTCGACCACGTTGCGGCCCGCTACCTCGCCACCGGCAGCACCCGGCGCCTCGGCGGCGACCTCGGGCTCACGGTGCGTCCGGCCTCCGCGGTGAGGCTGGAGGCCGACCTCTCCATCACCGACGGGCGCTACGCCACCACCGGTGAGCCCATCCCCTACGCGCCACGGGTGCTGGCCACGGTGGGCGCTTACCTCGACCGGCTCCGGGTTCGCGGCGTGCAGCTCACCGCCGGCCTGCGGACCTGGGTGCTGGGGCCGCGACCGTTGCCGGGCGGCTTCGCGAGCCAGGCCACCGCCGTCGTCGACCTCACCGGGCAGGTCGAGGTGGGGCCGTGGTCGGTGACGCTCGATGTCGACAACCTCCTGGCCAGTCGCTGGCGGGACGGGGAGTTCGTGTACGTCTCCCGCTGGGATCGCAGTGCGCCCAGCAGCGCACTCGGCGCACGCCACCTCACGGCCGGCGCACCGTTCGCGCTGCGCTTGGGATTCGGGAGGCGGTTTTGAAGGCTGTGGCTTTGGTCCTGACGGCCTGTGTGGCGGATCGGGCGCCGCTCGATGTGCCCGTACGCTTCGCGGCCGGCGAGCCCACGTGGACCGTGGACGGCGTGGACGTGCGCCTCACCCGCGCCGAGGCCACCTTGGCGGACCTGTGGCTGGAGGGTCCAGCCGACGCCCGCGCTGCGTGGCGTCTCCCGTCGCTGGTGCCGTCGGCGTGGGCCCACCCCGGGCACGACTTCGCGGGCGACCTCACGGGTGAGCTGGTGGGCACGTGGTCGCTCGATCTGCTCGCCGGCGACGCGGAGCTCGGGGTGGCGCGCTGCTACGAGGGACCCACGGCCACAGCGCGTCTGCAGCTCGTGGGCACGCCGCCCACCCGGCTGTCGGGGGTCGCGGTCGTGGACGGCACAGAGCGCCCGTTCGACTTCGTGGTCCCAGCCGCCAGCGCCATCGCTGGCATCCCGTTCACGATCACGCTCGACGCCGAGGCGCCGCCTGCGGGCCTGCGTGTCGGGGTCGATCTGGCCCACGCGCTCTCGTTCGTCGACTGGCGCACACCCGATGCGGACGCTGACGGCGTGCTCACCGTCGCCGACGGCGTGCTCGACCGCACCGTGACCTTTGGCGTGGTGAGCACGCCCACCTGGAACCTGACCCGAGAGGACTGACCGATGATGCGTCGACCGACCGCACTCCCCGCCCTGCTGCTCGCCGCTTGTGGCTCAGGAACCTGGACCGCCGAGACCTGGGGGGAAGAGTTCATCGAAGAGGGCCTGCCTGCCGAGATCTTTGCGGATGGCTGCTCCGCGCGCTTCGACCGGTTCGAGGTGAGCGTGACCGAGGCGGCGCTGCTGGACGGCAACGACGCCGTGGTGGCCTCCGCACCTGCCGGGGTGTTCGATCTCACGCAGGCCGGCGCACAGACGTTGGGCTCGGGCGATGTGCCTGCCGGCACCTACACCACCGCCCGCTTCGCTGTGGCACCGGGCGACGGTCCTTCCTTGTCGGTGGCCGGTTCCGTGACCTGCGGGGCCGACGAGGTCATGTTCGACTGGACCTTCGACACCACCACCACCTACCTGTGCGAGCCCGAGGCGCTCACGATCCCCGCCGGGGGCAAGCGGGTGACCCAGCTCACGATCCACGGGGACCACTTCTTCTACGACGGGCTCGAGAACCCCGACGCCGAGGTGCGCGGGCTCGCGCTCGTGGAGGCCGACGCCGACGAGGACGGCACGCTCACGCAGGTCGAGCTCGACGCCGTGCAGGTGGCCACGCTGGGCTACGCGGTGGGGTCGCGCAGTGACGTGACCAGTCTGGGAGACTTCTTGGCCGCGCTCACCGAGACGTTGGGCCACGTGGACGGCGAGGGCCATTGCCAGGTGAACCCGTAGGTCGTGGGGCCGCGCGTCGCATTCGGTCACAGACCTGCCCCGGACAGGCTGCGTGCCTACGGGTTGCGCCCGCCTTGGAGCTGCTGTGACCGACCTGACCTCCCCCTTCACCCTTCGCAGCGGCTTGGTGGTGCCGGGCCGTGTGGCGCTGGCGCCGCTCACCAACACCCAGTCCAACCCCGACGGCACCCTCTCGGACACTGAGATCCGCTGGCTCACGCGCCGGGCGCGCGGCGGCTTCGCCTGGGTGTCCACAGCGGCCGCCTACGTGAGCGACGAGGGCAAGGCCTGGCCCGGTCAGCTCGGGGTGGCCTCGGATCTGCACCTGCCCGGTCTCACCCGCCTCGCCCGAGAGCTGCGTGAAGCGGGGGCCGTGAGCATCGTGCAGCTCTACCATGGCGGGATCAAAGCTGAGCTCGCCCCGGGCCTGCGCCTCACCACGGCCGACCAGCCCGGTGCGCGCGGGGCCACTGAGGCCGACTTCGACCAGGTGGTGCACGACTTCGTGCAGGCGGCGCTGCGCAGCCAGGCGGCGGGCTTCGACGGCGTCGAGGTGCACGGCGCGAACGGCTACCTGTTCACCCAGTTCCTCAGCCCAGCCGACAACCCGCGCACCGATGCGTACGGCGGCTCGCTCGAGAACCGCGCCCGCCTGCTGCGCCAGGTGGTGCGTGCCGTGCGCGCCTCGGTGCGTCGGGACTTCGTGGTGGGCGTGCGGCTCTCCCCGGTGGACCTGTTCGACCGCCGCGGCCTCGTGCTCGATGACAGCCTCCAGGTGGCGCGCTGGCTGGTGGAGGACGGCATCGATTTCTTGCACCTGAGCCTGCGCGGCATCACGGCCCCGGCACCCTTCGAGCCCGAGCGCGGCCCGGTCACCACGGCGTTCCGCGCGGTGCTGCCGCCCGAGGTGCCGCTGCTCTCGGTGGGCGGCGTGTGGACCGCCGAGGACGCCACAGCGGGGCTCGCAGCCGGCGCCGACCTCGTGGTGCTGGGGAAGGCCGCGATCGCCAACCCCGAGTGGCCGCACGACGCGCTCGCACCCGGGTGGCAGCCGGCGCGTCCCCCGTGGTCGCGCGCTCATCTGGCCGCCGCGGACGTGGGCGAGGCGCTCGTGCGCTACCTGAGCCCGTACCCAGGGCTGGTGGAGGGTGGGACGGCACCGCGGGCTCCGGCGGCGTAGGGGCGGCTCTGTACGCTGCCGTCTACCAGATCCCGTACACACCGACAGTGCGGGAGGCGGGGTCCAGCATCGGGGCCACCCGCAGCCGCACGGTGGGGGTCTCGAACGCGTCGAGCTGGCGTGCCGACCGCCGAAGCTGCCGCCCGGAGACCGCCGTGGACGAGATCCACAGCACAGCACCCCCCAAGGTGAGGCCGGTCGCGGCGGCCGCATCCCACAGGCCGGTGCCGCCTTGTCCAAACGCCACGGCCCCGGCGAGCAGGCCCACCGCTGCGCCGTCGAGCGCGAGGCCGGTGACCGCCAGCGCCGTTCGCCCGTCGCCGCCATGGCTGCTGAAGAAGTGGGCGCTGCGCAGGTGACCCTCCGCCATCAGGCCGCCGCCTACCCCCATCGAGACGATCGCGACGCCGGCACCCACGCCCATCGTGGCCCGTGCCTCGGGTGTGATGCAGGCGTTGTCGAGGGCGCAGCCAAAGTAGAGCACCTCACCGCCGAGCAGGGTCAGGATGCCGACCGCGCCTCCTGTGGCCTGGACGATCAGGCCGGTGCGCGCTCGGGCGTGCGCCGCATGCACCGGGGCCAGCGAGATCGGAGCGGGGAGCGGCGGGGTCACCGGGGCGATCGGGGCCACCTCGACCGGGGCCAGGGTGGGCAGCGGGTCCACAGGTGGTGCGACCTCGTCGACCTGCAGGCCCCCGGCAAGCGCGACAGGAAGGCACCATGTCAGCACGGCGATCACGGGCAACTCCGGTTGGCATCCATCGCGGAACCCCTGCTCCCAGCAGCGCTGGCTTCCATCATGGGTCGAGCTCGTCGAGCAGCCGGAAGAAGTGGTCCACGCTGGTGGTGACGGCTGCGTCGTCGACCCAGATGCCGTGTCCGCCCTCGTAGCGCTGCTGGCCTTCGATCAGCTTCTCGTACTCGGCGCGGGTGCCGGCGTTGTCGGGGTTGCGATCGGGCGAGAGCTCGTCCAGCTCCAGGTAGGCCCACGCTTCTGCGGGGATGCGGTCGGGGTCGCGGAACACATCCCGCATCAGCGCACGGATGCGGGGCGGCTCGTGGTCTTCCGCGCTGGGTCCGCCCGTCTCGGCGGGATCAGCGAGGTAGACGCTCTGTCCAACCGGAAAACCGGGCACCAGGTAGGAGCCCGTGATGGGGTCGCCAGGGGCGAGCACGCGGTAGCCGGCGCTCTGGGTGGGATCGAGAAGCCGAGGGAGCACGTCGGGGTCAAGGATCCCGATGGCGTCGTGATCGTACGCATACCGAGCGCCGAAGAACGGCATGCCCAGCCGGTCCTCGGTGAGCGCCTTCGCCCACGCGTGATCGCCGACGCGGGGGGATCCGTAGGTGATGAGCTTGAGATCCTGCCAGGGCCACGACCGCAGCGCCTCCGGCAGGCCCGCGCCGCCCTTCGCCGCCCGCTCGCCGTCGAGCATCGCGCTGGCGAACATCTGGGCGAGTCCGCCGCCGAGGCTGTGACCGGTGACGTACACGTGCCGCGGCGGCTCGCTGCGCATCCGGCCGACGGCCTGATCGAGGCAGCCGAGCGCCTGCGGGAGGATGCTGAGCATCGACGTGGCCATGCCGCGGGCCACGAGCCCTTCGGTGGCGATGGTGGGCACGGCGATCGGCCGCACGCCCAGATCGGTGATCCAGTCGGGGTTGCCCTCGGGCTGGTCGGTGGACACGGCCTCCAGGGCAGCACGAGAGGCCGAGCCGCTGCGGCTGCCGCGAAACGCGATGTGCACGTCGTACGCGCCGTCGACGCCTTCCCGAACGAGCGCCAGACCCATCAGGCTCTGCGAGGCGGGCTGACCGGGCTCACCCTTGTCGCCCGTGCCCCCTTCGAACACGAGCAGCACGTCGGAGGCGTCGGCCGCCGGACCCGCCGAAGGTGCTGGCAGCGCCCTGATCTGCACCTCGCCGGCGTCGGCCCCGAGCGGGCGGGTGCAGAGGTGCACCTCGGCGATGCGCGCGGTGAGCTCTTGGGGCGTCTGGTACAGGATCCAGTGATCGAGGTCCTTGGTGAGGCTGTCGCTCCAGGGGTGGATGCGCTCGTACTGGTAGAGGATCGGGTCGTGGGCGGGATTGTCGGGGAAGCCCGACAGCAGGCCGGGCCCTCGGATCTCGGCGTCCTGGACGGTTCCGTCGAGCTGGTCGCGGCCTCGATCTCCGGCCCAGTCGCGGACGATGGCCATGAACGGATCGCGCTCGTCGCGGGGAGCCAGTTCCTCGTAGTAGGGGTCGAAGGGCCAGAGCAACGACTGGCTGTAGACCTGGTACGCGAGGATCGAGAGGTCCATGTGGAACACGAGCGGGTGGTAGGGGAGGTCCCCCAGATCCTGCGATCGCACCGCTGCGGCCGATGCGGGCGAGGTGTCGACGGGCACGCTGCACGACGTAGTGACCAGGGACACTGCGACGAGGGTTCGGTTCAACGTACGGGTCACAACGCCTCCCGGTCGCGATGCACAAGCCTCGCCCGCCGCGCGTCGGTGCGCACGTCCAAGGCCAGCGTCTCCGTGTCACGCTCGTCTCGCGCGCCTCGGACCGATCGTGAGGGTGTCAAGGCCCGCCGCCATCCCACGTCTGCGCGCCTGCGGCGTGTGCGACGCGGTCTCCCTCTGGCTCGTGTGCTCTCGCTGGGAAGGTCTGCGGATCGACGTCGTCCGGCCACGGCGGCAGGTCGAGGGCAGCGAGCGCCTGGGCGAGTGCTGCGGCTGAGGCGGGGCGCCGCTCGGGATCTTTCTCCAGCAGGGACACCACCAACGCTTCGAGGTCGGCCGGGAGCGGACGTCCCAGGGCCTCCGACGGGCTCGGTGCGGGCTCCCGGGCATGGGCCTGGAGGTAAGCGGCGACGGTGTCGCAGCGGAACACGTCGCGCCCCGTGAGCAGCCAAAAAGCCACACAGCCGAGGCCGTACAGGTCGCTGGCGGGTGTGGCCTGTCGCCCGAGCGCCACCTCAGGGGCCAGGGTGAGCGGCGATCCGATGAGACCGCCGAGGCCGGTGAGCCGCGCCTCCGCTTCGTCACCTCCAGCGAGGGCGATGCCGAAGTCGAGCACCTTCACCACGTCGCGCCGCTGGCCCACCCGGCAGGCCATGAGGTTGGCGGGCTTGATGTCCCGGTGCACGAGGTCGTGGGCGTGCGCGTCGGCGAGCGCGTCGCAGGCCTGCACCAGGAGGTGACGCACGCGGGCAGGCGGCTGGGGGCCCTCTCGCTCCACCAGGGTGTGCAGGTCGACGCCGTCGAGCAGCTCCATGGCGTAGTAGAACGCTCCCTCGTCGGTGGTGCCGAAGTCGAAGACGCGGACGACGTTCGGGGAGCCCAGCGCCGCGGTCGCGCGGGCCTCGCGCTCGAACCGGGCGATGGCCTGGGCGCTGTAGGTCTCGGAGCGGTCGAGCATCGACGGCAGCACGAGCTTGACGGCCACCGGACGCGCCAAGCGCCGGTGCCGGGCCACCCACACCTCGCCCATTCCGCCCCGGCCAATGCGCTCCACCAGCTCGTAAGCGCCCGCGTCGCGGGCCTGCTCCACCTCCACGTTCAGCGCGAACAGGTTGCGCGAGGTCAGCACGGCGAGGCCGATCCCCACCACGTCCCCCACGTGCAGCCACAGCCACAGGTTCGGGGGCGGGTTGGGGTGACCGAGGGCCACGAGCAGGAGCAAGGCCAGCGGATCGGCGGCCGCAGCCAGGGTGGCCGCCAGGCCCATCCGCGCTGGACGTGTGGGCACGATCACGGCGTACACGATGACGCCCACCGCCACAGGCGACACGCCGCGCACCACGTCGGCGGCGTCGTAAGGCAGACCATGCCGGAAGAGGCCCGCCAGGAACGAGACGCCCACCAGCCAGACCAGGCCGATGTCCAGGCGGGCGTCCCGCGACCACCGCGACACGCCCGTGCTCGCGAGCACCACGCCGCTGCACAGCACGAAGAGCGGGGCGGGCCACCAGGGTCGCGTCCACGCCGCGCGCAGCTCGCCCACGTTCGGCTGGCGCAGGAGCATGAGGGCGCAGCCCACGAGGCCCAACCCCACGCCCAGCGACGCGACGAAGGCGAGGCGTCGCAGCGCGAGCACCCGCCAGTCCTTGGCCGACCCCGAGCCGGTGAGTCGGCCGGGGCGGAGGAACCGCGGCGTCGTCACCCGAGGCAGCCAGGCACCTCCGCTGCTGTGGGCGTCCATGGCGTCTCGCTCACAAGAGTTCGGACAGCGCCTCGATCACGCCGCCCATGAGGGCGCCCACGAAGCGCTCGCCCATCCCCACCGCGAGATCCACGCTCTCGTGACCACACACCGACACGCTGGCGTCGCCTTCCACGCCGGGGTTCATGTCGATGGGGAACTCAGCCTCAGGGCCCATCTCGAAGAACTGACCGAGCTCGGACGGGTCGAACTCTGCGATGTTGAAGTCGTAGGAGATCTCGGCCTCCAGGTCGCAGCTCCCCTCGATGCCCGCCGACTCGAACCACACGCCACCGTCGAGCTCCAGCGCGCCGGACGTGGGGTCGAAGGTATCGGGATCGAGGGCGAACTCCAGGTCGCCGTCGAACGTGATCTCGCCGTCCGAGCAGTCGCTGAGGCCGGCCTCGATCGACACGACCTCGCCCTTCACCATCGCCACGGCCGCTTCGAGCTCGTTGGTGATGTCTTCGCCGAAGTCGGAGCTGAAGTCGATGGTGCCGCCTCCCGAGCAGGCCACCTCCTTCTCGAAGGTGCCGCCGTTCTCCCACGCGTCGATGTAGCGCGCTCCCACCTCGATCGTGAGCGCCTGGAAGGCGGTGGTGGTGTCGGCCGCCGTCAGATCGTTGGACGGACCGCAGGCGAACATCGTGAGCAGGAGCAGCGACGGACCCATGGGGGATCTCCGGGTGTGGGGTTCAGGGCGCGGCTTCAAAGAGGAGGATCTCGACGGCCTTTCCGTCCAGGGCGGCCGCTGTGAGCGCGTTGAAGCTGGTCGTAGCGGAAGCCTCGCTGTCCAAGTACATCGTGATGCCGTGGTAGCTGATGTCCGCTTGCGACTGGTGGCCGCACTGCCCGGTCGGATTCGTGAGCTCTACGCCGTTGACCGTGAGCCTGGCCCCCTCGAAGGGATCGGAGACGGGGGACCCGACGTACCCCCCGCTCGACACGTTGAGCGTGATGGGCTCGCCGTCGAAGCCGGTGACGGTCGGCGGCGAGGCAAAGTCGACGCGGACGAGGTTCTGAGCCACATAGACGCCGACGACAGAACCGGAGGCCTTGGCGGTGCCGCGAACGGTGATCGCGCGCAGGCACACGTCGTCCAGGCACAGGCTACCCGCGCAGTCGTCGGAGATCGCGCACGCCTGCCCGGGCTCGCAGGCGTCGCAGTCGCCGCCGCAGTCCTTGTCGGTCTCATCGCCGTTCTTCACGTTGTCGGAGCAGGTGGGCTCCTGGCACTCGTCGTCCTTGCAGACCCCGTCGATGCAGTCGGTGCGGGAGGTACACGTGCTGCCCGCCTCGCAGAGGTCGCAGTCGCCGCCGCAGTCTTCGTCGGACTCGTCGCCGTTGGGCACGCCGTCGTCGCAGGAGGCCTCGCGGCAGGTGCCGCCCGTGCAGACGCTCTCGATGCAGTCGGCACCGGTGACGCAGCCCTCGAGCACGTCGCACGGCTCACAGCTCCCACCACAGTCGAGGTCGGACTCGTTCCCGTTGCGCACGCCGTCGTCGCAGGAGGCCTCCGCGTCACACGCTCCGCAGCTGCCGCCGCAGTCGACGGCCTCCTCCGAGCCGTTGTACAGCCCGTCGGTGCAGGTGGGCTCACGACCGCAGCTCGCCGCCGACAGACCGACCAGAAGGAGCAAGGGCCAGGACAGCAGCAGGTCGCGCACGGGGGCTCCACGGGAGAGGAATCGCACCGGAACACGTGATCGGTACCGGGGCAGCTGGCCCTCGGGGCGCTCTCCGGCGAGCGCGCGCGGACACTACCACGCGGCTCCTCGGGCCCCGCTACGAATTTTCGACCGCGCCGTACACTTTCGCGAGGAGCTTCAGGTCGCCGAACGCGCAACGCGGGCCGTCGCGTTCGGCTCGAAGAACGCGCGCCGCACGAAGGCCCGCACCTCCCCCACCAAGGCTTCGGTGTCGCTGTCTCCCCGCGCGGTCCAGTCGGTGACGAACACCTGCAGGCTCGCCACCAGCAGGCGGCTTGTGCGCTGGGGATCGCCGGCCAGGAGGCTGCCGTGGTCCATGCCCGTGCGGATCATCTCGGCGAGCAACTCGATGCCGGTCTCCCACACGCTGGTGGAGTCGGGGCCGGCGAACAGGGTGGGCGAGGCCCAGGAGAGGCCTTCTTGCTCGGTGAGGCGCAGGTAGTCGGGGTGGTCGGCGATCCAGCGCACGAAGCCCTCTAGACCCTCCAGCAGGGCTTCGCCGGGGTCGATGGGAAGGTCGCGGCGGTTGGCTTCTTCGATCATCTCCGACAGGCGTAGGTCGTGCACGGCGCGGCGCAGCTCAGCCTTGCCGGCGAAGTGGGCGTAGAGCGTGCGCAGGGCGACGCCGGCGCGCGCGGCGATGGCTTGGATGCGTGCCCCGTCGAACCCGTGGCTGACGAACTCCGCCTCGGCGGCCGCCAGGATCACAGCCTGGAAGTGCGCCTCGCGTGCAGCTCGGGCCGACTGGCTGTTCGTGTCTTGGGGCATCCCGCCTCCCCTCGGGGGGACTAGCCCGGCAGCCCGCGCTAGGTCAGCGCATCCTGGGCGGCGTCTGGCGGTACGGCCGAGCCAAGCGGGAAGGAGGCTGTGTGCGGGCTCGTGAGGCCGTGCTGTGGGGGTCCGTGCACGCCACACTGCTGCTCGCCACCGCCGAGCTGGCGGTGCGCGTGCTCCAACCGACCCCTCGCGTGCAGGTGGTGACGGGCTCCGAGCCCCCGGACCTTGCGTACGCTGCCCGCGTGGTCGGCACCGAGCCGCTGTGGGCCGCGCCGGGCTCGACTGAGCGGCAGAACGCCGGATGTGAGCGTCCGCGCCGCGTGGTGCTGTTCGGGAGCTCGATCCTGTTCGGCACCAGTCTGGATGCGCCCGAGGCTGTGAGCACCCACCTCCAGTCCCGCCTGGACGCGGCCGAGCCCGGCGCTTGGTGTGTGCACAACCACGCCCAGCCCGCCTACGTTGGCGAGAGCAAGCTGATCGAGGCCGAGCGGCTGCTTCCGGCGCTCCAGCCCGAGCTGGTGCTGTGGGAGCTGTGGGACGCCGATCCCGGTCGGTACACGTTCGTGGGCACCGACGCCTACAACTTCGTGGGCCTGCGGCTGGGTGCGGACGGGCTCCCGTGGGTGCTGCCGCTGCCGTCGGCGCTTCACGGTGCCCTGTTCCGGCAGAGCGCCTTCTACCGCTACGCCACGCTCGCGATGAGCCCCACCGATGGCCGCGACGCCGACGCCCTCGGCCATGCGTACCTCGACGTGTTCGAGCCGCGGATGGAGGCGCTGCGGGCGCGGTGGTCGGGGCGGCTGGTGCTCGTGCGAGCGCCCCACCTCGATCAGCCCTTTGCCACCTGGGCCGACCGGCCCCTCGACGCCCACCAGCGGCGGCTCGCCAGCTGGGCGGCGGCGCACGACGTGCCGATCGTGTCGCTCGCGGAGGCCCTGCGCAGCGACCACGTGGAGGCCCTCCGCCTCGACACCTGCTGCCACTTCAACGCCGCGGGCCACGAGCGCCTCGCCGACGTGCTGCTGCCGGTAGTGCGGCCTCCCGAGGCCGAGGCCCCGTAGCAGTGGGTCGAACAGGCAGTCCCCGCTGCGGAGGCCAATCGGATACTTCGGCGGCTCCTCCTCGGTCGGTGACGGAAGTCGAAGCGCGCCCGACGAGAAGGGTGCCTTGTCCGCGCCGAGGACGTCGAGAACGTCGAGGACGCGTTGCCAGCGTAGGTCGAGCACGGCGATCTGAACTGCCACGGCTTCCGAAGCTTGGTCGTAGACCTGAAGCCACGTCCCCGTCGCCAGAGACGCGGCAGTCCGCGGCGGGCACACCTCGTCCGTCTCGGTGCCAACCAGCGCGTCGGGGACGCGCTGTGTCCGGGCATTGGAGAGCCGATGCCCAACCTGTCGGATGACCGCGATGAACTTGCCCGTCTGCACAAGAAGTCGAACTAGGCTGCCTCACATGGGGAGTTCCGGCAGTTGGGGACCCCCACTGAGACGAGGCGCATGTGGGACAGCGCGCCAGAGGCGATTACCAGCTGCCGTCGATGTCGACCGCCGCAGGCGGGCTTTCAATCGGCGTAGCAGGAGGGGGGGCGGTTCTTGGGCGAGTCGGTCGGCCAAAGGTACCGGTCGATCTTCAGGATGCTCCGGCGGGGTTGTCAGGGTCGAAAGAATCTCTTGACGGTGCACCCCCCGATGGGCGAGGTTTGCTTCTACTCGACTACAGGCAGGGGGTGGATCTTGGATCTGAGCATCGTGCTGACCGGGCTGATCGCTGCAGCCCTGGCCCAAGAGGCTGGCGACACCGCAGACACAGCGCCCGAGACGGTCGACCCGACGCATCCGGCCCAGAAGGGACGCGAGCGCGCTCCTGCCGTGCGTGATCCTGGGAACGGGGGGGGGGGGGCAGCCGTACCTGACCTGGACTCCGCCCGCTGGTCTCGGTGAGTTCGACGCGCTCGCTTGGTCCGAGAGTGGCGTGGGCGGCGGAGAGTTCGCCATGGCGTCAGGAGAGTTGGGTCTGCGCAGCGGATGTATCCAGATTCCTGTGGACCTGTCGCTTCCTGCATCGCACCCCGACGAGGGCGGCAACGTCCTGTCGGCTCTCCACATCGAGCCATTTGAGGACGTGGAGATCGACCTGGACCTGCTGTACTGGACGTGGAACCCCGACCGCAGCTTCACCTGGGTGGGCGAAGGGGAGAACGGAGAGGATGCCACAGGGATCATTACGGTGGTGGCCGGTGATGTCTTTGCCGTGCTGCGGCAGGACGGAATGACGTATGTCGTGCAGCCTGACGCGTGCGGACACATCGTCATTGAGACGGACGGTGCGCTCGGCCCCGGGGAGGAGGAGTGTGCGGAGGAGGAAGAAGAGGAGGATGGCGAGGCACCGGGGGGCGAGGGCGCTATTGGGCTCGGCCTCTCGTCGATGCTAGACTCACCCATCGACGATCTGCCCACGTTCGACATCCTTGTTGTTTACACGCCCGAGGCTGCGGCTGCGCGTGGAGGGCTGACGGGGTTGATCGGCTGGGCGAACACGCAGGTCCATGACCTCGACCTCGTCTTCATCCGCTCGGGGGTGCGCGTCATGAAGCCCCGCCTGGTCGGGATGGCCGACTCCTGGGTCACGCTGGCTGATCCGGGGCCTGGTAATCCGGGGCCGTTCATGACCGACGCTCGGCACGACGTCCGGGATAGTCCCTTCACCCCGTTCTATCGCGAGGTGTTCGGAGCAGACGTCGTCATGGTGGTGCTGTCACAGGGCTACAACGCTCTAGGCACTGCGAAGGCGCCCCCCCTTGGCCCACCCTTGGTGCCCCTCGCGACCGGGGTCGGCATTGTCTCCACCAGTTCTGGAGCATTGGCCACGGCGAATCGCACCCCCGCGCATGAGATTCTTCACGCGTTTGGTGCCAGGCACTCGTGTGGGAGTCCACCATGCTGGCAGACCGGCTACACGGCGGGCGTGGTCACCGCGTACGCGAACGAGATCACCAATCCGCTGACCTCGGACCTGTTCCGGTACACCGACCTCATGGCTTCGAGCGGCGTACCCGCAGCCTGCAAGTTGCCCGTCGTGGGTCGCACGCCCCGATTTGGTTGGACGCCGAATCCGGGGACGTCGGGCAGTCCCAATGCCCTTTGTCCGCAACGCGAACGACTGGATCGCTACGGTCCGACGGGCTTCGACCCCGGTGTTGCCCCGCTTTCAATCTTGCCGACCGGGCTGCAGAATGGAGCGCCGGTCGGAAGCAGCACCGCACCCCACAATAAGGGTGCCGTGGGCGATTTCCTCGTCCGCCCATTCACCGCCGGGCTCACGCCCTTCGAACTTGTGGCCGGGTGGTTCCCGGAGACCCTGGAGGTGCCTTCGGCCTCCATCGTCTTCGACCTGTCCCCTGGCTCACTCGGTGCCCCGACCTCGGTCTACACGGACATCTTCTGGAACGCTTCGGGCTATGCGATGGGACAGCCTCCCGCCTGCTTTCCCGGCGGAAACTGCGCGCTCGACTCCAACCCGTACTTTCTCACGGTCGGCACATCGTTCGGCGCGTCGGATGTGTACGCAGACTGGGTCACATCCTGGAACTGTTTTGCGGGGGAGTGTTTCGCCCCGGTGGACCTTCCGGACCTCGACAGGGTCTACTTTGGTCGCCTGTGGACGCAGCTCGCTGCCAACGTCTGGACGAGCGTAGAATTCCGCATCAATCACTCGCGACGTCTCATCGACTGCTCGGACGAGCAAGCGGCCTGGGCGACGACGATGGGGGGCGAATGCGGCACCCACGTCACTTGGAACGCCCAGTCGGTCCTGCTGCCAGGCACCGGAACTCCAGCAATCCAGGCGAGCATTGACACGGGCGGACCTCAGCGTGGCGCGGTGTTCGCTGTCCACAACGACCTCGTCGATCCCCGCAATCCCTGGGACGTGCTGTTGGCGGGGCAGGCACCGAACGGAGATCGGTTCTGCTGCCTCACGGACTGGGAGGGCATGGGCCAAGTGGCGGTGGAGCTGGTGGGTTCGTCGCAAGCCGACCTCCTGACGGCGCTAGGGCCCGGCGGCACAGCCCTGCGTGCCGAGGGGTCCAACGTGGTGGCCGGTGCCTGGGGTGGACAAGGTGACGACTGGATCGTCGGCACGACAGACTTCGATGTTTACTTCTACGGCTACGGAAGCTTCGGATGGGACGTCTTGTTCGGACCGGCAGAAGGCGCGGGCACCTACAGTGGTGGTGCCGGTCCAGACCTACTCATCGCTGCGGGCACCCATGGGCTGTTCCGGGGAGGAGCCCAGTCGGACATCCTCATCAGCACGTGGTCCACTGCCGGACCGCATTCATCCGTGGACCTCCAGGGCGGCGAAGGTGCCGACACGATCTGTGCCAACAGTGGACGGACGAGACTCCTCGGTAGCGACAGCAGTGCGAGCTTTGTCGAGCGGCTCTACGTGAGCTCGACATGGGGGGGCACCTTCTCGCCTGGAAGCCTTGCCAATAGCTTTTCGGCGCTCTGCGGGTCGCCGGTGCACCCACCTGGCTGGGCGGGAACCTGCGACTATGGCCCTCAGGCCCTGCCGGCGCCCCCCGCCGGTTGCGGGGCCGCTACAGGCATCCTGCCGTGAACTTGAGGGCCACCACCGCACTCGCACTGGTGTGGCCTTGGGGCTGCGTGGCCCCCCCCCCCGTCGACAACGCCTTGCACGGCCCCGCCGACAGCGATCGCTGGGTCTCCCAGCAGATCGACGCCCCTGACCCAGCCCATGTCGACGAGTCCGGCGAGGACACCGACCTGGGGCCGGTGGGTCCCCCCGACACCTCACGGCCTCCTCGCCCTGCGACGTGCCTGCTGCCCGGGCCGGGGGGCTACGACGTCGCGGCGCCCTTGCTGACCAACGGCATAGCCCGGGCGCTGGACTTCCCGGTGTCGTCCTGGGTGCACGGGGCGGATCGGCTGACCCTGCCGCCCCCCGGCCCCTCCCTGGTGGGCATGTTCCAGCGGCCCTACGGCGGCAACGACCTCTCCGAGCTGTCCTGGTTTCTCCCCCCCACCGAGGGGCGCCAACTGGCCACCACCGCCCGCTTCGCCGCCTGGCAGCAGGGCAACGGGTCAGCCAGCTCACCGGCCACCTTCCAGACGTCCGCCGACGTGGACGGCGACGGCGTGCCCGAGGTCCCCGCGCTGGTGAGCTTCAACTGGCAGACCTGGATCTGGGCGACGGCCTGGGATCTCCCAACCAACGGCGAGGTGCGCGGCCTGATGTCGCCGGACTGGCGGTTCGAGGTGGATGGGTGGATGTACGTGTTGAGCATGTGGTTCGCCGACATCGACGGCGACGGGTTCGACGACCTCCTGCTCGTGGGGACGGGGCCTAGCCTTCCTGGCGACGAGCTGGTGATCGCGCGGGGTCCTTTCCCGCGGGGAGAGGTTCGCCTCGGCCCGCCGTGGCTGTTCCACATGGCCTTCCCGAGCATCTACGACTCTCCCGGGCTCCCCTTGGTGGCCGACCTCGATCGTGATGGCGATCTCGACATCGCCAACCGCGCCTATGCTGACGGGACAGGCGGGGAACTCCACATCTTCATGGGTCCACTGGCCGGCACCCGCAATCCGCGGCACCCTGACGCGGTGCTGGACAGCACCCTTCCCGCTCGCGCCGATGGCACCATCAGCTTCGGTGGGCCTGCCGTCGTGGTCGGCGACATCGACGGAGACGGCTACGAAGATCTCGCCGTGACCTCCGGCACGGACTCGCGCGGGGGACGCGAGTGGGAGGGTGCGATCTACATCTTCAAGGGCCCGTTTCGGTCTGGGGAGCGTCGACTCGACACCGACGCTTACGCGCGCATTTCCTGGGGCCACCCCTTCGCGCACACCGAGAAGGTGGTGGCGCTCGGCGACATCGACGGCGACAACCGCGACGACATCGGCGTAGGGGCGTGGGGGGTGCGCACCGACCTCGAGCCCCCGGCCACAGGTACGCCGCGCCCCTACCCGCTGGACGTGGCTGAGGGCGGCATCCTGGTGTTCACGAACCCGCCCCCTGGCGAACTCGGACCGCAGGACGCCGACCTCGTGATCAAGGGGCACGTGCCGGGGGCTCGGGCGACCATCGACGGGTTGTCCGGCGTGGGCGACATCGACGGCGACGGGCTCGGCGACCTTGCGTTCACCACGCGGGCCTACGACGAGCCGGTGACGTGGTGGTTCGTGAGCCCCTGCAACGACTACGGAGCACGGGTCGCACACTGATGCGGCACCCCTCCTGCGCCTCGCCGACGTGCTGCTGCCCGTGGTGCGGCCTTAGACCGCGATCCCGGGCACCTGCAGCAGCAAGAACGACGCCAGCGTCACCAACAGGGCCAGGTACACCACGAGCGTGCGCACATGCCCCTGGGCAGGCCACGGACCCTGCCACACGCGCCACGCGCCCACGGCCGCGATCACCCACAAGAAGGGGTCGCCGATGCCCACACCCAGGGCCACCGCCACGGCCACCACGCCGGCGCGCTGCATGCGGTCCAGCGCAGCGAAGCCCCGGCTGCCATCGAGCTGCCAGATGGGGATGAGGTTGAACAGGTTGATCCACGCGCCCACCCGCGCGAGCGCCATGAACAGCGCGGACCCTGTGGCACCGTAGATGCCCAAGCACACGACCGCGGCACCGAGCCCCCACACGGGCCCGGCCAGACCCACCCGCGCGTCCTCGATCGGGCTCGCCGGGTACTGGTCCATGCGCACCACAGCGCCCAGTCCGGGGATGAACATCGGTGCCGACGCCCGAATGCCGAGGCCGGCAAGCGCAGCCACATGGCCGATCTCGTGCACGTAGATCGACGCCACGATGCCGGCGGCGAACCACCAGCCGAACAGCGCCCAGTACACGGCCAGGAAGGCCGCCATCGACACCAGGGTCTTGGCTTTGGTGAGCCCGAGCAGGAGGAACTTCCCCTTGGTGCCCAGCAGCAGGAGCACGGTCTTCGCGTTCCACGCCAGCAGCGCCATCGCGGTGAGACCTGCGCCGATCGCGCCCCCGCGGGAGGAGGGAGCCGGGCGCGGCGCCGCACCGCTGGCCGAACCGCCGAGGGCATCGGTCATCGCCGCCACGCGCTCGCGCAGGGCCTCGTGCTGACGGGAGCCCGACGGCACCAGGTCGAGCGCTTCGCGCCACGCATTGCGGGCCTCGGCCAGCTCACCTCGGTCCTTCGCGGCCTCCGCGCGTGTGTTCAGCCCGCGAAGACGCTCGGCATGAACGAGCGCCTGACAGGCCGGACAGAACAGCGCCGTGGGGCTCAGCTCGGTCTGGCAGCTCGGACAGGCGGCGGGCGCGTCGGGTCTCACGGGGCCTCCGAGACCCCCACGCGCAGGGGGCCCTTGAGCGTCACGGGTGCGCGGCCGGTGAGCTGCCACGCTTGGTAGAGCGCAAAGCCCATCAGCAGCAGGCCGATCACGTTCTCGGAGATCACGAGGAACGGCATGACCAGCGCGAGCGGCCACGCGAGGATCGTGGTGAGCACCACGGCGAGGGCGTTGGGATCGGGCTGTTCCTCCAGCATGCTCTGCACGATGTACGGGAGCGAGGCGCCCGTGATCGCGAGGTAGGTGAGCACCAGGGCGATGACCTGGTACACCCGACCGCCCAGCGACCCGCTCCCGCGCCGCACGGCCCAGCCCACGCCGTAGCCCACCGCGATCGCGATGAGGCCCAGCTCGTAGCCGGTGACCCACCCGAAGGCCCACCACCCTGCCGAGCCCAGCACGGCGGCACCGAAGCCCCACAGCATGGCTCCGCCCAGCGATCGCGCCGTGGGCTTCTGCGAGAAGTACTGATCGAGCTGCGGCTGGCAGGACGCGCACACCGGTGAGCCGCCGGGCTCGACGGTCCAGTAGCGGCCTTCGATCGCCTGGTGGCAGAGCACGCAGGGCTGGGGTCCGCTGGGTGCGGGGCCGAAGTCGACGCGGTCGAGGTCCAGGGCGGTAGGGGGTGTCGTCGTGTCCACAGGCCCTCCGACCGACAGGTCAGAGGCGGACTAGCGTGCGCCGTCGGCTGTGTCCGTGCGACTGAGTTCGGGGTCGACGGGGATACAGGGTGCCGCGGAGGACCCCATGACGACCGACGACCCCCAGGCCCCCCTCCGACACGACGTCCGCCTGCTGGGCGCTTGGCTGGGCGACACGCTCAGCGAGCAAGGCGGGGCTGAGCTGCTCGCGACGGTTGAGCAGGTGCGGGCGCTGTCGAAGGCGGCGCGGGCGGGGGACGAGGCTGCGGGGCTTGCGCTCGAGCGCTTGGTGCAGGGCTGGTCGGCGGAGCGTGCGCACGACGTGGCGCGGGCGTTCTCGCGGTTCCTGGAGTTCGCGAACGTGGCGGAGCAGCACCACCGCATTCGCCGCCGACGGGCCTGGCACGCCACACCCAACGCCGCGCCCCAGCGGGGTTCGGCTGAGGATGCTGTGGCGCGGCTGCTGGCGGTGGGCGTGGCACCCGAGAAGCTCGCCGAGACCGTCGCGGCCTTGCAGATCGAGCTCGTGCTCACGGCCCACCCCACCCAGGTGCAGCGGCGCACGATGATCCAGAAGTCGCGCCACATCGAGGCGGCGCTGGAGGCGGCCGATCGCGGCTGGCGCACCACGGAAGAGCGCGAGGCCTGGGAGTCCGACCTGCGCCGCACGCTGCAGGCAGCGTGGGCCACGGCCTCCGTGCGCCAGGAGCGTCCTACGCCCGAGGACGAAGCGCGCGGCGGTCTCGTGGTGATCGAGCAGGTGCTGTGGGATGCTGTGGCGGCGAACCACCGCTCCTTGGATCGTGCCCTCCGCGCCCGCACCGGGCTCGGGCTTCCTGTGGAGGCGGCGCCCGTGCGCTTCGGGTCGTGGATGGGCGGCGACCGCGACGGCAATCCCAACGTCACGCCGGAGGTCACGCGCCGCACCTGCCTGCTGGCGCGCTGGATGGGGGCCGATCTGTTCCACCGCGAGGTCGACGCGCTGCGCGACGAGCTGTCGATGAACGTCGCATCGGCTGAGGTGCGCGCGGAGGTGGGCGAAGCGAGCTGGGAGCCCTACCGCGACCTGCTGCGTCCGCTGCGGGAGGGCCTGTGGGCCACCCGGGAGTGGGCTGAGGCCGCGCTCACGGACGCTGCGCTCCACGCGTCACCTCCCGACGACGTGCTGCTCGATCCGGCCGAGGTGGGCGCGGTGCTCGAGCGCGTCGATCGCTCCCTGCGCGCCACCGGCCACGCGCGGATCGCGGAGGGTCGCCTGCGCGATCTGCGTGTGCGCCTGCACACCTTCGGCCTCACGCTGGTGCGCCTCGACCTTCGGCAAGAGTCCGACCGCCACACCGAGGCGCTGGACTTCGTCACCCGCGCTGTGGGCCTCGGGAGCTACGCCGCGTGGACCGAAGACCAGCGTCAGGCCTTCTTGCTCACGGAGCTGCAGGGTCAGCGACCGCTCGTGCCGCCCTCGCTGTGGCAGAACGATGCCGAGGTGCCCGAGCCTGTGGCCGCCGTGCTCGGCGCGTTCGCTGTGGCCGCGAAGCAGGGGCCCGGGACGCTCGGCGCTTACGTGATCTCCATGGCCCGCCAGCCCAGCGACATCCTCGCTGTCGAGCTGCTCCAGCGTGAGGCCCGCCTGCGCTGGGCCACCGCGCGGTCCTGTCCGCCGCAGCGGGTGGTGCCGCTGTTCGAGACGCTGGCCGACCTGGAGGCTGCAGGCGCCACGGTGCGCGCGCTGCTCGCCTTGCCTTGGGTCACCGAGCGTGTCCACACCGTGCATGGCGGCCGCTTCGAGGTGATGATCGGCTACTCCGACTCGGCCAAGGACGCGGGTCGGCTGGCGGCTGCGTGGGCGCTGTACACGGCGCAGGAAGACGTGGTGGCGGCGAGCACCGCGGCCGGCGTGCGGCTCACGCTGTTTCACGGGCGCGGTGGCACGGTGGGTCGCGGAGGCGGTCCCACGCACCAGGCGATCCGCTGCCAGCCGCCGGGCTCGGTGGACGGCGCGCTGCGGGTGACCGAGCAGGGTGAGGTGATCCAGGCCAAGTTCGGGCTGCCGGGCATCGCCGAGCGCACCCTCGAGATGTACGTCACCGCCGTGCTCGAAGCCACGCTCGACCCCTCGCCCGGTGCGCCTCCTGCGTGGCGGAGCACCATGCAGCGCCTCGCGGACCGCAGCCGCGACGTCTACCGCGGCGTGGTGCGGGAAGATCCGCGCTTCGTGCCCTACTTCCGGGCCTGCACGCCCGAGCAGGAGCTGGGTCGCCTGCACATCGGCAGCCGGCCCGCGCGCCGGGCGTCGGGTGGGGGGATCTCCTCGCTGCGGGCGATCCCGTGGGTGTTTGCGTGGACGCAAGTGCGGCTGATCTTGCCGGCCTGGTTGGGGGTGGGGGAGGCGCTCGAAGAAGAGCTCGCCGCCCACGGCCCCGAGGGCCTGCGCGAGATGGCGAAAGACTGGCCGTTCTTTGAGTCCACGCTCGACCTGATCGAGATGGTGATCGCGAAGACCCTGCCCGACGTGCACGCCCGCTACGACGCCCTCCTCGTGCCGGCGGAGCTGCGTCCGCTTGGGGCTGAGCTGCGGGCCCGCTTGGAGACCACCCGCACGCACCTGCTCGCGGTGCGCGGTCACCAAGCGCCGATGGAGCACGATCCGGTGCTCCTGCGCTCGATCGAGGTGCGCAACCCGTACGTGGACGTGCTGAACGTGCTCCAGGCCGTGCTGCTGCAGCGTGCGCGGGCCGCCGATCCGCCCGACCCTGGCCTCGACGAGGCCCTGCTCACCACGATCAACGGCGTCGCCGCCGGCATGCGCAACACGGGCTGAGCCCGCCCGCCCCGCTGAGGCGATAGAGCCGTCCCCGCGAGGGATGGACGTGCAAGGCTACTGGGTGGGTAAGGGCGCGCCCTCGATCGTGGACTGGTGCGAGCCCAACTACGTGGTGAGCCCCTACGTGGCTGAGTTCTGGAACACCCTGTCCAGCGTGCCGCTGGTGCTGATGGGGCTGTTCGGGCTGGCGTGGTGGTGGCGCAACCGTCCGCGGCTGGCCCGTCGGTTCGCGTGGGGTTTTGCCGGCCTCGCGCTGGTGGGCGTGGGCTCCGTGGGCTTTCACGGCACGCTGCTGCGCATCCCGCAGGCGCTTGATGAGCTGCCGATGGTCTACGTGGGCCTGCTCGCGGCGTGGATGATGCGCAACCGACGCCGTCCGCGGGAAGAAGGTCAGCTGCTGGCGGCCCTGATGCTGCTGTACGCGCTCGCGTTCACCGCCGCGTACGCCTACGCCACCAGCTACTTCCTCATCTTCCTCGCCAGCTACTCCACGCTGGTGGCCTACGTCGCGACCGGCAGCCTGTACGTCACGTGGATTCTGCCTTCGCCGAAGATCCAGAGCGTGCTGCTCGTGGTGGCCACCGTGGCGTTCTTGGGCACGCTGTTCTTCTTCTGGATTCCCGAGCACGTGCTGCTGGACTGCACACACCCGCTCCAGGCGTTCCAGCTCCACAGCTGGTGGCACCTGGGCGCGGGCACCGGCACCTCGGCGTGGTTCCTCTGGGCCGTGGTGGACCGCTGGCGCTACGAGGGCGTGGATCCCTCGTCGCTCAAGCTGCAGCTCACATAGTCTCGGCGGGAGGGTCGGCGACGTCGGTGTTGAAGATCACGACGTCTTCGCCCATGTCGCCATCGACGGTGACCGTGACCTCCCACGGGCCGCCCATGGTGTAGGTCCAGGTGGCCTCCCAGACGCCGGCCTCGATGGACTCGATGCTGTTGCCCGAGGCGCCGTGGCCGTGGATCGACATCCAGGGGATCACCTCGACGTCGGTGCCAGCGGTCTCGATGCGCAGGGTGGTCTCGCCCGCCACGAGCGGAAACGGCGAGAAGGTCCAGGCGACCGTGTAGTGGTCCTGGGTGGTGGACGAGCTGCCGGAGGCCGCCGCGACCTCGACCTCGGTGACGTCGGTCTCTTCCGTCTCGTCGGTCTCTTCCGTCTCGTCGGTCTCCTCGTCGGTGTCGTCGGTCTCCTGGGCATCCGTGTCGTCGGTGTCGTCGGTGTCGTCCACCGGAGGGGTGGCGCAGGCGAACACGGCGAAGGGAACGAGAAGGGTCCAGCGATTCATGGGGAGGTCTCCGATGAGGTGGAAGCTGCCCACCAACCGCACTGTAGCCCGGTGGCGAGCCAACCCTCTACACGGCGCGACAGTTCGACGCGATCGGTCACCGCGTCCGCTTCCAGGTGCGCCAGGGCTTCGCCGAGCGGGTGCTCGTCGAGCAGCGTGAGCAGGCGCGCGAGGCCAGGCGGCAGCGGCCCTTCCTGGAGCTGCAGGTCGGGCGTGCGGAACACCATCCAGGTCACCGGACCCTGCGGCACGCGGCGCGCCGTGGGGGCGGGCCTGAGCCAGGCCGCAGCGAGCTGATCGGCCGGTGGGGGCACGAAGGTGGGCGTGACCGGTGCGAGGAGCACGGCGGTGCGGGCAGCATCGAGGGCGGCGGCCTCCACCAACACGGTTGACGACCACAACGAAGCCGCGAGGTAAGCGGGCAGCGTCTCGCCGAGCTGGTTCAGGTCGCGGTCGGTGGGCGGGTGCGCCGCTAGGTACGCCAGGCCGAGCCGGTTGAACGTGTGCACACCGAGCCCCTGCGCGAGCGTGGGGAAGGCTTCTTGCAGCACCGAGAGCCAGCGAAACACCACCTGACCGTGCAGGGTTCCGAGCCCCAGGCTTCCATGGGGACCCCGCACCCGCTGCACGGTGGCGGGAGCGTACGCAGTGAGCGGCGGGCTCACGTGGGGAGGGTCGCCGATCAGGGGCAGCTGGAGCGCTGCGAGCAGGCTGTCCTGCCAGGTGACCAGCGCCTCGGGCGGCTCTGGCTCGGGGGGTGCTGGCCCGCGTGGGGCGGCGGCGAAGGAGGGGCGATCGGGCAGCGGACGTCGGATCCTCCGGGCCCGTTCGACCTCCTCCACACAGCGTTCCCACGGCGGCACGCTCGCGTCCCACTCCACCAGGGTGGGGAACGGTCCCAGCGCGCCCCAAGCCCGGGTGTAGAGCGCCCACACCTCGTCACGAACGGGCGCATCGTGGGTGTCGACGATCGGGCCGTGCGCCGGGAGCGCCTGCCCTGCGAGGTGGGCGTACAGCACGCGGCGGGGGTCGAGGAGGGCGAACAGGACGGCGGGGTCGTGGCCCAGGTTGTGGGAGGACACCCAGAGGTTGTTCACATCGAGCAGCACGCCGCAGTCGGCGAGCTCGACGACCTCGGCCAGGAACTCGGCTTCGGTGACCGCATCGTCGGTGCAGCCGAACATCGCCGCGAGGTTCTCCACCCCGAAGGGCCGCTCCAGCACGTCTTGCACCACGCGGATGCGGGCGGCCGCGTAGCGCGCCACGGCTTGGGTGAGCGGCACAGGCAGCAGGTCGTGGGTGGGCTGCCCACGGTGCGCCGACCAGCACAGGTGCTCGGTGACGCAGGGTGCGTCGACCCGATCCGCCAGCGCCTTCACCTGCGAGAGGAACGGCCGATCCAGCGGCGCGCTGCCGAGCAGGTCCAGGCCGACGCCGTGCAGCACCACTGGCACCCGCGCGGCGGCGCGGTCGAGGTTGTGCAGGGTGATCGCGCTGCCGCGGACGTAGTTGTCGGCGAGCGCTTCCACGAAGTCGACGCCGAGCGGGGACGTGCTGGCCACAGCGGCCGCGTGGGTCGGTCGCAGGCCCAAGCCCAGCGCGCTGCGGGGGAGAGGACGGGTCAGCGCGGATCCCTCGTGTAGGACTAGAGGTCGGTGAAGTCTTCGGTCTCGCCGGGCACGCCGTAGGTGGTGACTTCGACATCGAGCGTCTTCACGAAGGCGACCAGGCCGGCCAGCTCGGCGCGCGAAAACTTGTCCTTGAAGGGGGGCATGTTCGCGAACGGCGTGCCATCCGGCGTCATGCCCGTGGCCCCGAACGCGATCAGCGCCATGTGGGTCTCCGTGCTGCGTGTGTTGAAGCGGGCCTCGCCATCCTCGGGCGTCATCGTGGGCGCGACGTAGAGCGAGAAGTCTTCCCCGTGGCACATGGAGCCGCAGTACTGGTCGTAGAGCTCGGCAGGATCGCGGCCTTGGTCAGCCTGCAGCACCACGCACGAAGCCCCGCCGCAGGAGTTCAGCCCGCGGCAGGTGTGCTCGGTGAGGTCCTTCGACCACTTGTTGAACGACATGCCGGCGCAGGCGTTGTTGCCGGCACAGGTGGCGTGGATCTGCACGATGCCGCCGCGGGTGACGCAGTCCGCGCTGAAGGTGGCGAAGTTCAGCTCGGGGACGCGCTCGGAGCTGAGGATGCCTTCGGTCTCGGTGTCGTCGGACTCGTCGGTCTCACCCCCGTCGGTCTCGTCGGTCTCCACCGCGTCGTCGGTGTCGTCGGTGGGGGTGTCGGTGGTTCCGCAGGCGACCCCGCCGGCGAGCCCTGCGAGGGCAGCCGACCACAGGGCGGCGGAGACACGGGCGGGGGACTGCAGGGTGTGGCGGTTCATCGGCGCTCCTGGGCGTGACCGCCACGGTACGCAGAACCTCCGCGGATCGCATCACCCTGCGCCCCGTCGCGACAGATTACCGCACCCCGCCCGCGCGCTCGGGTTCGGCCTGCCAGCCCATGAGCACGTCTTCGACATCCGCCCAGAGGGTGTCGCGGAAGGCGGGCCGGAAGGGGCCGAAGTGCCCGATGGGCGAGCCGCCTGTGCGGGCGGGGGAGACCTGGCGCAGGTACGCGCCGTCGGGCCCGAGCACGGCGGCGAGGGCCTGAACGGCGGGGATCGGCGCGTAGGTGTCATCCGTGAGCGCCCACACCTCGGAGCGTCCGCGGAAGCGGCGGAAGCGTTCTTCGGCGCCGTCGACGTGGTCGATCAGGTAACGACGGCTGCGGCACCAGCGCGCCCACTCGGCGGCGGCCCGGGGCGGGAGGTCTTCTCCCAGCCCGAGCTGGCTCGGCACGAAGCCCACCGTGGCGATCGTGGCCGGGAACAGGCCACCCCACAGGGCGCTCAGGGCCCAGCGCTGCGGCACCGGCCAGTGACCGAGCCAGGGCAGCGACGAGCCAATCGCCAGCACGCCGGAGACCTCGCCAAGCCCGTCGTTGAGGCCGAAGGCCTGGCCGCCGAACGAGTGGCCGACCACGTAGACGTCCAAGCCGGGTGTGGCCTCGCGCAGAGTGCGGAGCGCGGCGGACACGTCGTGGGTGCCCCAGTCGGTGAGCGAGGCCTCACTGCCCCGCAGCGACCCGGCCCGTGAGGCGCCGATGCCCCGGTAGTCGAAGCTGAGGGCGGTGTAGCCGCGCTCGGCCAGCCAGGCGGCGAAGGCCCTGTAGTAGCGGTGCGGGGTGGCCACGGCGCCGGCGATGAGCACGGCGCCCTTGGGGTCGACGGCCTCGTGCAGCGTGCCCACCAGGGGCGTGCCGTCGTCGGCGGTGAACGAGAAGGAGCCGTCACGGATGGTGGGAAGGGCGTTCATCAGAGCCTCCAGGGATGCGCCAACATGCGTCCGTTCGTTGCGGGCGTCACCCGTGGGCGGCGCAGGGTGATGCTGCATGAATGCAGGAAGTGAACTGGCTATGCGTTTTCCATGCAGGACTGGGACGATCTTCGGCATGTGCTGGCGGTAGCGCGCGCGGGCTCGCTCGCGGCGGCGTCGGCCGCCCTGCGGGTGGACGCCACCACGGTGGGTCGGCGCATCGACCAGGTCGAGCAGCGACTCGGCTCCACGCTGTTCGTGCGGCAGCGGGGGGCCTGGCGCACCACGCCGGTGGGCACGCGGGTGGTGGCGGCGGCCGAGGTGGCGGAGCGCGCCGTGCTCGATGCGGCGGCGGCTGCGCGTGAGCTGGAGGCGCGCCCTTCGGGGCGGGTGCACCTCACCACCGTGGAGGCTGTGGCCACCTGGCTGATCGCCCCGATGCTGCCGAGCTTCCACGCCCGGTGGCCCGATGTGGAGGTGCAGCTCTCCACCACGCCGACCGTGCTCGACCTGGCCCGTGGGGAGGCCGATCTGGCGGTGCGGGTGGGCTCGCCCTCAGAGCCCGAGCTGGTGGGTCGGCGGCTGGGCACCTTCACCGAGGTGCCGTATGCCGGGCGCGCGTGGCTCGATGCGGGCGGGCTCGATCCGGCCACGCTCGAGCGGCTGGAGGGCGCACCGCTGGTGGTGATGCCGGGCACGGGGCACCGCGCGGATCTGGTGCGGGTGGGGGGTGGTCCCGTGGCGCTGCGCTCGGGCTCCACGTCCACGCTCATGGAGGCGGTGGCCAGCGGGCTGGGCGTGGGGATCCTGCCCACGCGCCTGGCGGCCCAAGATCCGCGGCTGGTGCGCTTGGATGCCTTGGGCGTGCGCCGCGACCGCAGCCTGTGGCTGGTGTTTCGCGAGGAGGTGGGGCGCTCGCCCGCCGTGCGGGTGGTGATCGACGCGCTGGTGGAGCACCTCGCGAAGCGCTGACCGTGGTCGCGCCGAGCTACTCGGCGGGACCGTTCGGCGCGACCTGGGCCTGCACGCTCGCGTCGGCCTCGGTGCCGATGCCGCCGAGGAGGTAGGTCCTGGCGTCGTCGTCGCCCCGGATCCAGCCGTCGAGAAACGCGAGCACGCCCGCCTTGAGCAGCACGACCTGCCGGGTGGGCCGCATGGCCACAACCGACTCATCCTGCCCTTCGCAGGGCGCGCCGCAGGTGGGGTTGAGCACCTCGACGCCCTCGCCCAGCAGGTCCTCGAAGCCGCCGTCCTCGCTGTCGGGTACCTGGCCGCCGATGCTGGAGCACCCGATGCTGTCGGGGTGAGGGGCCCCGTCGAACAGCTCGGCCGTGACGTCGGGGAAGCCGGTGTGCGAGCCGTTCACGAGCGAGAGCAGCACCCGGTCGCCGGTGAGCGCGCCGTAGAGGGGCTCGGCGTTGGCCGCGAACGGCACGATCCAGTCGGCTTCGCCATGCACCACGAGCGTGGGCGGGCTCGGTGCGTCGAACGACGTGGTCGGCAGGTAGCAGGTGGAGGGCGCGATCGGCACGAGCACGTCCACACGGTCATCGCGCAGGGTGGGGTGCAGGCCCGCGAGCAGGGTGGTGAGGCCGCCGAGGCTCATGCCGGCGAACGCGATGTGCTCGGGGTCGACCACGCCGGTGAGGGTGGGCTCGGCGAGGAGCTGATCGAGCACGAAGCCCACGTCGAGGGCCTGCTCGTCCACGTCGAGCACGGTGGACCCGCCCGGGGCGCTGCGCTTGGAGAGGGGGAAGTCCACCGCGGCGAACACGTAGCCATGGGTGGCGAGGAAAGCGGCGAGCCCGGCGTGATCGGTGCGGGTGGACATGAAGCCGTGGCTGAACACCACCACGGGGAAGGGGCCGGTGGCGGCGGTGGCCATGCGCTCGGGGCGCTCGGGCGTGCCGGTGGTGGCGGGGTACCAGACCTCGGTGGTGAGCTCGCGGGTGCGGGCCCCGGGGTCGTCGCCGTTGGGCTGGCGTTCGCGGTCGGTGGCGACCCAGTCGAAGGTGCGGACGCCGACGGCGTGGGGGCCGGGCGCGGTGGCCTCCTCCAGCGTGCGGTCGGAGACGAGGTCGGTGTCGACGGGCGCATCGGTGCCGTCGGGGACGCCGCACGCGAGCGCGAGCATCAGGGGCCAGGTTCGCATGGGGGTCTCCCGGGGGTTCGGCGCCAGCCTAGCCCGTGCTACCCTGCCCCGGAGGGCAAGTCCGACCCTCCGTTGAGGCCTGCTGCACGTCATGCCCTCCGCCCTCTCCCTGCTCCACCCGGCGTCGATGGGACTCGAGGCGCATGCCGCGCTGGGGCCGGCCGTCGCGGTGCTGTGGGCGGCTTGGGCGCTGCTGCTGGGGACGGGGGCCACCGGGCTGTGGCGGATGGGGCAGCGCGGTGCGCTGCGGCAGCCCCAGGTGCTCGCCGTGCTGGGCCTCGTCGGGTTCGCTGTGGTCTTACGTTTCGGGCTGCCCGACCCCACGCCCGAGATGCGCTGGCGGCTGGTGTTTGCGTACCGGCCGGGCCTCTACGGCCTGACCGACATCGAGAAGTACGGGTTGGGTTTCCCGCTGCTGGTGCGCACGGTCGTGGCGTTTGTGGGCGCCGATCTGCGCGTCCCCTACGTGCTGAACGCGCTGCTCGGCGGCTTCGCTGTGGTGCCGATGGTGGGGCTGGTGCGGGCGCTGGGTGCGTCGAGGTCGGCGGCCTTGTGGAGCGGGTTCGTGCTGGCCGTGACGCCGATGCTCGTGTGGTACGCGCACACCGACGGCCCCTTCGCCGCCGACGCGGTGTTCACGCTCACAGCGCTGTGGGGCGTGGCTGCGTACGCGCGCACAGGTCGGGCCCTGTGGCTGGCTGTGGCTGCAGCGGCCTTCGTGTCGACCGCTCAGATGCGGGTGGAGTCGGTGCTCACCGGGGCTGCCGCTGTGGCGCTGGCGCTGGTGCTGCCTG
Source organism: uncultured Enterobacteriaceae bacterium (assembly GCA_964396405.1). Taxonomy (GTDB): domain Bacteria; phylum Myxococcota_A; class UBA796; order UBA796; genus JACKEO01. Next base: position 35,606 of record CAYNFK010000040.1, read on the forward strand.
CGTTCTCGTGGCGACGCCCGGCGCCTTGGGTGGCGGCGGGCGCGGCCCTGCTCGCCCTGCTCCCGCACCTGGGCCTGGTGCTGCCGGGTGCGCTGGGCACGGTGGACATGCGGGCAGGCTCCACGAGTGACGCCACCTGGCAGGACCTGGTGGCGAGCTGGATCGCGTTCGAGCCCACGGTGCAGTCGATCGTGCTGATTGTGCTGGCACCGCTGGGCCTGCTCGCCCCCGGCTTGAGCCGCCCGGTGAAGCTGTGGTCGGTGGTCGTGTTCCTGGTGTTCGCCAGCCTCTCGCCCGACATCGAGCCCACCCAGACGGCGTTCTCGGTGATTCGGTACCAGATCCGCTCGCTGCTGCCGTGGGCCTGGATGGCGGGCCTGGGCCTCGACCTCGTGGTGCAGCGCATGGGGCGTGGGGCGGGCGCTCTCGCTGTGGCGGGCTGCCTGCTCGGCCTCTCCTTGGCCACGACGTCGTCGATGCTCGGTCGCGAGCACGAGGTGTTCCGCTCCGGCTTTGGCCTCGTGCCCAGCCCATGCACGATGGTGAGCTACCTGAGCCAGGGCGACGTGGCACTGTCTCCGCCCACCCACCTGTCGGTGCTCACCGGGGCCGACCACCGCTGGCGCGATCTCGACGACAAGCTGCCCGCGACAGGCTGCGTGGTCTACTGGCGGAGCAGCGGATGCACGGGGCACTACCAGGATGGCGTGGAGGACCCGCACGGGTTGCACCCGGCCTGTGCCGAGTTTGAGGCCACCTGGCGGCTGGAGCCCCTGTACGCGGCGCAGGTGGAGCCGGATCCTGTGGGGCCCATGGGCATCCCGAACCGGTTCCCGGGCGTGCCGATCCCCGTGGGCTTCTACCGGGTGGTGGGGCGGCGGGACGCGAGGCCCTGACTCACTCCACCGCGATCCCGCCCACCGCGTCGAGCAGGTCCTCGATCACGATGTTGTAGTCGAGCGCGTGCATCCCGAAGCCGATCGCCTCCTGCAGCACGTTCCGCCGAGGCGGCTCCTCCCGCACGTCCCCCTCGGGCGGCATGTCGCTGACCGCCAGGTACGTGGCCCCGCCCTCGGAGACGCAGGCCGCGTCGAAACGATCGGCGATGCGCACGAAGGCCGTGGACTCGTCCGCGTACGGGTTGCTCGGGTGCGTGAACGCGCCGCCGTACGCCACGGTGGCGAACCAGCTCGCGCTCACGCGAGGACCCGCGTGCCCGGCGAGCTTCACCGGGTCGGTGCAGGCGTTGACGTGGCCCTCGCTCGCGAAGCCGAACAGGTCGTCGGTGCCCACGGTCACCTCGGCGGCGTAGGTGTCCCAGGCGATCACGCAGCCGCGCTGACCGGGCTCGGTGCACAGGGGCGTGGAGGCGAAGGTGCCGCCGACCACCTCCCCCTCGGGCACCTCGATGCGACCGCCCAGCAGCACGGCCACCACGAGCCGATCGGCGAGCGCAGGCTCCGTCTCGATCTCCTCCTGCAGCAGGCGCACGAGGTGGGCCGTGCCCTGGCTGTGGCCCACGATCGCGAACGGACGGTCCTGGCTGCGCTGGGCCAGGAACTGCGCGAAGGCGTCGGCCACATCGCCGTACGCGGTCTCGAACAGGCCCGGCACCGTGAACGCGTTGAGCGCCACCTGCCGGTAGTAGGGCGCGTAGACGTTGCACAGCGACGTGAACGGCGCGGCCTGGTTCAGCAGCGGGTCGAGCTTGGCCCCGGGCTCGGAGAAGTCGGTGTCGAGGCCGCCGCTGAGCAGGTCGACCGTGGGGTAGACGTAGAAGCAGTCGAAGGCGGGGTCTTCGGCCCGTGGCGGCGTGATCGTGCTGCGGGTGCCGTCGGGCGCGATGTTGGTCGCCGACAGGTCGCGGGCGCACACGTCGTCGGCCTTGCCGGGCAAGCAGGCCCACATCGCGTCGTCGTCGTAGACGCTGGTGGGGGCGGCGTCGGTCTCGTCGGTGTCGACGACCTCGTCGGTGACGGGCTTGGCGCACGCCGCGATGCCGGCGATCAGGGCCACGAAGCGGCGCATGGGTCCTCCACGGAGCTTCGGCTAGCCGATCACGGCACCAGCGGCGCGCCCGGCGGCTCCCACCCGTTGCCCGACGCATCGAGCAGGATCGCGCTGGCCACAGCCCACGCGGGCCGACCGCCGATGCCCGAGGCCGGCGTGTCGCTCTCGGCCACGAACGTGAGCGCTTCGTCGTCTTCGCCCTCGATCTCGAAGCTCAGCTCGCCGGACGGCGGCAGGTCCCGCACCGTCGCCCGCGTGCCGTTGCGGTAGAGCACAACGCGATCGACCGGCAGCCAGCCCGGCGTGTAGACCTTCACGGTGATCGTGGTGCCCGACTGGATCGTGCTGCCGGGGAGCGGGTCCACCACCAGCAGCGGGCCGTTGGTGGCGACGGTGTTGCGGGCCTGGAAGGCCGCCACCACCTGCGTGTCGGTGATCTCGCCGGCGTTCGCGGCCTCGGGCACGTAGACCCAGGTGCCGAGCCGACCGTTGGCGTTGTCGAGCTGGCTGTGGCTGTCGGTGGAGCCTGTGGCCGCGAGGTGCACGCCGCGCTGCGCGAGGTCGACGTACAGATCGAGGCCCTTGCGGTCTTCGCCGGGCACGATCACCTCGATGGCGTCCACATCATCGACCCATAGGTCGGGCCGCGCCACCTCCCCCGGTGACCAGCCCGCCAACGACGGCATGCCCGGCGAGAACGGGTGGTTGATCTGCACCAGCGCATCGGGGTGCTGGGCGCGCGCCGCATCGAGCATCAACTGCGTGGTGCTCGCGAGGTTCTCCCACCAGGCCCACGCACCGCCCGCGCGCAGGCCGGGATCCGCCACCACCGGGAACAGGTTGAAGTGACCCCGCAGCCACGGCGTGAGCTCCACCGACGGCACGACGTGCAGGCGGTCGGCGAGGCCCAGCGCGTCGACCAGCGCGCGGTGATCCACCGCCACGTCGTGCTCGCTCGCGATCCAGATGTCGACGCCCACAGCCGCCTCCAGCAGCGCGCGGTGGGTGGGGCTGATCTTCCCGTCGAACGAGGGGATGGCGTGCACGTGGGTGTCGGCGAAGTACCAGCCCGGCAGCGTCCACTGCTTGCCCACCCCGCCCGCGACCACCTCGGTGAGCTGACCCCCGAACACCGTGACCCGCTCGTCATGCACGCCGTAGTGCAGGCCGGACCACACGCGGACGTCGTAGATGCCCGGCTCCAGCGGGAGCTCCATGCTCGACGTGTGTGCGTACGCGAGCGCCGCGTAGCCGTCGGGCAGGGGAAGGCCCAAGCCGTCGTCGGGGAAGGTCTGATCGACCGCCGAGACCCGCACCTCGAAGTGGTCGGCGACCGGGGAGGTGACGCGCAGGCGTCCTTGTGCCGAAGCCAGCGTGAGCGGGCCGGGCACGCCGGTGACCCGACCCCAGCCGCGGGCGTGCGGCGTGCCTTCGGCGCCGTCTCGAATCGAGGCCAGCGATGCGGCCTGGGCATCCGGGTGGGCGAGGGGGGAGGCGTCGCCGGCACCGAACGGCAGCGGCACGTGCAGGCGGTCGCCCGAGCCATCCGCCACCAGCGTGATCTCCCCGGTCGCAGGCACGTCCATGGCTACGTGGCCGTCGTCGTCGGTGATCGCCATCGACCAGGGCTTGCCGTCCACCAGGGCGGTCACCCGCGCGCCCTCCACCCGAATCGGGGGCTGCTCGGTGTCGACGATCGCCTCCACCCGCTTCACCGACCGACCGACCTTGG
>CAYNFK010000041.1:0-988 GCA_964396405.1 uncultured Enterobacteriaceae bacterium
TCTGCACCCTCAACCGGTGGGGACACGAGTGGCCCGGCGGCTCCTCACCCCTCCCCGCCAACGACGAGATCTGGTCGTTCCTGTCGGGGTTCACGCTTGCTTCGCCCTGAGCTGCTCGCGCTCGCTGTGGCCTGCGCGCCCGCAGCGCGGCCCGTCGACACCGCCGACGATCTTCCGGCCTCCGACGGACCCTTTCGTGCAGTGGTCCTCGGCTCCTCCACGGCCGCAGGCTACGGCATGGCGTCGGACCCCGAGGGCGGCTGGGTGGCGCGCTGGCAGACCCACCTGCGCAGCCGTGACCCCGACGGGGAGGTCGTGAACCTGGCGGTGTCGGCCACCACCACCCCGTTCGCGATGCCCACGGGGAGCCACGCGAGCGCCAACGAGGAGCACAACATCACGGCGGCGCTGGCGCTGAACCCGCAGGCGGTGGTGGTCAACTTCCCCTCCAACGACGCCGCGTTCGGGATCCCCGTCGCGACCACGATCGCGAACCTCCAGGCCATCGTCGACGCCGCGGGCGACGTGCCCGTGTGGATCGCCACCTCACAACCCCGCCGCCTGGATGCAGAAGGTCAGGAACTGCTGATCGGCGTGCGCGACCAGACGCTGGCCACCTGGCCCACGCGCGCGCTCGACTTCTGGACGCCGCTCGCCAACGAGGACGGTACGCCCCGGGAGGACCGCAACCTCGGGGACGGCATCCACCCCAACGGTGCCGGTCATCAGGCCTTGGTGGACGTTGTGGTGGCAGCCGGCATCGACACGCAGCGTCCCTGACACGCGCTCGTGCGTGGGATGTTGGTGGGGTTCGCGCCACGGAGGCTCGTCATACGGCGCGCAGTCCTGGAGGACTGTGACATGCAACGTCGAACCCTGATCGGACTCAGCCTGATGCTCGCCACCATCGGGTGCGCCACGACCACCGACGCGCCGGTGGATGACACCGACGACTCGCTGGAGACGGACGACTCGCTGGAGACCGACG
>CAYNFK010000041.1:1088-38739 GCA_964396405.1 uncultured Enterobacteriaceae bacterium
ACACCACCGAGACCGACGACACCACCGAGACCGACGACACCACCGAGACCGACGACACCACCGAGACCGACGAGACCGACGACTTCGTCGCGCCTCCCGCTCCTTCCGGGTCGTGGTCCGGCAGCTTCACCTTCTCCGTCACGACCACCAACTTCGACCCGGTCGGCGGCCAGCTGGTGACGACCACCGTCGCCTGCGAAGTGGGCAGCACCATGGTCCTCGCGGTGGCCAGCGGGTCGACGCCGCAGATCTCCACGTCGAGCCTGGTGTGCACCGACGCCTTCCTGGCCGCGCTGTCCATCACTGGCACACTGGGTGCAGCGTCCAGCGAAGGACTCCCCGTGTCGGGCTTCGTCGGCATCGGCACCACCCAGGTCGCCTGGTATGGCGCCTTCGCCGACCTCAACGAGGACGGCACCTACGACGTCCTCGCCGGCAACGGATCCGCAGCCTCGGGCCTTCCCGGCACGGACGGCTACAGCGGCTCGACCTTCACCGTGAACGCTACGCAGGTCGCTCCCTAGCCGCCCGCTGGTGTCGGATCCCCCAACGAGAGACCCCGCGCGACAGGTCGCGCGGGGTCCGAGAAACATGCCGACCCTGCTCGGGTCAGGCGTGACCTACGGTGTGCAGGTCGTGGGGCAGGACTCCCCCTCTTCGAGGCGGTAGAAGTCCACCCGGCGGTTGAGCTCGAAGTTCGCTTCGGGCACGAGCTGGCACCGCTCGCCGAGACCCGTCGTCGGGATGCGCGCTGCCGCCACGCCGCGGGCGGTCATGTAGCGCTGCACGGCTCCAGCGCGCTTCACGCTGAGCTTCTGGTTGTAGTCGTCGGTGCCCTCGGAGGAGGAGTGGCCGACGATGCACACCCGACAGCTCGGGTTCTGCGCGATCGCCTTGGCCACCGCGTCAAGCACGGGGTCCATCGTCTGGGGACTCTTCGCGCGCTGCGCCGGCATCGACGCGCTGTCGTACGGGAACTGCACGAGCACCACGAGCGGCTTTCCGGTGCACGGGTCCACCGGGCAGCCGAACATCGCGGCCGTGCCTTCCAGGGTCGGGCAGCGATCCACGTCGTCGCACACGCCATCACTGTCCCGATCGGGGCAGGGCGTGGGCTTGGGATCTTCCTTCACGACGGGGCACTCCTTCTCTTCGGGGCACTCCTTCGCGTCGGGGCAGTCGGTGCACTCCTTGCAGTCCTCGCACTCGACCTCTTCCACTTCCTTGGGAGCGGGGCCGAACGTGAAGTTCACGCCCGCCGTGAGGAACTGCGCGTCGTTGGGATCGCGGCCGGCGATGTCGTCGGGCTGCACGATCTGGCCGTAACGAACGACGGGTCCAATCGCGAGCCACTTGGTGGCCTGGAAGCCGTAGCCCAAGCCCACATCGAACCCGAAGCGGTTGAGCTCTCCGGTGCGCACGTAGCCGGCGTTGGCGTCGATCCAGAAGCCGCCGAGGTTCCCGGCCTTCTCATGGATCGTCGCGAAGGGCCGCACACGAACACCGCCGGTGGCGAAGTGCGCGATGCCCGTCTCGGTGAACGGATCCTTCGGCGGCGTGGCGAGCAGCGCGTAGGAGAGCTGGAAGGACACCACCTTCCCGAGCGTCACGCCAGGGCGGATGGCCATGTAGCCGCCCGGCGTGAACCGGATGGACTGCGGCTGGTCAAGCCAGAAGGCGGCGGCGCCTTCCGCGTGCAGGGTGAAGTCCTGGGCAGCCGCTGGGGCGCTGGCGAGCAGGGTGCCCACACAGGTGGCGAGGGCGGCCGAGCGTCCCGCGAGACGCGGGAGTCTTGTTCGAAGTGCCAGAGGCAGGATGTTGAGGGTCATAGGAACTCCGGGTGGGCGCGCCGCATGGGCGCGCCCGTGTCGTGATGGGTTGGGTGCGGGGGCTAGTTGGGGGGCAGCGTGATGTTGTTCGACAGCAGCGTGATCTGGCCTGTCGTGCACAGCAGCCGGCCCACAACCACCGTGTCGGTGCCCACCGAGTTCGACGCACCCGCGAGTACGTTGCCCTGGAAGCGCACATCCCCACCGAGCGTCGACGACGCGAAGGCGAGCCAGAAGACGTTCTTCGCCCGTGCGCCGTTGAGCAGCAGGATCTGCGCGCTCTGGTTCACGGTGAGCGAGGAGCCGATCTGGAAGATCCACACCGCGTCCGGGTTGCCCTGGGCGTCGAGGTAGACCGTTCCGCCCACAGCGATGCTCATCGTGGATCCGGACGTGTACACGCCGGGCACGAGGGTCATCCCGGTGATGTCGTTCACCGTGGTGCCGGGCGGAAGCGCCATGCCTTCCACGTACGCGGCCACAAGGTCGGTCTTCGCCTGCGCGGCGATGCCCTCGGGGTCGTTGATGTAGAGCGTGCCGTTGATCACCGGGTTGGTGATCGTGCACGGCGAACCATCGCCCATGCAGGTGCCGGTGGGGCTGAGGCCCACGTCACCGTTCAGGGTGGTGGTGCCGCTCGAGTTCGAGTTGGTGAGCCCCGAGCCCGCTACAGCGACGAACGACTCCAGCGAGCGCAGGTTGAGCGGCTGCAGGCCGGTCGGCGCGAACACCGTCGTGAAGCTCCACGCGTAGTCCAGGAGCATGCTGTTGCCCGCGAGGTCCTTAGCGTCGGTGGTGATCACGGCGTCGTAGACGGTCCCGAGCATCAGCGGCGAGTCAGGAGCGAACGTGACCACCAGGCTGGTGGGGTCGTACGACAAGGAACCGATGACCGGCACCGAGCCAGGACCGGTCACCATGAACGTGACCTCGTCGAGCGTCGTGGGGTCCATCGCTTCGCTGAACGCGGCCAGGACGAGCGTGTCGGCAGGGACGTCGAGCTCCGTGTTGAACGGCATCGTCTCGACCACGAACGGCGGCACGATGTCGCGAATCGCGCCGGTCTCGAAGGACCAGACGTGATCGAAGGTCATCGGGTTGCCGGCGAGGTCGGTCACATCCGACGTCACCGTGGCGACGTAGGTGGTGAACACGTCGAGGTCGGTGTCCGGCGTGAACGTCGCACGCGGGACGAGGCTGTCGTACACGACGGTGCCGTCGATCTCGGTCGGGCCGGGCCCCACGAGCGTGAACGTCAGGGCGTTGATCGTGAGAGGATCCATCGCCTCGCTGAATGCGGCGGTGACCGTCGTGCTCACAGGGACCTCAAAGGCGAGGTCGACGGGGTTGGTGAGCACCACCCACGGGGGCGCATCATCACGGTCGTCACGGGTGGTGAAGGTCCACACGTGGTCGGCGACCATGTTGTTGCCAGCCAGATCCTGAACGTCGTTGGTGACCGTGGCCGTGTAGATCACGCCTTCGGCAAGGTCGGCGTCCGGCGTGAACGTGCCGATTGGCAGGAGCGGGTTGTAGACCACGCTGCCGGAGACCGGCGTGGTGCCGGGGCCGGTCACGAGGAACGTGGTGTCGTTCACCGTCGTGAGGTCCATCGTCTCGCTGAACGCGGCGGTGATGGCCGTGCCGATGGGGACCTCGACGGCCAGGTCGAAGGGCGTCGTCACGACCACCCGGGGCGGCGCGTCATCGCGGTCGTCACGGGTGGTGAAGGTCCACACGCGGTCGGCGACCATGTTGTTGCCAGCGAGATCCTGGACCCCGTTGGTGACCGTGGCCGTGTAGGTCACGCCCTCGGCGAGCGCGACGTCGGGCGTGAAGGTGCCGAGCGGCAGCAGCACGCTGTAGGTGACGCTGCCCGGGACGGGCGTGGTGCCGGGGCCGGTCACGAGGAACGTGGTGTCGTTCACGGTCGCAAGATCCATCGTCTCGCTGAACGCGGCGGTCACCGAGCTGCCGATGGGGACCAGGGTGGCGCCATCCGTCGGGTTGGTGACGACGACGTACGGAGGCGCATCGTCGCGGTCGTCGCGGGTGGTGAAGGTCCACACGCGGTCGGCGAGCATGTTGTTGCCGGCGAGATCCTCAACGTCCGTCGAGACGGTCGCGGTGTAGGTGACACCCTCCGCGAGGTCATCATCCGGCGTGAAGGTGCCGATCGGCAGCAGCGGGTCGTACACGACGCTGCCGGCGACCGGCGTGGTGCCGGGGCCGGTCACGGTGAACGAGGTGCCGTTCACCGTCGCCAGATCCATCGTCTCGCTGAACGCGGCGGTGACCGAGCTCCCGATGCCCACGAGGGACGCCCCGTTGGTCGGGTTCGTGACCACGACAAAGGGCGGCGCGTCGTCGGAGTCGTCGCGGGTGGTGAAGGTCCACACGCGGTCGGCGACCATCGCGTTGCCAGCGAGGTCCTCGACACCGGTGCTGACGGTGGCCGTGTAGACCACGCCCTCTGCCAGGTCGTCGTCGGGGGTGAAGGTGCCGACCGGCACGAGCACGTTGTAGACCACCGAGCCTGCGACGGGCGTCGTGCCCGGGCCGGTCACGGTGAACGTGGTGTCGTTCACGGTGGTGAGGTCCATCGTCTCGCTGAACGCGGCGATCACCGGGCTACCGACCAGGACGAAGTCCGCTGCGTCGGTGGGGTTGGTGGCCACCACGAACGGAGGCGTCTCGTCGGCGAAGGAGCGCGCGGTGAACGTCCAGACGTAGTCAGCAGCGAGGTTGTTGCCGGCCAGGTCCGTGGCGCCTGTGGAGATGGTCGCGGTGTAGGTGACGCCGAGCACGAGGTCGGCGACGGGGTCGAACACCACGTTCGGGCCGCTGCCGAACACCACGCCCGGGAGGTCCGTGGCACCGTCCGAGAGGGTGAAGGTGGCCGTGCTCAGGGAGGTCTGCGCCATCGGCTCGTTGAACGTGGCGTAGACGTTGGCGGTGAGGCCGATGTCCAAGGCCTGGTCGATGGGGTTGGTGGTGATCACCTCCGGCGCGGTGAGGTCCACGAACGCGCTGGTGCGGAAGGTCCACACGTAGTCGGCGGCCATCTTGTTGCCGGCGACGTCCGTGACGTCACTGTGCACCGTGGCCGTGTAGAGGCTGTCGCCCTCGAACAGCTCATCGGGGGCAAACAGGGCGGTGAGGCCGGCGTAGGTGACCGTGCCGCCGAGCGGCGGGGAGCCGTCGTCCAGGGTGAACGTGACGTCGGTGATCGTCCCAGGAGCCATCGGCTCGCTGAACGTCGCGCTGACGGGCACGTTGCGGGCGATGCTCGTGGAATCCGCGAGCGGGGTGGTGTGGGTGACGGTTGGCGCCGTGTCGTCGGCGTAACCCCAGCCCACAACCTGCCCCCCACATGCCGCGAGCGGCGGAAGCAGGGCGAGGACATGCCAGATCCGGAAACTTCTCATAGCGAACTCCCATCGATGAGGAGCTCGCGGCCGCAGCTACGGCGCACGAGCACTCCGCCCCACCCAGAACGAGCAGGGGGACGTGCCGTGTCGGTATGCCTCAGGGGCAGCCAACCCAAATCATGGTGTATTCACGGCGGTTTTCGAAGACCTCTCCAGCGGGAGAAGCGCCTGCTAGTGTCGAAGTCGTGACGCCCCCGACGTCTCTGGGAACGATCTCCACGCCGCTCCACCGGACCTACGGGAGCGCCACCGGCTCCAGCTCGACGTCGAGCGCCTCGCCGAGCACGTGGCACTCGTCTGCGCCCACCACGACCTCACCTTCGAAAGGCTCGTAACCGTCCGCGGTGACCTCGATCGTCAGCGTGCCCTCGACCTCGTACCCGCAGAGGAACATGGCCTCGGTGCCCCCCAGGGCGTCGCACACGACCGGCTCGTCGCCATCGACGCTGTAGGTCACGGAAGCGTCGGCCAGCGCGTCGCCTTCGGTGTTGGTGACCGTGACGGACACCGACACGGCCGCGATCGTGGTGCACATCAGCTCGCTGCCGCACCCGGCTGCCAGCAGCGTCGCCATGCCCCACACACGTCCGGTCCTCATCGTGGCCTCCAGCCTTCGCTGGGGCCCAACCTACGTCTGGTCACGCGAGCGCGCCACGAGGTGACCCGCCGCGTAGGCGACCACCAGGTAGAGCGGCAGCTCGATCATCATCCAAGGGGGTGCTGCGATCTGCATCATGTTCGCGACGCCGCCCATCAGCGAAAACACGCCCACGATCAGGGCCTGGCGAATGGGAGCCGAGACGCTCAGCCGCGCGGCCACCCAGCCGCCCACAAACGACTGGCCCAGGTGCGCCGCGATCACGATCAGCAGCGCGGTCACCGGGAGCGTGGCCACGTAGGCACTCATCGCGGGGCCGTCGTTCATGTCGAGGTCGGGCGGCATCGGGAACAGCACGTACATGTTGAGCAGGATGATGGCCATGTTCACGGCCATGCCGGCTATCAATCCTATCAGTACAGCACCGACACTTCGCATCATGGGGGTTCTCCGTGGCGTCTGCGCGCGAGACTAGCACGGAGTGTGAACAGCCGGTTTCGGCAGTTGAGCGACGCAGCTCACGCGCTCCCCCACGTCCTTCACGCCCACACGACCTCGTAGGCCAGCGAGTGCCCAATCTGCTCCGAGAACCGCGCGATCGCCCGCCGCGACATCGCGAAGCTGATCGACTCCGGGATCTTGGAGATCAAGGTGCCCGCCAGACTGCGCGGCTCGCCGTCGCCCGTGGTCTTGCCGGTGGCGGGTCGGTAGTCGACCTTGGCCTCGAGCTTGCCCAGCTTCACGAGCAGGCCGTGCAGCTCCCGGAACAAGATGAGGTTCGTGTCGCTGCGGTGGACTTCCCAGTTGGCCACAGGCAGGAAGTCGACGAGGTGCATGAGCTGGTAGTTCAGGCCGATCCAGAAGTCTTCGGCGCTCACCACAATCGGCACGTTGTCGATCACACGGTGCATCCGCACCTCCACCAGCGTGTGGATGCGGTGGGCGTTGGCACGCAGCTCACCCGGCAGGTCGGTGTAGAGCAGGCGCAGCAACGAGGGGAACGCCTCGATCTGGCGGAACGCAAAGTCATCCACCAGCGCCTTGAACGGCTCGATCTTGCTCGCTGGCATGGCGAACGTGTTGGTGCCGGTGCCCAGGATGGAGTGCAAGAACATCACAAGGGGATCGCGCTGCGGGTAGTGATGCACCCCGTACTCAAAGCAGAAGTACAGGTGGTCGAGGAACGAGCCGTCCGCGTGCTCCACGTCAAAGTCGCACTCGTTGAGCAAGAACGCCACCAGGGGGGCGCTGATCGGTGGCAGCGGATGGCCAACCTGCGCCGCGCTGTAGGCCTCGTCGACCGACCGAGCCGCCGCCTCACGCCAGTGGACCTCCTTGCCGATCCGGCGCTTCATCACGAAGCGGGCCAGCGGACTCTCGAGCGTCTTGAAGATCGTGCGATCGAGGTCGAAGTTCGGAATCGGCTGCACATCCACGGAGCCCGTGTGGTCGACGGCCGCGCCGAGGGTGATGGCCGCTTTGCGGAACGGCGTAGGCTCGGGTCGAACCGCAGCAGACTGGGACATCGCGCCCTCCAGCCGGCCCCCTTATCTCGCTCACCCGGTGCCGAGAACCCCGCGTGAGGACGGATGCCCCACCCTCTCAACGACGCCTGCCCCTGCCACTCGGGCCAGCGGTACAAGCGGTGCTGCCGCCCGCTCCACCAAGGCGTGCCCGCCGCCACGCCGACCGACCTGATGCGCTCACGGTACGCTGCGTACGCGCTCGGGCTCGCGGACTACATCGTGCGCACCACCGATCCGCTGGGTTCGGCGTGGGAGCCGGACGTCGCGGCGTGGACGACATCCGTGCGCGCGTTCAGCGAGCGCACCGCCTTCGAGGCCCTGGAGATCGTGGCCGCATCCAGCACCGGCGACCGTGGCACCGTCTCTTTCCGTGCCCACCTGCGCACGGCCGAAGGGCCCGCCACCCTCGCTGAGCGCAGCACCTTCCACCGGATCGCGGGCCGATGGCTGTACCACGAAGGCGTGCAGGGCTGACGCGGCTCACGCCCTCGCGTGAGGCACGGACTCACGTGCGCCCACGGCTCACAAGCCCGGAGGGAGCCAGGTCTCGCCGGTCTCCACGTCCACATGCGTGAGCCTCACGCTGTGAGCATCCACCTCCATCCACCCGAACACGATGGGCAGGTGAAACCGACGCGGACCCACCGAGCCCGGGTTGAACACGGCGAGCCCCTTGTCGTGCCCGAGGAACGGCACGTGGCTGTGACCGCACACCACCAGCGAAGCCCCCTCCTCACGGGCCAGCGCCGCCACTGCGCCCAGCAGCTTCGGGCCCCGCACCGCGTGGTGGAGCAGGAGCAGCTTCGCGTACCCGCCCAGATCCACGGTGAAGTGGTCCTGTAGACCCGGCAGGCGTGCGTCGATGTTGCCGCGCACGGCCACCACCGGTGCCACCTTGGCGAGCTCGTCAAGCACAGCGAGATCGCCGATGTCGCCTGCGTGGAGGATCGCATGCGGACGCCGGCGCTCCAGCTGCAGCCGCGTGGACGGGTGGGGCTGACTGTGCGTGTCGGAGACCAGCGCCACCCGCAGCGGGCCGGACGCAGGCCTGGGGAACGCGGTGCGGGCATGGCGAGGGGCAGGCGGCATGTCCCGCCCTAACCGCGTGCGGCAGCGCACCGCCGACGTCGCAGCCACCAGGGTACCGCCAGCAGCAAGCCTCCTGCGGTGGAAGCGGGCGGGACGGTGACGCAGCCACAGGCCTGCGGGCTGGCGTCGTCGGGTGCGTCCTCATCGGGGACGATGGGGTCCTCGGCGAGCGCTGCCAGGTCGTGCAGCAGCAGGTAGTCGATGCCGCTGTAGCGCTGACCCTCCCGGCCCGCGTCGCCTGCGTAGTGCTGCTCGGCGGGCCGGATGTAGCGGTGCCACGAGGTCCAGCCGTGCTCGACGACTTCGCCCTCCGGGTAGCCCCGCGGCTCAGCGTCATCGGGTAGCTCCGTGAGCTGATCCGCAGCTCGCTCCAGCAGGTCGTCGCGCAGCTCGCTCCAGCCCTCCACATCACCGTGCAGCACGACGTGAACGAGCGGGTAGGCCACCCAGTCGTCCTGTTCGGCGAGGTCGTGCAGCACCGAGAGGGTGTCGTCCCCGAAAGCCCCGCCGATCGCCGTGGTCACCGACACCATGTGGAGGTTGTCGGGGTTGAAGTAGGCTGGGTTGCCCGGTGGCGGCACCTTCGAGAGCGCCCAGGCATCCGCGTAGGCCTCAGCGCTGGGGAGGTCGGCCTCCCCGTCGGTGAACCAGCGATACACCGCTGCAAAACCCGGAGACACCAGCTCTGCGTTCGCCCCGCGCGCCACCTCACGGCTCGCGCACGCTGGGTTTCGAATGACCCAGCCGTCGTGCTCCACCCACTCGAGGATGCGAACGGCCAGCTCGACCGCCCACGCGCTCAAGGAGCGGCCGTCTACCTCGACCTCTTCGGGCACGTAGCGCTTCACCAGCGCCAATCCGAGGAGGATGTGGTGCACCTGGTCCTGCGACATCTCCTTGAGGTGGGCGGCGGGATCCACCCAGTCCGACTGGATCAGCGAGATGCCCTCGAAGCGGCTGCCAAAGTCGCTGGGCACGTCGTCACGCACAAAGAACCCGTTCAGATCCTCGGTCGAGGTGCAGGGGTCGGGGAACCCGCTCTCGGCCACACGGTCGACGCGCTCTACAGCACCGAGAGCCAGCGCCAGCTCGGCCGTGAGCGCCTCCACGTCGGCGCCCTCACGCACCGCGAGCGCCCGCCCCGTCGCCAGCTGCCCGAGGTACCACCCGTGCGCCACCGTGGCGTCCGCCCACTTCATCATCCCTACGTCGTCGCGACGCCAGCCCGCCACCAAGCTCTCGCCGGGACCATCGCCCACCACCCGAAAGTCATCCAGGCGGGCCCGCAGCCGGTCCACCGAGCGCTCGGGGTCTCCAGCCGCAGCGACCAGAGGGGCGGAGCCCAGCGCCAACCCCAGAAGTACGCGAACGATGTGGGCCATCCGCTCCTCCACGCCCCGTTCCGAAGAACGCGGCCGAGGTCCCGTAGCCCGGCGACCTACTCGGGGAGGCCCCAGCCGGGGCTTCCCGTCGCGAGAAGCCGCACCGCCCACGCTCGCTTCGGGCCATCACGATACGACGCACCGGACCCGACCCCGGTGGTCAGCGGGACGCGTGACCGCTAGAACGCCTGCGACGCAGGGGTCCATCTCGCGCGCCTCGGAGGCTCCCCTGCCCACGCCGTTCACCGATCTCGAACTCCTGCCTTCGATCCTGGGCACGCTCGCTGCCCGCGACCTCGTCACCCTCACGGAGATCCAGGAGCGGGCGCTGCCGGAGCTGCTCGCCCGCCGCTCGGTGGTCGGCATCGCGGAGACCGGCAGCGGAAAGACCCTCGCGTACGTGCTCCCGGTCCTCGACCGTCTCAAGCGCATGGAAGAAGCCGGCAATCGGGTGGACCTCGAAGGGGAGCCCCGCGCCGTGGTGATCGTGCCCACCCGTGAGCTCGGCGAGCAGGTGGCGAAGGTGTTCAAGGCCTTCACCCACGACACGCGCCTGCGTGTCCGCACCGTTCTCGGCGGGCAGAAGGCCCGGGTGAACAAAGAGAACGTGGCCGGTGCCTTCGAGGTGCTGGTCGCCACGCCCGGCCGCCTCGACGCGCTGATCGCTTCGGGGGCCCTGAGCCTCGCCGCGGTTCGCATGGTGGTGCTCGACGAGGCCGACCAGCTCCTCGATCAGGGCTTCATCGACGGTGTGTGCAAGGTGGTCGACGCCTGCCCGTCGCAGCGTCAGATCGCCCTGTTCTCGGCCACGATGTCGGCCGAGGTGCAGGCCCTGGTGCGACGACTGTTCGCCGACGCGCCGGTGATCGAGACACGCGGCAGCGGCAAGGTCGTGCCCACGCTGCGCACGCGTCACCTGCCGGTCGCCGACGGCAAGCGCTCACCGGTGCTGCGTCAGGTGCTCGCCGAGCACGCGCCCGGCGGCACGCTGCTGTTCGCAAACACCCGCGACCAGTGCGACAAGGTGGCCGCCTGGCTGGCCGAAGAAGGCCACACGGCCGCCGTCCTGCGGGGCAACATGGACCCCGTGGAGCGGCGCAAGAACCTGGCGGCGTTTTCCGAAGGGACCCTCACCCTCCTCGTGGCCACCGACATGGGGGCGCGCGGACTCGACCTGCCCGATGTGGGCCGCGTGATCAACGTGCACCTGCCCCACGAACTGGACGCCTACCTGCACCGGGTGGGCCGCACCGCACGCGCTGGCCGCTACGGGCTCGTGGTGAACCTCGTCACGCCGCGCGACGCCGGCCTGCTGGCCCAGCTGGACGACGGCACGAAGGCACCCGCGCCGGTGCGTGAGGGGCGGAGCCGACGTCGGCGCTAGCGGGCCGAGCAAGCCCTCGCGTGGTGGGCCACGTGGTCCGCCGCGAAGCTGGCCACGAAGTAGTAGGAGTGGTCGTAGCCCTCCTGAAGCCGCAGCGTGATCGGGTGATCCACGGCCCTGCAGGCGGCCACAAGCCGCTCGGGCTGGAGCTGCTCGGTCAGGAACGGGTCGGCCGTGCCCTGATCGATCAAGATGGGGAGCCTCTCGGTGGCGTGCTGCACGAGCTCACAGGCATCGTACGCCTTCCACGCGGCCTCATCGGTGCCCAAGTAGGCCCCGAAGGCCTTTTGACCCCAGGGGACCGCGGTGGAGGCCACGATCGGAGCGAACGCCGACACACTTGTGAACCGCCCTGGGTGGCGCAGCGCGAGCACCAGCGCGCCGTGACCGCCCATGCTGTGGCCCGTGATGCCTTGCTGCCCGTTTGTGGGGAAGTGGGCGTCTACCAGCGCGGGCAGCTCGCTCGCCACGTAGTCGAACATCTGGAAGTGGCGGGCCCACGGCGCCTGGGTGGCGTTCACGTAGAACCCGGCGCCCTGCCCGAGGTCCCAGGCCGCGTCGTCGGGCACCCCCTCACCCCGCGGCGAGGTGTCGGGCGCGACGAGGATCAAGCCCGCTGCAGCGCAGTGCGCCTGGAGTCCGCCCTTGGTGATCACGTTCTGCTCGGAGCACGTGAGGCCGCTCAAGTACCACAGCACCGGACAACGACCGTGCGCCGCCTGCGGCGGAAGGTACACGGCCAACCGCATGGGCACGCCCAAGCAGTCCGACACGTGCTGCCAGACCTCCTGACGGCCACCAAAGCACGCGCTGGATGCGATGCGCTCCATCTCAGAAGTGCACGACGGTGCGGATCGACTTCCCTTCGTGCATCAGCTCGAACGCTTCCTGGATGCGGCTGAGCGGCATCGTGTGGGTGATGAACGGGTCGAGCTGGATCTCGCCGGCCATCGCTTGATCCACCATGCCGGGGAGCTGAGTGCGACCGCGCACGCCACCGAAAGCGGAGCCACGCCACACCCTCCCGACCACCAGCTGGAACGGACGCGTGCGGATCTCCTGGCCCGCACCCGCGACGCCGATGATGATCGACTCACCCCAGCCCTTGTGGGTGCACTCCAGCGCCGCGCGCATCACGTCGACGTTGCCGATGCACTCGAACGAGAAGTCCACGCCCCCGTCGGTCATCTCAGCGACGACCTCCTGGATGGGCCGAGCGTGATCCTTGGGGTTGATCACGTCGGTGGCCCCCATCTGAAGCGCCAGCGGGAACTTTCCAGGGTTCGTGTCGATTGCGAGGATGCGGCCGGCCTTAGCCTGCACGGCCCCCTGGACCACCGCAAGTCCGATGCCGCCGAGTCCAAACACCGCCACCGTGTCGCCGGGCTTCACCTTCGCGGTGTTGTGCACGGCACCGATGCCCGTGGTGACCCCACAGCCCAGCAGGCACACCTTCTCCAGCGGGGCGTCCGAGCGCACCTTCGCCAGCGAGATCTCGGCCACCACGGTGTACTCGGAGAACGTGGAGGTTCCCATGTAGTGGTAGATCGGCTGGCCGTTGTAGGAGAAGCGGGTGGTGCCGTCGGGCATCAAGCCCTTGCCTTGGGTGGCACGGATCGCCTGGCAGAGGTTGGTCTTGCCGCTCAAGCAGAACTTGCACTGGCGACACTCGGCCGTGTACAGCGGGATCACGTGGTCGCCGGGCTGCACGCTCTCCACGCCGGGCCCGCATTCCACCACGATGCCGCCACCTTCGTGTCCGAGCACGCACGGGAAGACGCCCTCGGGATCGTCGCCGGAGAGGGTGTAGGCGTCGGTGTGGCACACGCCCGTGTGGGTGATGCGCACGAGCACCTCACCGGCCTTCGGCGGGTCCACGTCGATCTCCACCACCTGGAGGGGCTGACCGGGGCCAAAAGCGACGGCGGCACGAGACTTCATCCGAGACTCCGGGGCGGTGCCGACGCCGGGATCGACGTGGCACACGGGTAGGGCAGACGTGAGGACCGCGCGCAGATGCGCCCTCAGGGGTTGAGGTGTCCGTACAGGATCCACTCGCCAGCAACCGTGGCCTGGGTGGTGCCCGCTTGCGGGTTCGTGATCGTGTTCTGGGTGATGACGATGTCGAGGCTGGTGATGGTGTAGCCGGCGAAGTCGGGGCTGGCTGTGGCACCAAAGCGGGTCTCATCCCCGTTGCTGCCCGACGAGGCCCTCGCCAGGCCCGACCCCGCCGAGAACGCGCCCCAGAAGTAGAAGGTGTCGGCGTCGCCATCCGAGAGGCAGGCCGCAAAGGCGTCAAAGTCGGCCTCCACACTTCGCTCGACGTTGTAGGTGCCGACGACCCCAGTCGGGACGTAGACGGCACCGCCCACCGTGACCGCCGAGCCGCCGGCTCCCAAGCAGCTCCCCGTGGACTCGATCAGCAGCGTCACGTAGGGAAACTCGCCGATCGATGTGCCATACGAGCCCAACGGGAACGCGACGCGGCCCAGCTCCACGGGCTCGCAGGCGTCGGGGAACCCGCTGCCGTCGCTGTCGGTTTCGGCACCGCCTGGGCACCGATCGAGCTCGTCGCAGGTACCGTCGGCGTCCGTGTCGCCCGTGCGATCGTCCCCCTCGCAGAGGTCGGTGTCGTCGCAGGAGCCGTCGAGGTCGCTGTCGCCCAAGGCGTCGTCGCCGGTGCACTGGTCGATGTCGTCGCAGATGCCGTCGGCGTCCGAGTCGCCCGAGGCGTCGCCGCCGGTGCACAGGTCCAGGTTGCCACAGACACCGTCCGTGTCGCTGTCGCCGGTGTTGTTGTCGCCCTCGCAGAGGTCGACGTTGTCGCAGATCTGGTCCGCGTCCAGGTCGCCGAAGCTGTCTTCTCCGGCACACAGGTCGTCCGCATCGCACACGCCGTCGAGGTCGCCGTCGGGACAGGGAGGGTCGGTCTCGTCGGTGCTGTCCGTCTCGTCGGTGCTGTCCGTCTCGTCGGTGCTGTCCGTCTCGTCGGTGCTGTCCGTCTCCACGACGTCGGTCTCGAGGGTGTCGTCCGTCTCGTCCACCTCGGTGTCGTCGATGAGATCGGTCTCGTCGGTGTCGACGTCGTCACCGTCGGGGGCGGCTCCCCCGTCAGCACACCCCGCGGCCACGACCCACAGCATCACCAGACGGCGCATCCACATTCGAGACTCCGGGATGGGCAGGGTCCTATGCCGGCACGTGAAGCGCGACATCGGGGCCGTGACAGATCCCGCCGACCCGCCGCCCCTGCACAGGGCGTAGGCCCCCAATGGCCGTGCTACACTGGGTGTGCACGGGCCTCTCGCTCGTGCAACGAGGCAGCGTGCAAGCAGCTCCCCCGCAACACCGTCGCACTGCACTTGTCGCGCTCGCTTTGCTGGTGGCTGGGTGTGCTTCTGGGCCCGCGAGCGTGGAGCCCAACCCCGTCACGCCGCTTCACCCTGATCTGCGGAGCGAGGGGATCGATCCGGGTGCCGCCGCCGAGGTGGGTCCTACGGATGCCCCGCTGCGCCGGGCGTCGAAGGCGCTCTACCTCAACGCGATGCGCGAGCTCACCGGCGTGTCGGTACCCGTGACGCTCTACCCGCCCGACGACAGCAACACCCACGGCTTCGTGAACGCGATCGCCGGGCTCGAGATCTCCCCGCTCCAGCTCGATGCGTACGAAGCGGCAGCCGAGCATGTCGTCGACGAGCTGCTGCGTCGGCCCGGCGCTGCCCGCTTCGACGAACAGGCCGTTCCGCCCTCGGAGACACTCATCCCCGACCCCGACGGCGTGATCCGCTTTCCGCCCAACACCGACCGCTGGCTCGGTGAGCTCACGTTCCCCGAGCGCGGCACCTACACCCTCGAGTTCAGCGTGGTGTTCGAGCCCATCGGCCCCGGCGACACCCTCCCGATCGTCCTTCGCGTGGACGGCGAGCCCGTGTTCACCACCGTGCGGGAGGTGGCGCGAAACGATCCTCCCGAGCGCCTCACCTACACGGCTGAGGCGCTCATCGAGCGGGGCCCTCACACCATCGTGTTCGAGTGGCTGCCGAACACCACTCAGTCGGTGATGGTGCGCACGGGCGTTGAAGGTGTGGTGGTCACCGGTCCGGCGCTGCCGGAGGCCAATCCCCAGCGGGAGGCGATGGTCGACTGCGACCTCGACGAAGCGCCCACCGCCTGCATCTCCGCAATCGTGGAGCGCGTCGCTGGGCGCGCGTTTCGGCGTCCGCTCTCCCCCGAGGAGCTCGAACGAATCGTCGCGCTCCCGCTCGCGATGCTGGAGGAGGGCAGCACCCCCGACGAGGCGCTTGGTGCCGGCCTCCGCACCGTGCTGCTGCACCCTCGATTTCTGTTCGCGGTGGAAGCCCACGGCGTCGGCACCCGGCCGCTGGACGCGTGGGAGCTGGCCGCACGGCTCGCGGCCACGGTCTGGGTGAGTCTGCCCGATGCCACCCTCCGCGCACGCGCCGCAGATGGCACGCTCACGCAAGATGCCGTGCTCCGCGCGGAGGTCCGGAGAATGCTCGCCGACCCGCGCGCGAAGGCGCTGGCGGACCACTTCGTCATGGACTGGCTCGACCTGGAGCGGGTGGAAGGGATGCGTCCCGATCCCTTCACCTACCCGAGCTTTGATGAGTCCCTGCGCGAGGGCATGCTGCACGAGGTGTCGTCACTGGCGCGATCGTTGGTGGGCAAGGGACGTCCGCTCACCGCCCTGCTGCTCTCAGACACGGCCAACGTCACCGCCCGACTCCGCACCCACTACGGCATTCGCCTCTCGGGAAGCGGCGAGGTGGACGTGGCCAGCTTGGGCCGCGTAGGCATCC
Source organism: uncultured Enterobacteriaceae bacterium (assembly GCA_964396405.1). GTDB lineage: Bacteria > Myxococcota_A > UBA796 > UBA796 > JACKEO01. The sequence goes on from CAYNFK010000041.1 coordinate 17,148, forward strand.
TCGGCTCCGGTGCCTTCCTCACGATGAACTCTGGGTCCGACCGCAGCTCTCCCACCCGTCGCGGTGTGTGGATCCTCGACAAGCTCCTGTGCGACCCGCCCGATCCGCCGCCGCCGGGTGTGCCGTCCCTGCCCGAAACGGGCACGAACCAAGAGCGCCTGGAGGCCCACGCCTCCAACCCCGTGTGCGCGGGGTGCCACATCGAGATCGACGGGCTCGGCAAGACGCTGGAGAACTTCGACGGCGTCGGCGCTTGGCGCACCCAGGAGGAGTCGCAGCCCATCGATCCCAGCGGCGTGCTGCCCGACGGCACCGTCATCGACGGACTGGTCGATCTTGCAACCGGCTTGGCAGCGTCCCCGGCGTTCACCCGCTGCGCCTCCGAGAACCTGTTCACGTGGGCGATGGGTCGCCGGGTGGGCAACGACACGGACGCTGTCGATGCGATCGACGCCGCCCTGCGCACCGAAGCTGGCACCGTGGAGGCTGCGGTGGAGGCCCTCGTGATGAGCGAAGCGTTCCGTCAGCATCGGGGGGTGCCCCGTGACTGATCGTGTGCAGCGCAGGGGCGTGTCCCGTCGGGCCTTCCTGGGAGGGGCTGCAGCGGCCGTTGCGCTGCCGTGGATGCCCTCCTTGGCACCGCGGGCACTTGGTGCCGAGGTGCCACCGGTGCGGCTGATGTGGTGGTTCTGCGGCAACGGCTTCCAGATGCCTTCGTTCGTGCCCACCCAGCTCGGTGCCGGGTTCACGCTCCCGTCCACGCTGGCTCCGCTCGCCGATCTGCGCGACCAGTTCAGCGTGATCAGCGGTCTGCGCAATGTGGAAGCACCGTTCAATGAGGCCCCGCACAGCGTTGGCACCGGCGGCTTCCTCACGGGCATGCTCGCCACCCGCAATGAGGTGAAGCTCGGCATGTCCGCCGACCAGCGCGCAGCGGCACGTCTGGGCGCATCCACGCCGTTCCCGTCCCTTCAGGTGGGGGTCGAGAGCACGCGGGCGAACGAGTCGTGCTGGCCCGCCTACTCCTGCGCCTACTCGCAGAACATCTCGTGGATCGATGCGTCTACGCCGCTCCCCGTGATCATCTCGCCGGCCTTCCTGTTCAATCGCCTGTTTGCAGGCTTCGACACAAACGCCACAGCCGAAGAGCGCGCGCGCCGGGTGGCCACACGAACCTCCATTCTGGATGTGGTTGCGGCCGAGGCTCGCCTGCTGCTGCCTGCGCTCGGGTACGACGACCGCCCCCGCCTCGACCGCTACCTCACGAGCGTGCGCGAGCTGGAGCTACGCATCACCCAGTTCGGCACCGAACCTGCGTGCGTGGGGGCGGATGATCCCGGACTCAACGCGGAGATCGAGGTACGCACCGACCACATGAGCGAGCTGATGGCGCTGGCGTTCGCTTGCGACCTCACCCGGGTCACCGCGTTCACCCAAGGGCACGGTGCCTCCAGCACCACCTACGACTTCCTCGGCATCACCACCGATCACCACACGCTCTCGCACCACGGCGGGATGCCAGGGCGGATCGCGGATCTGGTCACCATCGAGACCTGGGAGATCGAGCGCTTCGCTCACTTCTTGCGCGCGCTCGCGAGTCACGAAGAAGGCACCGGCACCTTGCTCGACAACACCTTTGTGGTGTTCGGCAGCGAGATCTCGGAGAGCAACGATCACCTCATGACCGACCTGCCCGTGCTGGTGGCAGGGCGTGGAGGGGGTGCCCACCTGCCGGGCCGTCATCTGTCGTATCCGGGGCGGTCGCTCGTGGATCTGCACCTCTCGGCACTGGCCGCCGGGGGCGTGGCCGCGTCCGCGTGGGGTCCTGGTCAGCGCCCCCTGCACGGCCTCGCCGGCTGACCCATCCACACACGATGGGACGCCCCTTGGTGGTCCGCGCGCGATACGGCGCGCCCCGTGGAGAACCCATGACCAGAAACCTCGTCGCCGCCGTGTTCGTCGCTGCCTGCGCCACCGAGCCTGCCGCCATCACGCCGCAGCCGATCACCCTCCCCGACGACCCCGAGGCCACGGGCGTCCCGGTGGGTGTGCAGACCGTGTTCGCAAACGGCGAGTCCTTCGAGATCTGGTACCCAGCCGACGAGACCACGCCCCTGGGCACCGACACGGTCGACCTGCTCACGTACGTGCCCGATGAGGTCGACGAGCGTCTGGCCGAGCTCACGATCCCCACCTGGACGCAGCCTGCCGTGCGCGACGCGACGCCACGGCCGCTCGAAGCGCCGCTGCCCGTGGTGCTGTTCAGCCACGGCCTCTCGGGGTTTCGCACGCAGTCCGCAGCGCTCTGCGCCCACCTCGCTTCCCGCGGCTACGTGGTGGTGTCGGCCGACCACCCCGGCCGCGACCTCGCCACGTTCGCGCCGTGCTTGTTCAATCCTCCAGCCGGCTCCTGCGAGCTTGGGGGGCTGTTCGGGTCCGACCCTGCGCCGGAAGACATCGACAACGTGCTGGCCTGGCTCGACGCCGCGCCTGAGTGGCTGGCGCCGATGCTCAACCTCGACCAGCTCGGCATCTTCGGCCACTCGGCGGGTGGCAACACCACGGTCACCGTCGCCAACAACAACGAGCGGTTCGTCGCCGCGCTCCCGCTGGCCGGTGGCGCGGAGTTCACCCGAAGCCTCCCCAGCGCGATCGTGGGCGGTGCCTGCGATGGTGTGGTGCAGGAGTCGCAGCTCGTGGGAGCGGGGTCCAGCACCTCCGACGGCTACTGGTCGCTGCTCGGCGCGGGCCACCTCGCCTTCTCTGACCTCTGCCGGGTCGACATGGGCGCTGTGGGCGAGCAGCTCGCCGAGCGCGACGACACGAACGCGCTGTTCATCACCCAGCTCGCCACCTTGGGAACGGATGGGTGCACCGGCTACGTGCCGAACGCCGAGCTCGAGAGCTGCGAGGCCGAAGTGTTCTTGGATCAGGGCACGGCCGACCGCATCCTCAGCGGCGCGGTCACCCGGTTCTTCGACCAGGCCCTGAAGGCCACAGGGAACGGCATCGAGGGCAGCGCGTCCGCCACGCTCGTCGCGCGCTGATCTCGCTGCGTCGCAGCGCGCTGGCTGGCGCTCCTAGCTGCGCTCCCACGCGGTACATCGTGGTAGCATGGGACCTCTCGGAGGCCTCATGACCGCGCTGTCGATGTTCCTGGTGTTTGCGGTGACGTCGGCTCGGGCGGAGACGCAGTCGGAGTGCAACAACAAGCCTGATTGCGTGTGGGTCACGAACGGGAGCGGTGCGGGGCACTGCCTCTGTAAGCTTGAGCCTGGCACCTGCCCGACGCTCCAGCCCATCAACAACCCCGACCCGGGCTGCCTGCCGCCCCAGGTCGCGCTGCCCAACTCGTGGACCTGTGATGTGGGCGAAGGCCCCTTCTCGTACAGCGGTCCCGCGTGGGATGACGGCACGCTCACCGGCCACGTGGTGCTCGACGAGCGCCTGGCGATCTGCACCACCCGTCGTCCTAAGCCAGCGCCGGATGGCAAGGCCACCACCACGTTCTTGCTGGCGCAGCTCACCGAGGCCGCTGCAGCCTGGGCACGCGCGCAGAACTACGTCGTCGACCTCGGCAAGGCGCTGATTGTGGCCGACGACTACAGCCTGGAACTCGAAGGGAAGCTGGGCGACCTGATGGCTGAGCGCGAGTGCCTCGACGATGTGCTCGCCTCCAAGCCGGCCGTCACCCTGGCCGACGCGCGTAAGCTCTGCGTGCCGTAAGGCTCAGAGGAACGTGCAGACGTACTCGGCGATGCCCTCGTCCACCGCAATCTCGAAGCCGGACTGCCCGGGGACCTCGAAGGCAGCCCCTTCACCATAAGCGGCCCAGCTGGTGGATCCATCCACCCGCACCCGGCAAGAGCCTGCCACGATCTGCATGAGCTCCGGCGCCCCTGTGCCGAAGTGGTAGCTGCCTGGGTAGATCAGGCCCAGGGTGCGGCGCACGCCGTCGGCCGAGTCCACGGTGTGACTGACCACTTGCCCGTCGAAGTAGATGTTGGCCTTCGTGTGGGCGACGCTGACATCGAGCTGAGGGGGGGCGCTGTTGAGCATGGGGACTCCGGGTGGGGCCCGTCCCCTGCCACGGCCGCAGCGGACTGTCACGGGGACGAGCTCGCGGACCCGACCCCTCTGCCGTCGACCCCGTTGGTAGAAGGTCGTTGGCAGGCCGTCCATTCGTGGTAGCCTCCGCGCCGGATTCGAGCGCGGGGTGGTGAGTTGTACGACCGGAGACAGAGGGGCAGCCTCGCGGCGCTGGCTGTGATGGCCATGGCCTGGGGAACGTTGGGTCGGGCCGAAGAAGCGCCCACCGAACCCGAGACCACACCGATGGTGGAGGCAGCTGAGGCGGTCGAGGCCGTCGAGGTCGAGGAGGCCATCCCCGACGCGCCGGCCCCCGTCGCACACGCGCGGGCCGACGACTGGGAGCCGCAGGCGCGTGTGCGCTACAGCAACCTGCTCGCCCTCCGCTACAACCCGCTCGGCCTCATCGAGCGGGTGCAGTTCAGCTACCGCCATCGGCTGTTCCAGAACGACCACGCGCTGTTTCGCGGTGCCTGGGTGGATCTGGGTGCCGAGGTGAGCCTCGCGCCCACCTACCTCTCGGGCGGACCGCGGCTGGAGATTCGACCCCTCTCGATCTTGGGGTTCTCCGTCACCTACGAGGCCATCGGGTACTTCGGCGTGCTCGACGCCGTCATGCCCATGGAGTCCACCCAGCAGTCTTACTGGGAAACCGAACTAAGCGCGCGCGGGCAACAGGGCGACAACCAGAGCGGCACGGGCTCACGGCTCACGCTCTCGGGTCTGCTGCAAGGAAAGGTGGGGCCCGTCATCCTCCGCACCCAGGTGTCGGCGCTGCGGGTGGAGCTGCCGCTCGGCGGCGGTGCAACGATGATGTACGACGCTACCCAGGACCTCGTGCTGCCGAACGGCGGGTGGGCGATCCTCAACGACCTCGACTTCGGCGCCCAGATCAAGAAGGTGCTGGTGGGAGCCCGCTACTCCTACGCGGACGCGCTGCACGGAACGGGGGGCCCTGGTGACCTCGCCACCCACCGCGTGGGCCCGATCTTCGCGTACACCTTCCACAACCGCCCCAGCGGCGCCCGTTTCGACGAGCCAACCCTCCTGCTCCTCGTGCAGTGGCACGCGCAGCATCCCTTTCGCGCGGGCCAGGAGCGTCACGTCGGCATCCCGCTCATCGCGCTGGCCTTCCAGTTCCAGGGCGACCTCTGGACCGGGAAGCGCTGACCGCTGCTTAGGCGACACCCTCCATCGCCGGCTACAGTGTGCGCGGAGGATAACCCCATGCGCCCGAGACACCCCATGTGGCAGGTCATCGCGGCCGGAGGTGTGGCCGCGTCCGCGTGCGTCACCGCCACCGCCACCGACGACCCGGCCACCGACGACACCACCGCCAAGAAAGACTGGCACGACGTCTGCACCCCGGAGACGGACGACACCGATCCCCTGTGGGGCGACTGCTGTGATCCCTGGATCGAGGCCTGCAGGGAGTACGAAGACACGGGCTGCGACTGGATCTGCAACGGCTGACCGCTCCCCGTGAGCCGTGAGCCGTGAGCCGTGAGCCGTGAGCCGTGAGCCCGATCAGGCCCGCTCGACCTTGAATCGCCGTCCCTTGATCTTGCCCGCACTCAAGCGCTCCAGCGCCACCTGCGCCAACGCCCGCGACACAGCCACGTACGCGAAGGTGTCGTGGATCTCGATGCGCCCGACCTCCGTGCCGGGGATGCCGGCGTCGCCGGTGAGGGCGCCCAGGATGTCGCCCGGCCGCACCTTGTCCTTGCGCCCGCCTCCGATGCGCAGGGTGACCGTCTCCACCACCGGTGCCGGCGCCGCTACAGCACCCGACGGCAGCGGCGCCAGCTCATGCGGACCCGCGACGGCTGCGATCGCCTCCAGACGGGCCCCCTCCCCTGGATGCGCCAGCGACACCGCCAAGCCGGCGCGACCTGCACGCCCCGTGCGCCCGATGCGGTGCACGTAAACGGAAGCCTCGTACGGGAGGTCGTGGTTCACCACCAGATCGAGGCCTTCCACATCGAGGCCACGCGCCGCCACATCCGTGGCCACCACCACCCGCACGCTGCGGTTGCGCAAGCGGGCGAGCACCAGATCGCGCTCGCGCTGGGTCATGTCGCCGTGCAGAGGAACGGCCGCGAACACGTCGCCGAGCGTGTCGGCCACCTCCTGAGCGGTGCGCTTGAGGTTGCAGAACACCAGCACCGTCTCGGCCTCGGCGTGGCGCAGGACCGAGACGAGGGCCGCCAGCTTGTGCTCTTGCTCCACCCGGTGCACGACCTGGCGGATGGGCGGGCGCTCACTCCCCTGCACCGCCACCGACACGGGATCCCGCTGCCAGCGCTGGCTCATCTCGGCGATGCTCTGCGGAAAGGTGGCCGAGAAGAAGGCCGTGCGCCGGTCGCCCGGCAGCGCTCCGAGCAGCCGCTCCACGTCGTCCTGAAAGCCGAGGTCCAGCATGCGATCGGCTTCGTCGAGCACCAGATCGCGCACCGCCGACGGATCGAAGGCGCCGTTCGTCAGGTGGTCGAGCAGCCGACCCGGCGTGGCCACCACCACATGCGCACCGGCTGCTAAGGACTGGCGCTGGGGCCACTTCGGCAGCCCACCGGCCACCGCCAGCACACGCAGGCCGTGGCGGCCTCGGCCCAGCGTGCGCAGGGTGGCGGCGACCTGCGCCACCAGCTCGCGGGTGGGGCACAGCACGAGCGCCTGCACACGACGCTCCCCGATGTCCAAGGACGTGAGCAGCGGGAGGCCAAAGCCCACAGTCTTTCCGGATCCTGTGGGGGCCTGGGCCACCACGTCGCGCCCGGAGAGCAGCGGCGGGAGGGCTGCTGACTGCACGGGCGTCATCGCGGTGTAGCCGAGCTCGGCGACCACCCGGAGCAGGTCGGCTGGCAGATCCAGGGTCTCGAAGGCTGTGGGCACAGCGTCGCTCACAGGCACCTCGTCGCGTGGGGGGGGCTGCGGTGCCCGCGGAGGTGCAGCCCCAGCCGGGACGGCACCTCCGCCGCGTCACGTACCCGGCTGGACCCGACGCCGCCGCATCGCGACACCGACGCCGAGCGCAAGCAGCCACAGAGCCGCGCCGCCGCCGACGCCCTGCGCGCAGCCACAGGAGTTGCCCGGGTCCTTGTCATCGGTGTCGGTGGACGAGGTGTCGCCGATCTCGGTGTCGTCCGAGTCGTCCGACTCGTCCGTCTCGTCGGTGGTCGGCACGTCCGTGTCCGTCTCGTCGGTGGCTGGCACGTCGGTGTCGGTCTCGTCGGTGTCAGTCTCGTCGGTAGAGACCACGGTGTCCGTGTCGGTCTCGGCCGTGTCGTCGGTGTCGGTCTCGTCGGTCGCCACCACCGTGTCGGTGTCCGTCTCGTCGGTCGACACCACCGTGTCGGTGTCCGTCTCGTCGGTCGACACCACCGTGTCCGTGTCCGTCTCGTCGGTGTCCGTCTCGTCGGTCGACACGAGCGTGTCGGTGTCGGTGTCGCCGATGTCGGGGATGACGATGGTCGCGACCTCACCCGAGCTCACGCCGGCCACGTTCCCTGCGAACGCGCACACGTACCAAGTGCCGGGCGGCAGCGTCGGCAGCGTCGTGGAGAACACCACATCCGCCCGTCCATCACCCAACGCCGTCTCCCCGTAGCGGCTGCCGCCCGTGGCGAGCGCATCTTCGCAGGTGCCCGGATCCACGTCGTCCCACCAGAACCAACCCACGGTCGACGAGCCCTGTGGGTTGCCCGTGCCCGTGACGGTCACGTCCACCCCGTCGTAGGTGGGATCCTCGGTGGTGATGAGGGGCGGAGCGGAAGCGGTGGTGAGACTCTGCACGAGGCCGTGCGCCGCACCCCCAAGGCTGTCGGATCCGGCGCAGAAGTAGACGGTGCTGTTGGGCAGGAGGCCGCCGACCGCCTGCTCGAACGCGACCGGGGCCGTGCCCGCGCCGAGCGACACGCCCGCACTCGAAGGCAGTCGGGTGCCGAAGGTGTCGTCGCAGGTGCCGGGGTTGGTGCTGCCGTAGCGGAACCAGCCCGCGCTCGCGGAGCCGTTCGGGTTGGCCTGACCCAGCAGCGTGGCGGAGGTGGTGCCCACATCTCGACTGCCGACAGTGATCACCGAGGGTGCCACGACGCCCGGCGAGAAGGACTGGATCTGACCGACAGCGACCCCCGCGCTGTTCTGGGCGATCGCGCAGTAGTGGTAGATCGCTCCCGGCGTGAGGCCGCTGATGCCTTCGGCAAAGGGAACCTCGGAGGTGCCTCCTCCCAGGGCGGTTGCCCCGGAGGCCGGCACACGCGTGCCAAAGCTGTCGTCGCAGGAGACGGGGCGCGTGAGGTCGTAGCGGAACCACGCCGAGGTGGAGGCGCCGTTCGGGTTCGCGCGTCCGTTGAGCAGCGCCGACGTGGACGTGATGCCCGACGCTGCCGCCGTGGTGACGCTTGGCACCGACGCTTCGGTGGTGAACGTGAGCACATTGCCGAAGCTTGTGCCTTCGGGGCTCGTGGCGATGAGGCAGTAGTGGTAGGTGGTGGCAGCAAGAAGTCCGGTGACGGGCTCGCTGATCGGGACCACACTCACCCCACGACCTACGGCCACGCTTCCGGAGCTGGGCGCTGTGGCACCGAAGCTGTCGTTGCAGGCACCGGGGCTCGTGGTGGCGTAGCGGAAGCGAGCGACCGTCTCTCCGCCGTTCGGGTTCACCGAGCCCTGAAGCGTGGCACCGCCGGGACCCACCGCCGTGGCCGTGAGCGTGATCGCGGAAGGGGCGTCAGGCGTGCGGAAGGAGACGACCTCACCGTACACCGTGCCGACCGCGCTGCCTGCCGCGGCGCACGCGTAGTACGTGGTGCTGGGCTGCAGTCCGGTGACCGTCTCCACGAACGGAACCTCGCTGCGTCCTGCACCCAGGCTCGACCCGCCGCTCGCCGGAGCGCGCACACCAAAGCTGTCGTCGCAGGTGTTGGGACGGCTCGTGTCGTAACGGAACCAGCCCGTGGCGCTGGTGCCGTTCGGGTTGCCGCGGCCTTCCAGCCGTGCGCTGCTGCGCGAGAGGACCACGGCCGCCGTGGTGGTCACCGTGGGTTGAGCTGGGGTGGTGAACGTCCGCAGGTTCCCGAAGCGCGTGCCCTCGGAGTTCGAGGCCAAGGCGCAGTAGTGGTAGGTGGTGTCGGGCAGAAGTCCCGTGAGCTCCTGGGTGTAAGGCACCGGCGAGCGACCCGAGCCGAGCGCAGAACCGCCGGAAGACGGGGCGCGTGTGCCGAAGCTGTCGTTGCAGGTGCCGGGGTCCGTGCTCGACCACCGGAACCACCCCGTGGCGCTCAGGCCGTTCGGGTTGGCATCGCCTGCGATGATGGCCGACGTGTCGGTGAGGCCGGAAGCCAGACCCGTGACCACGCTCGGAGGCGACAGCGTGGTGAACGTGCGCACGGCACCGAAGGACGTGTCGACCGCGCTCGAGACGATCGCGCAGTAGTAGTAGGTGGTGGCAGGCAGCAGGCCGGTGACCGTGCGGGTGAACGCCACCGGTGCCGATCCTGCGCCGAGCGCCTCACCACCTGAGGTGGGGGCGCGCAAGCCGAAGCTGTCGTTGCATGCGCCGGGGTCGGTGGTGCCGTAGCGGAACCACCCGAGGGTGTCGGAGAGGTTCGGGTTGCCTGTGCCGCGGAGCTGAGCGGTAGCGCTGGTGACGGCCGTAGCGGCATCGGTGAGCACGGTCGGCGAGCCGAGGGTGGTGAACGTGCGCACCGCACCCACCACCAAGCCGCTGCTGTTCGTGGCCAGCGCACACACATAGTAGGTGGTGCCGCCTGCGAGACCCGTGACCCCCAAGCTGAAGGGCACCGTGGCGTTGCCCATGCCGAGGTCCACGCCCGACGACGTGGGCGCCCGCGTGCCAAAGCTGTCGTTGCACGTGCCGGGATCCGTGGTGCTGTAGCGGAACCAGGCCGACGTGCTCACCCCCTGTGGGTTGGCCTCACCGTTGAGCGTGGCCGAGTCGCCGGTGATCAGCGAGGCCTCCAGCGTGGTGACAACCGTGGGCGCAGGCGGCGTGAACGAGCGCATCGAGCCGAAGCCGATCCCTTCCGCGTTCTCGGCGAGGGCACAGTAGAACACCGTGACGCCCGGCGTGAGGCCGGCGATGGCCGACTCGAAAGGCACCTCCGCGCCGCCGGCCCCCAACGGGCTTCCGCCGGAAGTAGGGGTGCGCGTGCCGAAGCTGTTGTCGCACGAGCCCGGGTTCACCGTGCTGTAGCGGAACCAACCTTCCGCCGATGCGCCGTTCGGGATCGCCGAGCCCTTGAGCGTGGCGCTGCTGCCCGTGACGTTGGCCGCGGCCAGCGTGGTGGTGGCCGGGGCAGCCGGCGTGACGAAGGTCCGAACCACGTCGAACGACAGACCCGACGCATTCTCGGCCAGCGCACAGAAGTAGTAGGTGGTGTCGGGGATCAGTCCAGTGAGGTTCTGGAACACGGCCGCAGACACGCCGCCCGAGCCCACGTTCTGCTTGGTGGTGGCGGTGCCGAAGAGGTCGTCACAGCCACCCGGATCGGTGGCGCTGTAGCGGAACCAGGCGTCGGTGGCGGAGCCGTTGGGGTTCACCCGCGCGTTCACCGTAGCGGTGGTGGACCGAACCGCTGTGGCGGCGTCGGTGACCACGGTGGGCGAGACCGGCGTGGTGAACGACACGACCGCACCAAACGCTGTGCCTTCGCCGTTCGATCCGAGCGCACACACATAGTACGTGGAAGCTGCCGCAAGACCGCTGATCGGCTGGCTGAACGGCACCGCCTCGGTGCCGCTGCCCAGCGCTGTGCCCGACGAACCCGGCGCGCGCGTGCCGAAGCTGTCGTTGCAGGTGCCCGGATTCGTGGTGCTGTAGCGGAACCAACCCGTGGCAGCGCCGCCGTTGGGGTTGGCCGAGCCCCGCAAGGTGGCCCCGGTGCTGGTGGCATCCGTCACGGCCAACGTGATCACGGTGGGGGGCTGCGGTGTGGTGAACCGCTCGACAGCTCCAAACCCCGTGCCCGAGGTGTTGTTGGCGATCGCACACACAAAGTAGGCGGTGCCGGGCACAAGGCTGGTGATCGCCGCGGAGAACGGCACCGACGCGCTACCGGCACCGAGCGCCGTGCCCGAGGAGGACGGTGCGCGTGTGCCGAAGCTGTCGTTGCAGCTCCCGGGGTTGGTCGTGCTGTAACGGAACCAGCCGATGGCCGACGTGCCGTTGGGGTTGGCTTCGCCCTGCAGCGTGGCCGTGGTGCCGGCGATGCCCGCGGGGGTCTTGGTGACCACCGCCGGCGCCGCCGTGGTGGTGAACGTGAGCACGGCGCCGGTCGCGGTCCCGATGTCGTTCGAGACCAGCGCACAGAAGTAGTAGGTCACGCCCAGGCTAAGACCCGTGACGGGTGCGTTGAACGTGGTGGACCCCACGCCCGCGCCCAGCGACGTGCCGCCCGAGGTGGGCGTGCGGGTGCCAAAGCTGTCGTTGCAGGTGCCTGGGTTGGAGCTGCTGTAGCGGAACCAGCCTGTGGCTGCGCTTCCGTTGGCGTTGGCGCCAGCCTGGAGCGTAGCCCCCGTGGTGCCCACCGCCGTTGCGGCGAGCGTGGTGACCGACGGCGCAGCGGCCGGTGTGGTGAACGAGAGCACCTCGCCGAACACCGTGCCCACCGCGTTCGTGAGGATCGCGCAGAAGTGGTAGGTGGTGGCCGGAACGAGGCCCGAGATCGGCTGGCTGTACGGCACCGAGCTGTTGCCGCCACCCAGGCTGGAAGCCCCTGAAGCCGGGGCCCGCGTGCCGAAGCTGTCGTCGCACGAGGTCGGCGCCGTGGTGCTGAAGCGGAACCACGCTGTGGCCGAGTTGCCCGAGGGGTTGCCCGTGCCGTTGAGGGTGGCCGTGGTGGCCGTGATCGGGGTGGCCGCCAGCGTGAGCACGGTGGGCGGACGCTGGGTGGTGAAGCTGACCACCGAACCCCACACCTTGCCCACCGCGTTCTCGGCGATCGCACACACGTAGTACGTGGTGCCGGGCGACAAGCCTGCCGCCGGCTGGTTGTTCGCGACCGTCGAGGTGCCCGCTGGCACCACCGTGCCGCCCGAGCCCGGAACGCGCACGCCGTAGGTGTCGTTGCAGGTGCCGGGGCTGATCGTGTCGTAGCGGTACCACACGGTGGTGGCCGCCCCGCCAGGGTTGACGTCGGCGTTCAGCTGCGCCGACGCGGTGGTGACGGTGGTGGGCGACCGCGTGGTGATGGTGGGCGCCGTGGCCGGCGTGGTGAACGAGAGCACGTCACCAAACCCGTAGTCGTAGTCGTTGTAGCCGAGGGCACAGAAGTAGTAGGTGGTGCCTGGCAGCAGGAGCGAGGTGGGTCGACCGTACGCCACGCTGGTGCGGGCCGTGCCCAACGAGACCGTGCCGGCGGTAGGCGCGCGCACGCCGAAGCTGTCGTTGCACACACCCGGACTCAGGGTGCTGTAGCGGAACCACCCGTACGTCGCCGAGCCGTTGGCCACAGCGGCACCGTTGAGGGTGGCACCGGTGGAGGTGATGTCGGTGGCGGCCGTTGTGGTGAACGTGGGGACCGTGGCCGTGATGAACGACTGCACTTCGCCGAACGCTGTGCCTTCTGAGCTCGCAGCGATCGCACAGTAGTAGTAGGTGACGCCGTTGGACAGGTTCGATGCGGACTGGTTGAAGGGCACCGCTCCGGTGCCGGTGCCCAGGTTCGTTCCCCCTGTGAGCGGCAAGCGAGAGCCGAAGGTGTCGTCACAAGCGACAGGCGCGGTGGCGCTGATGCGGAACCAGCCTGTGGTCGCCGCGCGGTTGGCGACGCCCTCTCCGTTGAGGCGCGCGCCGGAGTACGTGATGCTGGATGCGGCGAGGGTGGTGACGGTCGGGCGTGCGGCGGTGGTGAAGGACAGGACGGATCCGAACGCCTTGCTCACCGAGTTCTCGGCGATCGCGCAGTAGTAGTAGGTGGTGGCCGGCGCGAGGCCCGTGAGCCCGGCGGTGAAGGCCACGTAGCTGTTGCCCCTGCCCAGGTCCGTGCCGCCCGTGGTGGGGGAACGGGTGCCGAAGGTGTCATTGCAGGTGCCGGGGCTCACCGTGTCGTAACGGAACCAGCCCAACGTGGTGGCACCCGAAGGGTTGCCCGAGGCGTTCAAGGTGGCCGTGGTGCTGGTGAAGGCCGCTGAGGAGGTGGATACGAGCGGGACGGCCGCCGGGGTGGTGAACGAGAGCACCTCGCCGAACGCCTGATCGTAGTCGTTGTAGGCCAAGGCGCAGAAGTAGTAGGTGGTGCCCGGCAACAGGCCGGAGATGGGGTACCCAAAGGGCACATTTTCCCGCGCACTGCCGATCCCGATGGTCCCCCCGGGTGCGCGCAGGCCGAAGCTGTCCGTGCAGGTGCCGGGATCGGTGGTCGCGTAGCGGAACCACCCACCTGCCGGCGCTCCTCCGGCGTAGCCGACTCCGTTGAGCGTCGCGGACGTGGGCAGGAGGGCTGTGACGGCCGTTGTGGTGACCGTGGGCGCGCCCGGGGTGAGGAACGACAGCACGGCGCCGAAGCTTGTGCCTTCCGCGTTCGAGGCGATGGCACAGTAGTAGTAGGTGGTGTTGGTCGACAGGCCCGAGATCGACTGGGAGAACGGCACACTCCCCGTGCTGGATCCGAGGTTGGATCCGCCCGTGGCGGGCGCCCGAGCTCCGAAGGAGTCACTGCAGGACGCCGGCTGGGTGGTGCTGTAGCGGAACCAACCCGTTGTGGCACTGCGGTTCGCCACCCCAGTTCCTCTTAGGGAGGCCGAAGTGAAGCTCACGCTTGATGGCGCGTCCGTGGTGACCACTGGGGGCGACGGCGTGGTGAAGCTGAGGACGGCGCCAAACGCCTTGCCCACGACGTTCTCGACGATCGCGCAGTAGTAGTAGGTGGTGCCTTGCGCGAGACCCGTGACGGAGGCGGTGTAGGACTGGTTGCCATTGCCCGAGCCGAGGTCGGAGCCCCCGGTGGTGGGCGTACGCGTCCCGAAGGTGTCGTTGCACGAGCCCGGGCTCACGGTGTCGTAACGAAGCCATCCCAACGCGGCGCCACCCGAGGGATTCCCGGCGGCGCTGAGCGTTGCTGTGGTGCCGGTGATGGCGCTGGCCGACACCGTAGACGCCGTGGGCATGGCGGGCGGCGTGGTGAAGCTCAGCACCTCGCCGTAGTCGAAGTCGTAGGAGTTGGAGCCGATGGCACAGAAGTAGGTGGTGGTGCCGGGGAGCAAGCCCGACACGGGGCGCGAGTAGGACTGCTCGACAAACCCGCTGCCGAGACCCGTGGCACCCGTCGTGGGGTTTCGGGTGCCAAACGAGTCGGTGCAGGTGCCCGGGTTGGTGGTGCTGTGCCGGAACCACCCGATCAGGGACGAACCGTTGGGCATGCCCGAGCCGTTGAGTGTGGCGCCTGTGGACGTGATCGCCGTGGCGGCGAGTGTGGTGAGGGTGGGCGACCCGATGGTGCGGAAGGAGAGCACCTGCCCGAACGCTGTGCCCTCTACGCTCGAGGCGATCGCGCAGTAGTAGTAGGTGGTGTCGATCGACAGTCCTGTTGCCGACTGGCTGAACGGCACGCTGCCGGTGCCGGTGCCCAAGTTCGTTCCACCGGAGACCGGCAGGCGGGACCCGAAGGTGTCATTGCAGCTGGTCGGCGCTGTGGCGCTGACCCGGAACCAGCCTGTGGTGGCCGCGCGGTTCGCCACACCCTGGCCGTTGAGCACAGCGCCGGAGTCTGAGACCGAAGTGGCAGCCAGCGTGGTCACCGTGGGCGGCGCTGCCGTGGTGAACGACAGCAACGAGCCGAACCCCTTGCCCACCGAGTTCTCGACGACGGCGCAGTAGTAGTAGGTTGTGGCCGGGGTGAGACCCGTGAGCCCGGCCGTGTAGGCCACGTAGCTGTTGCCCTTGCCGAGGTCGGTGCCCCCAGTCGTCGGCGAGCGCGTGCCGAACGTGTCGTTGCAGGTGCCGGGGCTCACGGTGTCGTACCGGAACCACCCAAGCGTGGTGGCCCCCGAAGGGTTTCCCGACGCGTTCAGCGTGGCCGTGCTGCTGGTGGAGGACGCGGACGATGTGGACGCCAGCGGGGCGGCGGCCGGCGTGGTGAACGACAGCACGTCGCCGTAGTCGAAGTCGTACTCGTTAAAGCCTATCGTGCAGAAGTAGTAGGTGGTGCCCGGGAGCAGACCTGAGATGCTCCAGCTGAATGGCACCGTGACCCGACCGCTCCCGAGACTGATCGTTGCGCTCGGGGGGGCACGCGTCCCGAAGCTGTCGGTGCAGGTGCCTGGATCGGTGGGGCTGTAGCGGAACCACCCGTGCGCGCCGGACCCGGCGGGGTTGACCGTGGCGTTCAGCACGGCGCTCGTCGGGGTGAGCGTGTTCGCCGCCACCGTCGTGAACACAGCAGCGCCCGTGGTGCGGAACGACAGCACGGTGCCGAAGCTCGTGCCCTCAGCGCTCTGGGCAATGGCGCAGAAGTAGTAGACGGTGTCGAGCGCCAGGCCCGTCACAGACTGAGCAAACGGTACGGGGGCCGTGCTCGCACCGAGGGTGGACCCTCCCGTCGACGGGGCACGTGATCCGAACGTGTCGTTGCACGATGCCGGCTCGGTTGTGCTGTAGCGGAACCAGCCCGTCGTGGCGGAGCGGTTCGGATTGCCCGTTCCGTTGAGCGTGGCCGATTGGTAGCCGACGCTGGAGGCCGCTGCGGTGGTGACCACGGGCGCGGACGGTGTGGTGAAGTTGACCACCGAGCCAAAGGCCTTGCCCACCACGTTCTCGACGATCGCGCAGTAGTAGTAGGTGGTGCCTTGCGTGAGGCCCGTGACCGCCACGGAGATGGTCTGAAGGTTGTTGCCGGCACCCAGATCGGTGCCGCCGGTGGTGGGCGCACGCGTGCCGAAGGTGTCGTTGCAGGTGCCCGGGCTCACCGTGTCGTAGCGCAGCCACCCCAGAGCCGAGGCTCCGGAAGGATTGCCGGCGCCGGTGAGCGTGGCGGTGGTGCCCGTGATGGAGGTGACGGACGCGGTGGACGCCGTGGGCATCGTTGGCGGCGTGGTGAACGACATCACCGCGCCGTACGCAAAGTCGTACGTGTTCGAGGCGATCGCGCAATAGTAGTACGTGGTGCCGGGCAGGAGGCCGCTGATCCCACGGGCGAACGGGGCGTCTTCCGCAGTGGCCAAGAGCGATGTGCCGGTCCCCGCTGTGGTGGGTGCGCGGATGCCGAAGATGTCGGTGCAGGTGCCGGGGTTGGTGGTGTAGTAGCGGAACCACGCCAAGGTGGCGCCGCCGTTGGATGTGGCCAGTCCCTCCAGCGTGGCTCCCGTA
Source organism: uncultured Enterobacteriaceae bacterium (assembly GCA_964396405.1). GTDB lineage: Bacteria > Myxococcota_A > UBA796 > UBA796 > JACKEO01. The sequence continues at coordinate 33,562 of CAYNFK010000041.1, forward strand.
GCGGAGGGTGCGGTGACCGCGAGCGTAGTGACCTCGGGGCCTGTGGCGGTGCGGAAGGACATCACCGCGCCGAAAGCGGTGCCTTCCGAGTTTTGCGCGATGGCGCAGTAGTAGTAGACGGTGTCGGCCGACAGGCTCGACGCCACCTGGGCGAACGGCACGCTGGAGGTGGAGCTGCCAAGGGTGGAGCCCCCGCTCACCGGCGCACGACTGCCAAAGGTGTCGTTGCAGGAAGCCGGTGCCGTGGCGCTGTAGCGGAACCATCCGGTGGTGGCCGCTCGGTTCGGGATGCCCGTGCCGTTCAGCGTGGCCCCCGCGTTCGTGACCGACGAAGCCGCCACCGTGGTGACGGTGGGCGGCGACGGCGTGACGACCGCGAAGAGCGAGCCGAACGACTTGCCGGCCGAGTTCTCGGCGATGGCGCAGTAGTAGTAGGTGAGACCCGGCGTAAGGCCCGTGATCGCCTGCCGCATGGTCACGGCTGCGGAGTCTGCGGGCACCACGATGCCCGACGCCGACGGCGCGCGCGTGCCGAAGGTGTCGTTGCAGGTGCCGGGGCTGACCGTGTCGTAGCGGAACCAGCCCGTGGTGGTGGCACCGCCCGGTGCCACGGTGCCCACGAGCGTGGCGCCCGTGCCGCTGAGGCTCTCGGGGGAAGCACCCGTCGACACCGTGGGAACCACCGGCGGCGTGGCGAACGAACCCAAGGGACCGAGCGTGGTGCCGTAGTCGTTCGTGGCGACCGCGCAAAAGTAGTAGGTTCGCCCTGGCAAGAGCGACGACAGCGTGCGGGTGAATGGGGAGAACGTGGTGGCGGTGCCGAGGTTGATCTGGCCCGACGCGGGTTCGCGGAGGGTGCCGCTGTCCACACAGGTGCCTGGATCCGTCAAGTAGTAGCGGTACCACCCGATGGTGGAGGCTCCCAGCGGGTTGACCTGCGAGCTCACCGATGCCGACGTGGGGAGCACGCTGGACGCCGTGGGCGTCTGGATCAGCGGGGCCGCGGGAATGGTGAACGACAGCACGGCGCCGAAGGCCTTGCCGCTGGCGTTCGAGACGATGGCGCAGAAGTAGTAGGTGGTGCCGCCAACGAGGCCGGTGGTGGTGATCGAGTAGGGCACGTTCGACGAGCCCGAGCCCACATCGGTGCCGCCGCTGGCCGGCACGCGGGATCCGAACGCATCGTCGCAGGTGACCGGGTTCGACGAGCTGACACGGAACCACGCCGTGCTGGACTCGCTGCTCGGGTTGGCCGATCCATTGAGCACGGCCGAGGTGCCCGTGATCGAGCTGGCTGGGGTGGTGGTGGCCAGAGGAGCGGCCGCCAACGCCACGCCCGAGAGCATCATCACGACGGCGCACACTGCGCCCTTGAACTTGGACCCCACCACGTCGCACTCCACGTCGTCAAAGACCGTCATCGTACTGCATGCAAGGCATGCCGACCAGAGCACTCCGCCGGATCCGTGGACGCCACTTGGACCGACGATAGATCGGGTCGGCCCGCGCCTACGGCACCAAGCAGCGCTCCGGCACGCCGGCCGCCAGCAGGGCCTTCGGGCTGCGTGGATCCGCCGCGAGCACGGCCTCCACGTCGACGTCGGGCACGTCCACGCCGAGCTCCTCGCGGATCGTGGCCAGCACCACGTTAGCCGCCATCGCGTAGCCGGTGTCGGTGAAGTGCAGACCGTCGAGCGAGAGTAGACCGCCGAGCGCCTTCGTGGTGAGCACCTCGTTGCCCACAGGGAAGCCGTTGACGGCCACGTCGGCCACCACCTCATCGAGCGGCGCGATGTGCAGCCATGGACGTGTTGCGGCGAGCGATCGGGCGGCCGCGTTGTAGGCCGCCACGCGCTCCCCCACCACGCCCAGCTCGGCCGGATCGAGGTTGATCCCCGGCAGCAGCGTCACATCGGGCAGCGCCGCCAGCACCACCTCCGCCCCCGACGCCTCCAACACGTCGAGCTGGGCCTCCAGCTCCGCAGCCAGCACGGCCACCGGCGTCATCTCTTCCGGACCCTTGCCCCCGAACAGCGCGTAGATCGCGTCGTTGCCCCACAGATCGAAGCTCACCAGCAGCGTCGGATCCAGCTCCAGCACGCGCTCCAGCGGCGTCTGATCCAGCGGCGCGAACAGATCCGACCCCGACGCCTCGATGCTCAAGCGCGCCACCATCTGCGCCACGACGTCTTCCGCACGCCCGTCGTACGCGATGCGCTGGAACACCAGCGTGGCGTTGCCGACGGCCACGTTGTGGGGCCGCAGCTCCGGCGTCACCCTCGCCCGCGACAGGTCGGTGAACCCCGTCACCGGATCCTTGAGCGCGTCCAGCGTGCCCACCAGCCCCTGCACGATGAACGACACCGTGTTGGGCGTGCTGCAGTCGGCCGCCACATCCGATGGCTGCATCGGCGTGAGCGGATCGGTGAGGATCGGCAGCGATAGCCACGCGCCGGCCGACCGCGCCATCGCCATCGCGGGCCCAGCGAGCTGCGCCGACCGAGACGGAACGGCGTCGCGCGTGCCCTGGGTGAGGGACGCGCCGAACGCCACGAACCGGTCGAACAGGGGGTCGATCGGCGCGGTGTAGGTCAGGTAGCCCACCGACCACGCGTGGGTCGTCGTGTACACCACGACCTGCTCCTCTCCGGGCACGCCACCCTGCACGGTGACGATCACGTGGTCCCCGTCGCTGCGCACGTCGTAGGCGTCGACACTCCCGATGCTGACGCGCACCACCTCGTCGGCCACGATGCCCCGTGCCGCCACGTCGAGCACCACGTCGACGTAGCCTGTGCCCGACACCGGCTCGGAAGGCACCACCGGCGGCGCACACCCCGCCAGCGCCACCGCCACCACCCCACCGAACCGCCGCATGCTCCCTCCGCCGTGTGACGATGGCACACACGAGACCGCCGCGTCCAGGACGGCGCCGAGACGCGTGCTAAGCTCCGCCTCCGCTCCGAGGTCCACCGTGTTCGTTTCCTGGCTGTGGTCTTGCTGGCTCGTGACGGGCGCGCTCGCCGCCGACCCCAAGCTCCCCAACCTCGTCTACACGCCCGACCGGGTGGGCACGCTCGCCAGCCCACCCTTCGGCGGCATCGAGCACTACAACCAGCCCAGCGTGGTGCAGGGCCACCTGCTGCTCTCGGGCAACGGCTACTTCGAGCTGTGGGACATCCAGAACCCCTTCCGCCCCGTGCAGGTCTCCACGTTCACCAGCCCCTACGGGGAGCGTGAGGCCGAGTCGCACCAGGTGGCGAGCACGCGCACGCCCGATGGCGAGGTCTACCTGGTGACCATCTCGGGCCTGGGCGTGGACCTGTGGGATCTCACCGACGTGGAGCAGCCGGAGCTGCTGTCGTCGGTGCTGCTCGAGGGCGTCAACTACGGCGACAACAGCGAGGCCGTGTGGGGGGTGGCCTGGCAGGGCACCGTGGTGTTTGCCGGCGGCACCAGCACCGGCCTGCACGTGATCGACGTCTCCGACCCGCGCGACCCCGTGGTGGTCACGCGGCTCACCGTGCCCGAGCTCGGCGGCGTGAGCGCGGGTCCGCTGTGGGCGCTCGGCAACCGGCTCGTGGTCACCACGCCGAAAGAGCACGCCGGTGTGGCCACGCTCGACATCAGCGACCCCTTCGCGCCGGCCCTGCTCGACGCCGAGCTGCCGCCTGAGAAGTCCTACATCGGCGGCTTCTACGGCGACTCCGCTTACCTGCTCACGCCGCTGCGTCGCTACGACGTCACCTCCCCTTCCGGCGCGATCGACCTGCTCGGATCCGCCCCCACCGACACGGTCGAGTACGTCAGCTTCAGCGACGGCACGGCCTGGCTCGGCGCGCTGCGCCCCAACCCCGGCGCGATCCAGGTGGACCTGGCCGACCCGAACGACGCCGCCGTGCTCACCCGCATCCACGGCCGCAAGGACGACATCTCGGAGGGCTTCTTCACCGACGACCAGTTCACGGTCCCCGTGGGCAACCACCTCGTGCTCTGCGACGACGAGATCGACATCGGCTGCGTGATCGCCATCACCCAGGCCGACCCCGACGCCATCCCGCCCGAGGTGCTGTGGGCCTTCCCCGCCGACGGCCAGGGCGACCTGCCGCCCTCCACCCGCCTCGCCCTGTCCTTCTCGGATCAGCTCGACCTGCGCTCGGTCGACGAGACCAGCCTCGTGGTGCGCGAGGTCGGCGGCGACAACGTGCGCGGCCACTGGGGCCTGATGCACACCGTGCTCACCTTCGAGCCCGAGACCCCCTGGGAGGTGGACGCCGTGTACGAGCTGGAGGTGGTGCCGGGCGGCGTCACCGATCTGGGCGGCAACGCCGTGGTGCACGGCTTCCAGCTCACCTACTCCACCGGCGAGCCGGTCGTGCCGCCCGCCTGCCAGATCGACGGCGTCGCGCCGGTCGCTGTGGGCGAGGAGCTCACGCTCAGCGCGCTCGGCACCGACGGTGCTGCTGCCACCTGGGAGATCGACGGGTCCTCGCTGCCTGGGAGCACCGTGCAGCACGCCTGGAGCCACCCGGGCCGACGCTCCGTCACGCTCACCGTCACCCGTGAGGGGGTGAGCCGACGCTGTGCCGCCACCGTCGTCGTGCACGCGCCGATCGCCCCCACGGCCCCGGTCGCCGCCAGCTCCGTGATCATCACCGACGGCCGCGTGCTCACCGCCGACGCCGACAGCGACAGCGTCAGCGCGATCTCGGTCGACGACGGCACGCCGCTGTGGTCCACCCCCACCTGCGACACGCCGCGCACGCTCACCGCCGACGACGCGGGCTGCGTGTGGGTGGCCTGCCAGGATGACGACACGGTGGTGGGCCTGAACGCCGCCACGGGCGCGGTCGTGTCCACCATCCCGCTGCGCTGGGGCGCGCGTCCGCACGGCATCGTGTGGCACGGCCGAGCGAAGCGGCTGCTGATCACCCTGGAGGGTGCGGGTCAGCTCGCCGTGGTGGACCCCGAGAGCGGGCGCGTGCTGGGTCTGTCGCTCGACCCCACCGCGCCCCTGCCACCCGCCGTGCGCGGCCTCGCTGTGGGCCCCGACGGCCGCGTGTGGGTCACGCGCTACCTCTCGGGGCCTGAGGAAGGCGAGGTCTACGTGGTGGCGGCGGACGTCTCGGGCATCGAGCGCCTGCCGCTCGCGCTCGACACCACGCCCGACGACCACGA
>CAYNFK010000042.1:0-38701 GCA_964396405.1 uncultured Enterobacteriaceae bacterium
GCACGGTCGACAACCAGATCCTCAAGCTGCGCAAGAAGATCGAAGACGTGCCGGCCGTGCCGCAGCACATCCTCACGGTGCACGGCACGGGCTACCGCTTCGAGCCCTGAGCCGGGGCGGTCACTTCGTGGTGTTGCCCGCAAGGCGGGCCATGAAGGGCCGCACCGCGCGGTGGCTCAACCAGAGGCCCAGCCGGGGGAACAGTCGACCGATGGCCGTGCTCAGGCCCATCGGCACGCTGTTGACCACCACGCTGGGCCGATCGTGCAGGATCGCGTCCACCACGGCATCCACCACGGCTTCGGCGGTGGTGGAGCCGGTGAACGCCGGCGGATCGAGGGGTCCGCGGCGATCCTCGAACATGCCGGTGCCCACGATGAAGCCGGGCTGCACCACCGAGAACCGCAGGCCCGCAGGTCCCAGCTCGGACGCGAGGCTCAGGCTGAAGTTCGCGATGGCGGCCTTCGTGGCCCCGTAGACCGCCGCATACGGCGCCAAGAACAGGCCGCTCGTAGACCCCAGGAACACGAAGTGGCCGGCGCCCCTCGCCTTCATCGCGCCCACCAGGTGGCGGGTGAGCACGATGGGGGCGCGCAGGTTCACCTGCAGAGCGAGGTCGAGGCGCTCCACCTCGGCTTGGTCGAACGGGGCGAAGGGCTCGACGCCGGCGTTGTGGATCACCACATCGAGGCCGTCGAACGCGGCCTCGGCTGCACGGGCCAGCGGCTCCCAGCCCGCAGCGTCGGCGAGATCACAAGGCAGCACAATGGCCTCGCCGCCTGCAGCGCGCATGGCCTGAGCAGCGTCTTCGAGGCCCGGCACATCCCGCGCCACCAGCACCACCCGGCAGCCCAGCTCGCCCAAGCGAACGGCGAGCGCTCGGCCGAGCCCGCGGCTCGCGCCCGTCAACAGCACCCGTGCGCCGATGAGCTGGGACATGCATCCCTCCCGGCCGCGCCCTATCCGGGGAGGGCGCAGCCCGGTTAGGGGTCGGGCGCATGTTGCTTCCGCTGCCCGCAAGCCGGCTCTACCTGGCCGATGGTGAGGTCGAGTCCGAGCCCGTCGGGGGGCTCTACGAAGCCGTGCGCGCGCACCTCTCGGCGCGCGGCGCAGGCGGCTTGGTGGTGCTCGGCAGCTTCGGGGCCGGGAAGTCCACGCTGTGTCGCGCTGTGGCCGAGGACGAGATCGAGGGCGCCCTTCCGGCCACGTTTGTGCCGCTCGCCGTGGTGGCGCGCTCGTCCACGATCCACGAGGGCCTCCTGCGCACCGTGGGGTCAACGAGGCTCGACCAGGCGCAGCGAGGGGAGCGGGTGCTCCTCCTGGATGGGCTCGACGAGGTCCCGGATCCGGGCTCCTTCCCCGCGTGGTTCGAGGAGCTGGTCGCGCTCGCAGGTCCCCGTTGGGTGGTCACGTCGCGACCCAGCCACGTGCGCACGTTCGCCGAGGCCGCGCCCGATCAGGTCGACACCCTCGAGCGGCCCGGCGTGATCACGCTCTCCGTGCAGCCGGTTGACCGCAGCACCGTGCAGGCCGTGCTCTCCGCGTTCCCGCGCGGCGAGGGCCTGCTGCGCAGCGTAGAGGGGCTCGCCGACCTCGGCACCAGCCCGCTCCTCCTGCAGATCCTGCGCGCCGCGCTCCCCCACGTGGAGTCCGGCCGACCCATCGACGCTTGGGGCATCTTTGATGCGTGGCTCCGCTACGCCCTGCGCACCGGGCCCGGACACGAAGAAGCGCTGGCCCGGCTGGAAGAGCTGGCGTGGAGCGCGCTGCGCGACAGCGGCTGGTCCACCGAGACGATGTCGTTCGATCCGGAGCGGCTGGCCCAGGCCCGCATCCCCCGCGATCTTCAGCACCAGATCATGGTCACCGAGCTCGACGGACGGGTGCGCTTCGGGCACCGCTCGGTGTTCGAGTACCTCATCGCCGCGCGCATCGCGCCGCGGCTGGCGTCCAACCAAGGCCAGGGCCCCGACGACCTCACAGGCCGCTGCATCACCGACGCCACGCGGGCCTTCCTCGTCGGACGGGTGGGCAGGATGCCCGTTCGCATCACCTCTGAGCGCACGCTGATCCCCCGCGGCAACTTCGTGGCCGGTGGCGATCGCTCCCCCGATGAGCGCAACCTCCGCATCACCCACCTCGCGGAGCCTCTGTGGATCGCACGTGCGCCGGTCACCGGGAACGACTGGGCCCGTTTCCTCGGCAGCCGTCCCGACGAGCGCCAAGACGCGGGCTACCTGCCGCACTGGGGTCACCCGCGTCGGCTCCCTGCCGGCGACGGTGACCGACCGATCCACGGCGTGTGGCCCGAGGATGCCGAGGCTTACGCGGCGTGGGCGGGGGCCGAGGTCCCCGCTGCTGACGCGTGGGAGAAAGCGAGCCGCGGGCTCGACGGGCGGATCTGGCCCTGGGGCGACCACTGGCGTGGCGGCTCGGCCGTCACCTCCGAGCTGGGGGTCAAGGCACCGCTGCCTGTTCGCGCTTTCGGTGCCCACGGCGATGCGGCCCTGTTCTCAGGGGTCGGCGGCGTCTTCGAGATCACGTCCACGCCGTGGCGGGGTCGGCCTGAGCGGGGCCGCGTGGTGATGGGTGGATGCTTTGCCCATCCAGCCGCCACAGCGCGTCCCAGCCTGCGCCTGTCCCACAAGCTCTCGGGTCACCTGAAGTGTGGCCTGCGCCTCTCGTGGAAGGCTTCGTGAACGAGCACGACCTCCAGCTGGGCCCCCGCGGCCTGCGGCTCCGGGTCTGCACCTGGGGCCCTGGCACGGGTCGTCCGCTGCTGGTGCTCCACGGCTTCTTGGAGCAGGGCGCGGCCTGGCACCGGTTCGCCGAGCTGCACGGCGGACGGGTGGTGGCACCCGACCACCGTGGCCACGGCCTCTCGGCGCACGTCGGCCCCGGCGGCAGCTACCACTTCTGGGACTACGTGGCCGATGTGGACGCCGTCGTGCGTGCGCTCGGCGAGCCCGTCGACCTGCTGGGCCACAGCATGGGCGGCACCATCGCCACGCTGTTCGCGGCCACGCGCCCGGCGGTCGTTCGTCGGCTGGTGCTGGTGGAAGGACTCGGTCTGCCCGACATGAGCCACGAGGTGCACGAGCGCGCTGAGGGCTTCCTCGACGCCATGATCGACCCGCCCCGTCACCGGGTGCTGGCTTCGGTCGAGGAAGCGGCGCAGCGCATGCGGAGGGCCAACCCTGAGCTCACCGCCGAAGAAGCCCTCCACTTGGCCACGCGCAACACCCGCCCGGCGGTTGTCGGCGACCCGGAGCTGCTGCCCAACGACGGGCAGGGCGTGGTGTGGCGGTGGGATCCGCTGCATCGGGGCAAGAACCCCACCCCCTTTCGTGCGGACGTGCACCGGAGCTTCCTCGCCCGCATCCAGGCCCCCACCCTGGTGATCGACGGAGGTCGCTCGATGGTGGCCCCGCCCGATCGTGAAGCCCGCGTGGCGGCGATCCCCGTCGCACGCCACGAGGTGATCCCGCATGCGGGTCACCTCATCCACCACGACGACCCTGCTGCTTTGGTGCGCCTCGTGCGCGCCCACCTGGAGACCTGATGGACGCCGCTGCCCTCTCTGAGCTGCTGGAGGCCGCGAGCGACGTGGGCCTCGCCCGCAAGCGTGGCAAGGAGATCGCCCCCTTGCGCGGGGTGCGTGGCACGCCCGACAGCGCCGTGGCGCGCATCGCGGCCGAAGCGTGGCGTGCGGGTGGCTTCCACCCCGATGCCGACCGCCAAGAAGCGCAGACGCTGTTCTCCATGGCCTTTGAGGACGGCATCCTCGCCATCGCGCTCGCTGCCGCCGCCCTCCCCGACGACCCCGAGGCCGCGTGGGAGCTCGGCACGGAGTGGCTCGATCGGGTCGATGATGCCCTCACCGCCGATGCGCTGGGCTCCCTCCTGCTCGGACCCGGCGCGCTCGCTACAAGGCGCGGCCCTGACGCGCTGGTGCGCCTCGCCCCCGATGGAAGGCCCGAGGCGCGACGTGCCATCGTGGCCGCCGGCCTCGCGTGGCTCCCCACGCCGCTCACGGGTCCGGCGCTGGGTGCGCTGCGTGAGCGCCTGGGTGTGCGCGACGTGCGCTTCGTCGACGCGGTGCAGTCGCCAGGCATCGCGGCGCTGGCCTCAGCGTTCTGCCGCGACGAGGCCCCCACCGTGCGCAAGGCCATGCGGCGCCTGCTGCGCGGCTGGACCGATGTAGAGCCCGCCGCCGTGGTGATCTGGGCGGCGACCATCCGGGGTGGTCTCCACCGCCTGCTGGCCGACGAGGTGCTACGGGCGAAGAAGAAGGAGAAGCGCCATGACGCCTGACGTCGCCCTCGCTGCGCCCGTCGAGGTGGTGGCCGACGCTGCCTGCGAGGTGCTGCAGATCCGAAGCGAGGTGCGCACCCTGGCCATCGGCTGGCGCGAGGTGAGCACCTGGAAGGTGGCCCGCTCGGAGGCCTCCCCGTGTACCCACATCACGTTTCTCCTCCCCAACGGCGTGGTCGTCGACGACTGGTGGGGCTCCGTGGCGGCCTTCAAGCGGCCCAACCACCCGCTCGACGCTGCGCGCCTGAGCATCGAGGTCCAGCCGACCGGAGACGCTGTGGGGCGGATCCTCCTGCCTGAGCTGGAGCCGGGCGACCTGGCCACCGTCACGCTGGTGCGCGGCTGGCAGAACCCCTCCGACTGGCACCGCCTGCCCGAGGCCGCGAGGTTCTACGAGGTCATGCTGCCGGCCGGACTCGCAGCGACAGGGCCCGAGTTCACCGTCGACGGACGCTGGTACTGGGTCGAGGATGACCACGCGGTCTCGCCGATCTCGGTGACCCACCCGTGGGCGCATGCCGGCCCCGAGCCCGTGCCCGTCAGCGTCGAGCGGGGCCTGAGCCTCGACGCCGCGCTGGCTCGGCTCGCCACCCTTCGGATCCTGCCCGAAGCGGCCTTCGGTCGGATGCCGCCTTCTGGGGACGAAGCCCTGGATCGCGGCGTGACCGACACACGCGGCTGGCACCGCACGCTGCTCGCCCTCACCGAAGGGGGACCCGACGCCGAGAGGGCGCTGGGGCAGGCACCACCGTCTCCCGATCTACGCTCCGACACGCCGACCTGGTCGGGGGAGGTCCGTGTGGGGGTGGGCGGGGCCGATCCGAGGCGCTCCCTGCAGGCGGGCGGCGGCTTGGTGTGGCGCGAGCGCAGTCGAGCCGTGTGGCCCGACGATGCCGGCGCGCACGCGGTCTTCGTGCCCTTCCCCGCCGACGCGGTCGGCACCGAGGCGATCAGCGAGGGCTGCTGGATGGCACCCGGAGCGGCCTACGGTGCGTGGCTCGTGGGCGGCAAGGGCGTCACGTCCTGCGCCTTCACCACGGTGCGTGCGCTCGATGACGCGTGGGACACGCTGTCGCCCCACCTGGTGGGAGCGCCCGTTCACGGCGCCGCCCGATGGACCCACGGCGACCACACGGCTGTGGGCAGCTTGGCCATCGAGCCCCTCGGCTGGCGGCTCGGCGCGCTGGCCGACGCGGAGCTGCTGAGCACCGAGGCCCGGCTGGGTCGTGAGCTGCTGGCAAGGCGCCTGGCCCGATCCTTCCCCGAGCCTGGGCTGTCCAAGCGACGCACGCTCGGCCTGGAGGGCTGGGACTACGTGGCGGCGGTGCGGGCGCTGCTGCTGGAGCGGGTGGTGATCCGCGATGACCTCATGGTGGTGCCCGGTCAGCCCCGTCCGCTGCACGCTGCACGCGCCGGGGGGGTCGTCTCCCCGGAGGAGGCCGCTTCCATCGCCGCCCTGTACATCCAGCAGCAGCACATCGAAGCGGACGTGGTGCTCGTGCATCCGGGGCCTGGGCCCGCCGGTGCCACGCCGCTCGGGTTCACCGAGGCCGTCGTGCGCATCCGCTACGATGGCGGTGAGGCGTGGCTCGATCTGCGCCACCCGGGGCCGGAGCCCTTCGTGCTGCGCGAGGCCCTTCGCGGCCGTCCGGGCTGGGCTACCGAGGGTGCGGTCACCGTGCCCTAGCTGCCCTACTGCAGCACAAGGTTCGACAAGATCAGCACCACCACCAGCCCGGCGATGATGCCGATGAGCAGCCCGATCGCGACCGCGCGTAGGTTCACGCCCACACGGTCGGGGGTGATCTCCACCAAGCCCGACTCTGTGCCCGCATCGAAGCCCACCACAGCCTCGATCTGCGAGGGTCCATCGACGATCGAGGGGGCCTCGGCGGCCAGCGCATCGGTGCCGGGCTCCGTGTGGTCGGGAAGGCGCAAGCGAGGACGAGGCCAAGCATCCACCTGAGGTGCCGGCGCGGGCACCGCGATGGCGTCGTCGCGCATCGAAGCGGGCGACGCTGAACGCTGCAGGTCCACAGGCTCCGCCGCGGCCGTGGTGGACTCGGGGGACGCCGAGGTGGTGGTGAGCGTGGGCGGCGCGGCCTGCGCATCCGACCGCTCGACCGGCGTTGCGTCGAGCACAGGCGGACCAGACTTTCGACCGCCTCCACGCTTCTTCGCCGCCATACCCCCCCCCAGGGGCACGGAGTGTACCCCGGATCGGGCCGCTAGTCGCCCCGCGTGGCCGCCGCCACCGACTTCGTGTCGATGTGGGCGACCACCTCGCCATCGAGGTCGACCGCCACAAGGCGCCCATCCTTGCCCGCAACGAGGAGCCGAGGGTCGGGATGGCTGGGATCGAGCAGCCACCGCGCACCCGCGAGGCCAGCCGGCCCAGCGGACACCTCCTGCAGCTCAGTGCCGGGCCAGCGCGTCCAGCCCACCCGGTCGCGCTCGCCTTCGTTCGTGGTGGTCCACACGACGTGGACGCCGTCATCATCGGCCACGACGTCGATGCTCGTGACCCCTTCGGCATCGGCGAGCAGCTCAGGCTCACTGGCACCACGCGGCCCGACCCGCTGAACGTCGATGCGGCCTTCCTTCCGCGGCGTGGGAGGCACGTAGGCCACGCCCACCAAGCCGTCGCCCACGGCCACGGTGGTGCCGACGTCGGGAGGGAACCCATCGGGCAGGCGACGGGGCGGACCCGCGCCTTCCGGCATCAAGCTGAGCGCCACGCCGCCCTTTCCGAGCAACATCGGCGTGGTGCCCGAGAGCATGCCCATCACCTGCGGACGGGCCTCCTTGCGCACCTCGACGAGTCCGCCCCCATCCAGCTTGTCGCGGAACACACGCAGCGACGGGCCGTCGCGGGTGAGCAGCCAGCCCCACACGGCGCCATCGAGCACACGCCATGTGGCCGGTGCCAGCGGATCGGCGCCGAGCTTGTAGATCGTGGTGCGCCCGGCGCGGCCATCGGCGCCGAGCGGACAGGCCTGGAAGATGAACCCATCCGCACGCTCGATGAGCAGCATGAGCTGAAAGCCGCTCTTGGTGCCCAGAAGGTCGTGGGCATGCACCGACGTGGCGCTCACGGGCAGCACACCCGTGGTGGTCTTGCCCTCGGCGGTGCGCACAGCCCACCGAAGGGTGGGCGACTCCGCCGTGTCGGGGTTGCGCCACGCCACGCCCATCGCCGCACCCGAGAGAGCCACCGAGGCGCGATCGAACACGACGGGTGCCGCAGCGTCGAACCGGGCTCCGGATGCCGCGAGCGACGCCGTCTGCGCGTCGTCGAGCCCGAGCGCAACAGGATCTGAGCCCGAGAGGTCGGCACCCGCAAGCACGGCGCCTGTCAGGTCGGCACCGTCGAGGCACGCGTCGACGAGCACGGCCCCCGTGAGGTCCGCCCCCGCCAGCTTCGCACGTGTGAGGTTGCAGCTCGAGAGGTCGGCGTGTGCGAGCTTCGCGCCCGACAGGTCCGCCTCCACCAGCGTGGCGCGAGCCAGCCGCGCGGCCTGGAGGCGCGCGCCGATGAGCGTGGCCCCATCCAGCCGCGCCCCTTCCAGCTCCGCGCCCTCCAACAGGGCATCGGTGAGATCGGCGCCACTTAGACGCGCCTCCACCAACCGCGCGCGGGAGAGGTCCGCCCCAACCAACGATGCGCCCTTGAGGTTCGCCTCGGTGAGGTCGGCACCCACGAAGTGGGCGCCGTTGGCCTCCAGGTCGTGCATCTTGGCGCTGGTGAGGATCGCTCCCCCGGCCTTGGCGTTGGTGAGCGTGGCCCCGTTGAGGTCGACCTGGGGGAACTCCGCATCCGTGAGGTCGGCGTCTTCGAGCCACGCGCCGCGCAGCTTTAAGCGGATGCCGTGCGCTTCCACGAGCTTCAGCTCCCCACCGTCGATCTCGTCGAGCGACGCGCCGTGCAGGGTGGCCTCAGACAGGTCGGTGCCGGTGAGATCCGACTTGCTGAGCACAGCGCCTGAGAGGTCCACGCCGACGAGGGTGAGGCCATCGAGCTCGGCCGCGAACAGGTCGAGCCGGGCGCTGTCTTCGCGCGCCGTGTTGAAGCCTTCGACGTTCTCCGCGCGAAGCAGTTCAAGGAGTTCCATGCGGTCGAGATCCTGGGTAGGGCTTGCACAAGACGCACCGAGGTGGCACGCTGCCGGGCCGGAGGCGCGTATCATGAACCACCCGTACCTCGTCACCCTGCTGACGATCGCCGCTGTTGTGGCCTGCGCGCCATCGGTCGTCCAAGACGACACCCTCGAGACCGACGAGACCGACGACACGGTCGAAGAGACCGACACGGTGATCGACACGGCGGAAGACACCGCCAACGAGGACACGGCCGTCGAGGTGGATCCTCCCTTCTCGGAGCAGCGCTACCAAGCCAGCGCGCTGCGAATCCTTCCCGCCGATCGCGGCTACGACTTCACGGGCGACGGCGTGCCCGACAACAAGATCGCGGCCGTGCTCGAGCTGGTCACCACCACGTTTGGTTCTACGCTGGGCTCGTTCAGCGTGGATGATGTGAACCTGCGCATCGCCGAGATGCTCGACGCCGAGCGCGCCATCGTGCTGATGCACGCCGAAGCCGTTGGCACCACGGGCGATCTGCGCCTGGATCTGGTGCGCGGTCTGCGGGACGAAGACGGCGACCTCTTCGGTGTGATCGAGGACTACGACGAGTCCAACGAGCCCAAGCAGTCGATGGACGGGCGGTTCACCACCGAGACCACCTTTGACGTGGGCCCCGCGCCGCTCACCATCCCCATTCAGCTCTACGCCAACGACCCGGTGATCCTGGTGGGGGCGTCCGAAGCACGCATCTTTGGCGACATCGAGAGCCGCAAGATCGACGCGAAGATCGCGGGCGTGTTCGAAGTCGAGCAGGTGATGGAGGGCATCGTGCGCCCGCTCATCGAGGACTACTTCGGCACGGGATCCACGGCGGATGGCTGGAACACCAGCATCGCCGCGCTGCTCGCCCTCCAGGCCGATCTCGAGGTCAACGGCCAGCCTGCCCTCTCCGGTGCGTTCGCCGTCGAGGCCGACGAGGCTGAGTGGTCGGACCCCGTGTTCCCGTAGGTCCTTGGGCGGGTGGTCCCGTCCAGTCACGTCGACGTTGCCGGGCCTCACCGTTCAGCGCTACGCCTCTCCTTCGGAGGTGGCATGCAGGACCTAGAGGACGTGGTGGTCACCACGGAGCAGCTCCTCGAGTGGTACCGCCAGATGCTGCTCATTCGCCGCGTCGAAGAGCAGGCAGCCAAGGCCTACACGCTCAAGAAGATCTTGGGCTTCTGCCACCTCTACATCGGCCAAGAAGCCGTCGCTGTGGGCGCGATCGGCGCACTCAACCCCGACGATCCCGTGGTGGCGGCGTACCGTGACCACGGCCACGTGCTCGCCCGCGGTGCTCCGCCCGAAGCCGTCATGGGCGAGCTGTTCGGCAAGCGCACGGGCCTGGCCGGTGGTGTGGGGGGCTCGATGCACCTCGCATCGGCCGCCCACCACTTCTGGGGCGGCTACGGCATCGTAGGAGGCCACATCCCGCTCGGGGCCGGGGCGGCCTTCGCGAGCCAGTACCGCGGCGAGAACAAGGTGAGCCTCACCTTCTTTGGTGAAGGCGCAGCCCAGCAAGGCGCGTTCTACGAGGCGCTGGAGCTCGCGCAGCTCTGGCGCCTTCCTGCGATCTTCCTGTGCGAGAACAACTACTACGCCATGGGCACCAGCCTCGACCGCCAGTCCTACGAGAAGGACATGTCGCGGCGAGGGGCGGGCATCGGCCTGCGGCACTGGCAGTTCAAGGCCTACGACGTCGTCGACGTCTACAAGAACGTGAGCGCTGCGGTCACCCACGCGCGCTCGGGCCAGGGCCCCGTGCTGCTCGAAGCGGTCACCTACCGCTACCAGGGCCACTCGATGTCCGATCCGGCGAAGTACCGCTCCCAGGCCGAGCTCGACGAGCACAAGGGCACGCTGGATGGCCTCCAGCTCGCCGAGCGCCGACTGAAGAACGAGCACGGCGTCGACGAAGCTAAGCTCGCGTCGATGCAGGCCGAGGCCAAGGCGATCGCCAAGGCCGCGTACGACGCCGCGGACGCCGCCGAGGAGCCCGATCCCGCCACGCTCTACGCCTCCACCTACGCGGGGGTGAGCCATGGCTGAGCTCACGATGCGCGAGGCGCTGCGGCGCGCGATGAGCGAGGAGATGCGGCGCGATGAGGCCGTGTTCCTGATGGGTGAAGAGGTCGCGTTCTACGACGGCGCCTACAAGGTGAGCCAGGGCATGCTCGCCGAGTTCGGCGCCCGGCGGGTGATCGACACGCCCATCGCCGAGAACGGCTTCGTGGGCCTGTGCGTGGGGGCGGCGATGGCGGGCCTGCGTCCCGTGGTGGAGGTGATGACCTGGAACTTCAGCCTCGTGGCCTTCGACCAGATCGTGAACAACGCTGCCAAGATCTACAACATGACCGCCGGGCAGTTTCGGGTGCCGATGGTCATCCGCGGACCCACCGGTGCCGCCGGCAACCTGGGCAGCCAGCACAGCATGGCGCTGGAGTCCACGTTCGCTCACTTTCCGGGCCTGAAGATCGTGAGTCCCAGCACCCCCGCCGACGCGTACGGCCTGCTCAAGACCGCGATTCGCGACCCCGACCCCGTCTGCTTCTTCGAGTCCGAGTCCACCTACGGCCTCAAGGGCCTCGTGCCCGACGAAGAGACCCTCATTCCGTTCGGTAAGGCCGACTGGAAGCGCCCTGGTCGCGATGTCACCCTCGTGAGCTGGAACAAGCAGGTGCAGACCTGCCTAGCGGCAGCCGAGGTGCTGGCCTCCGAGCACGGCATCGACGCGGGCGTGCTCGACCTGCGCACCCTGCGACCCCTGGATGAGGAGGCGCTGTTCGAGGCCGCTCGCCGCACCCATCGCATGGTGGTGGTGCAAGAAGGCTGGCCCGTGGCGGGCTTCGGGGCCGAGATCGCCGCCCGCGTGCAAGAGGCCGCTTTCGACCACCTCGACGCCCCCGTGCTCCGGGTCACCAACCGCGACGTCAACCAGCCGTATGCCACGTCGCTGGAGCGTCATGTCCTCCCTTCGGTCGAGCGGATCGTGGCGGCCGCACGCGCCGTCACGGGCCGCTAGGAGCACGCCATGGCCGAGATCTTCCGACTCCCCGCAGTGTCCCCCACCATGGACACCGGCACGATCGTGGCCTGGCGCGTCGCGGTGGGCGCTGCGCTCGCTTCGGGCGAGGTGCTCGTGGAGGTCGCCACCGACAAGGCCACCGTGGAGGCCCAGGTCTACGACGACGGTGTGCTCCTCGCGCGCTTGGTGGAAGAGGACGCCGAGGTCGCTGTGGGCGCTCCGATCGCGGTGATCGGCACGGCCGGAGAAGACGTGACGGCCTTGGTGGCCGAGGCGCGCGCCGAGCTGGCCGCTTCAGGCAGCTCCGCCCCGGCTGCGGCCGCCGCTCCGGCCCCCCCGAGCCCCCCCGAAGCTGCCCCCAAGGTGTCCGCGCCCGAGGTGTCCCCGCCCAAGGCGCCTCCCTCACCGAAGCCCGTTGCCGTCCCCAAGGTGGATCGTGCGTGGCAGGGGCAGCCGCTGTCCTCGGTGTTCCTCGACCCTGCGCCGGAGCTGGGCGACCTCCCTCGCCAGGACGGCGGCGTTCGGGCGTCTCCGATGGCCCGGCGCGCGGCGCTGGAGCAAGGTGTCGACCTGCGCACCGTTCAAGGATCGGGCCGCGGCGGTCGCATCGTGCACGCCGACCTGGAAGGGAAGTCGGCGCGTGCTCCCGCCCCTGCCGCACGGCCCGACACCACGGTGAAGCTCACGCCGATGCGCAAGGTGATCGCGAAGCGCCTGCTCGCGTCGCACCACGAGATCCCGGTCTTTTACCTCACCGCCGTGTACGACGTCGGTGCGTGGCCGGCGCTGCGGGAGGCGCTCAAGGCGATCCGTCCCGACGACGCCCTCTCCTACAACGACCTGCTGGTCGCAGCCGTTGGGCGGGCGCTGGCCCTCTCGCCCGCGGTCAATGCCAGCTGGACCGACGTCGGCATCGTGCAGCACGGCCGGGTGGACGTGGGCGTGGCTGTGGCGCTGCCGGAGGGCCTGATCACGCCCGTGGTGCGGGGCGCCGACCGCCTCGGTGTGTTGGAGATCGGGTCCACCACGCGCGCACTCGCGGCGAAGGCCCGCGACGGAAAGCTCATGCCCGAGGAGTACCAGGGCGCCACGTTCACCGTGAGCAACCTGGGCATGTTCGACATCGAGCACTTCACGGCCGTGATCAACCCGCCCGAAGCCGCGATCCTGGCGGCCGGCTCGGTGAGCCAGGTGCCCGTGGTGCAGAACGGCGTCGTCACCGTGGGCTGGCGCATGAAGGTCACGATGAGCTGCGATCACCGCGTGATCGACGGCGCGGTGGGCGCGGCGTTCCTCAAGCTGCTGCGACGCTTCGTGGAGGCGCCTGCGCTGCTCGGGCTCTGATCCCACCGAATCAGGTGGGGAGCGCCTCGGCAGGCGGGCCGCTCGCGAGCACCTGTCCCCCCTCAGGACCCGCGCCCGGACCCAGCACCACCACGTGGTCGCTGGCGTGCGCGAGGCCGCGATCGTGGGTGGCGATCACCAAGGTGGCGCCGTCGAGGGCGAGCCGCTGAAGCAGCGCGTGCAAGGACGCCACATCCTCAGGGTGCAAGCCCGCCGTGGGCTCGTCGAGCAGGATCACCAGCTCGGCAGCACCGCGTCGGTGGGCGCGCACCAGCTCCCGCGCCAGCACGAGCCGACGGGCCTCCCCGCCTGAGAAGCTGTGCGTGGGCTGACCGAGCGGCACGTAGCCGAGGCCCACGTCACGCAACGCACGCAGCGGCTCCTCCAGCTTCGGGTGGCCCGCGAGCAGCGGCAGGGCCTCGTCGGCACACAGGTCGAGCAGCTGGCCTGCGTGGAGACCCTTCCAGCGCACCTCCAGCACGTCCGACGCAAACCGACGGCCCTCGCACACGTCGCAGAGCACATCCACGGGCGGGAGCAGCTCCAGGTCCACGCGGCGCACACCCAGGCCCTGGCAGCCTTCGCAGCGTCCGCCGACCACGTTGAGGCTGAAGCGGGAGGCCTCCAGCGCCCGGGTGCGGGCCTCCTGCGTGGCCGCCAGCAGCTCGCGCATCGTGTCCCAGAACCCGGTGTAGGTGGCGGCCATCGACCGACGCGAGCGCCGCGCCTCGACCGCATCGACGCGCAGCAGCCGGGTGACACCCTCCAGGCCGAGGAGCTGTGCACTCCCGTCGATCGACGCGTCCACCGCGCTGCCGATCGCTTCCAGTGCGGCCGACTTCCCCGACCCGCTCGGGCCCCACAGCGTGTTGAGTGCGCCGCGGCGCAGCACAAGGTCGGCCCCGACGAGGTTGCGGCCCACGGCGGCAGGGACCGTCCACGATGGGCAGGCGCGCGGGGTAGCGGCCGGGAGCGAACGAAGCCCGGCCAGCCAGCGCCCCGTGGTGGTGTCGGCGCGGGCGAGCTCCGCGGGCGTGCCGTCAAACACGATGCGACCGCCCAGACGCCCCGGCCCCGGCCCGAACTCGATCACCCGATCCGCGGCACGGAGCAGCTCGGGGTGGTGGTCGACCACGAGCACACCGTTGCCTTTGGCGAGCAGGCCGCGCAGCATGCCCACGATGCGGTGCACCTGATCCTCACCCAACCCCAGCGACGGCTCGTCGAGCACATAGAGCACGCCAGAGAGATCCGACCCCACCTGGGCAGCCAGCCGCAGCCGCTGGGACTCGCCCGACGAGAGCTGGGACGCCGGGGTGGCGAGCGGGAGGTGCCCCAGGCCCACCTCATCGAGGGCAGCGAGGCGCGCGCGGAGCTCGACAAGCAGAGGCTCCCCGACCTCGTCGCCGGTCCAGGACTGCACCTCTTGCCGGAGCTGGCCCAGCGGACAGGTGAGCACGTCGTCGTACCGACGATCCTCGAAGGTGACGGCACGCGCCACGGGGCCCAGGCCGAGGCCCGAGCACGTGGCGCAGATCTGCCCTTCTCGCTCCCCCGTGCCGGCGCACCGCGGACACGGGTCGGCACCGCTGGAGCGCAGCAGCGCCGGTCGCAGGTCGGGCAGCGTGCGACCGGTGGCGAAGCTGTAGGGGCGGTCGGTGTAGACGCGCTCCACGTCGTCGACCAGCGCCACGATCACGCCCCCACCCGCCTTCCCGGCCGTTCGAACGGCGTCATGGATGCGGTCCGCGCGGTCGGCCCCGAGGCGAACGCGGTCCACCACCACCCGCACCGGACCCTCCGGTAGGCCCGCACGAAGCTCGTCGAGGCGGAGCACCTCACCCCCCACCCGCACGCGCGAGAAGCCTGCCCGTGCCGCCACCTCCAGGCGATCCGCCACCGTGGACCCGGCCACGGGCGCCTCGATCGTCAGCCGGGCTCCCTCGGGCCCGGCCAGAAGCTCGGCGACGATGCGATCGTGCGGCGTGGCCTTCACGACCTCACCGCTGTCGGGGCAGTGCTGCACACCGGCGCGGCCGTAGAGCACCTGCAGCACGACCTCGGCCTCGCTGACCCCGCCGACGGTCGCCCGCGAGGAGAGGGTTCCGTGCTGGGACAGGCCCATCGTGGGCGGCAGACCGGCAATCTGGTCCACATCGGGCCGCGGCAGACCCCCCGCAGCCTGACGGAGCTTCACCGACAGCGCCTCCAGGTAGCGCCGCTGACCTTCGGCGTGGATCGTGTCGAACGCGAGGCTGGACTTGCCGCTGCCGCTCGGTCCGCAGAGCACGACCAGGGCGTCGAGCGGCAGATCGAGGTGGAGCGCACGGAGGTTGTGCTGCCTGGCGCCGCGCACGCGGACTTGGGTCATGGAGCGCCTCTGCGACCCCGCACCCCCCGAGGATGGGGTCAGTGCGGGTCGACCCCGGCTTGGTAGCTCTCCCCGGCCCGACGCACGACCCGATGCAGCTCGGTGCCCTGGCCTTGCAGGTCGCGCGCGAGCACCGTGATGTGGTGGGTGCCGGGGGTGAGGCGAAGGTCGGCGGTGAACGGCAGCGCAGGCACACCAGCGTCGGACGGCGCGGTCTCTACAGCAACCTTGGTGTCGTCGAGCCACACAGCGAGGTGCGCCACACCATCCGCATCGGTGACCCGACCCGAGAGCGTGGCGTGCTCGGTCATCACCCGACCGCCCGGCGCGACCGAGAGCTCGATCTTCGGCATCTCGCGCCGCACCGAGGGCGGCGGCACCGGTCCCAGCCGCAGCCGCAAGGCCTCCCGCTGACGGACGTAGCTGATGCGCGGATCGTCGCCGTCGCGGCCCCACAGCCCGAGGTCGTGGTCTTCGAGCGTGATCTCCATGGGGTAGCCATCGAGCAGCACCTCGTCGAAGCGCACCTCGAACGCACCTGTCCAGGTGGCCCCGGCTTCGAGGCGACGGCTGCAGCCTTCTTCCCACTCGGGCGCGAGCCGCGCCGCCACACGCTCCGGATCACGACGCTCGTCCCCGACAGCGGCACCGGCCTCCCAGCCGGGCTGGAGCACGCGGCAGGCCCGGCCTCGGTCATCGACCATCGTGCCCGCGCGCGCTGTGCCGGTGACGAGGTCGACGGCCTTGCCCGACCGATTGCGCAGGCGAGCGGTGGCGCCGAACGCTGGCCCGTCGCCGACGTTCTGTACCTCCACCTCGATGCGCACCAGCTCTCCGGGATCGATGCGACCGTTTCCACCCGGCTCGACCACCTTCCACTGCCACGCCAGCCGCGCAGGCAGCGTGCCGACCGTCTCGACCTCGACCCGCTCCGTGGCGAGCGGTGCGCCTTCGCCGTCGCGCGCGCGGAGGGCCCAGCCTTCGATGCCAGAAGGCTCGGAGGTGTCGACGTCGACCCACCGGGTCCAGGCCCGTGCCTCACCGGGAGCGAGCCGCCCGATCGGGAACTCGAGCCCATCGAGCAGCGGGTGCCCCTCGCCCAGCGCCACCACCTGGTGGAGCGGCTGCAGACCCGTGTTGGCTACTTCGACCGTGACCGCCGCACGCTCGCCCGCCACCAAGGTCCCGCCGCCGATCTTCACCGAGAGCGCCACGGCCGCGATCTCCGGCGTGGGTCCAGGTGTCCAGTCGAGCCCGTAGGCCGACAGCGCGGTGCCGATCGCGGCGTCTTCCTGGACGCGCAGGCGCTCCACAAGCGGTGCCGCAGCCGCGAGCATGTCCCCCCGGCGCGCGGACGTGGTCCCGAGCACGAGCGCATGCGCAAAGTGCAGCTCGGTGTCGGCACCGAGATCGGGCGCCAAGCGGGTGGAAGGGAGCTCCGCGTCGGGATCGCGCAGGTACACCAAGCTGTACGCCGCGCCATCGTCGCCGCGCCCCTCCGGCCTCTGGAGGTAGCCGTCGAGGTCGGCCTCCCGCTGCGTGTGCACGCCCGGGAACAGGCTGATCTTGGGGGCCTCGCCCACCACGGAGCGCCCGACCCACTGTGGGGTGAGTTGGATGTCGGCGGAAACACCCACGCCCTGGATGCTGCGCTCGCCCGGCGTGAGGTAGTGCGCGATGGTGACCTTGAGCTTTCCGTCGAGGGGCAGCGCATGCAGGTTCTGCACCGAGCCCTTGCCGAAGGTGCGGTCGCCCACGATCACCGCGCGCTGGTTGGCCTGCAACGCCCCGGCCACGATCTCGGAGGCCGAGGCCGACGATGCGCTCACCAGCACCACCATCGGGGACTCCGGCAGCGTGCCCAGCGTGCGCGCGACCTCCACGTGGGGCCGGCGGTCGTGCGGACCGCGGGTGGAGACGATCTCGCCCTCGTTCACGAAGGCATCCACCACGGCGATCGCCTCGCGCAGGTAGCCACCCGGGTTGTCGCGCAGGTCGAGCACCACGCCCCGAAGGTCCCCTTCTTCCCGACGCAGCCGGGTGAGCGTGTCCACCAGGTCGGTGTAGGTGGTGGCGTGGAAGCCAGGGATGCGTACGTACGCGACCGCACCGGGTAGCGCCCAGCCCTGGATCGGGTGGATCGGGATCTGGCCCCGCACCACCACGATGTCTTCGGCGCTGCCTGCGCCTTCGTGCACCACCTCCAAGGTGACCGGCGCGCCGATCCCGCCCCGCAGCAGCCGAATGGCCTCATCGAGCGTGAGGTTGATCGTGGACTGCCCGTCGATGCGGCGGATGTGATCGCCTGCCCTCAGGCCGGCGCGTGCGGCGGGACTGTCGGGGAGCGTCTCCCCCACCAGCAGGCGGTCGTCGGCCAGATCGATGTCGATGCCGAGCCCTCCGAACTGCCCTTGGTTCTCCTGGTCCATCTCGCGGCTGGCTTCGGGGGGCAGCACCGCCGAGTGCGGATCCAGCACGGCCAGCATGCCGTGCGCCATGGCAAACTCGAGCGCAGCGAACGGGTCGAGGTCGAGGTCGCCGCGGACGATGTCGCTGGGCACGAGGTGGGTCTCAAGCAGCATGGCCACCCGACGCAGCTCGTGCTCCAGGCTCCGGGCGTCGCTGACGACTGGAACGTCCATCATCGTGCGGTAGCCGCCGAGCGTCACCGCAAGGCGTGCACCTTCCCGCTCGAACAGCGCAGACGGCACACGAAGCTCGACGGCATCCAGCGCTGCGCGAAACATCGCCTCCGCGTTGAGACGCTCGGGCTCCACGTAGGTCTCGAACACCGGCGCGATCGCCTCGTGCAGCACCCGCAGCCGCGACAGCTCGTGCGCTTCTGCGCTCCGCGCCGTGGCCATCAGCGGGCTGTCGGCATCCGAGGCGTACCAGCGCGCCGCCACAAGCCCAAGGCCCGACCCCGCCAAGGTGGCGAGCAGGAGCCAAGACTTGGGCACGTCGCGCATGCACCCTCCGTGGAATCGACGATCCGAAGGTCCACATCTCCACCCTAGGCGCGCGGTTGCGCGTTCGTCAATGACGACCTCGTCTCGTCGCGTCTTGGACGTGACCCCCTGGCGTCGATAGGTCCACGGCTTGCCCCGAGCCCCGTGGAAGGGATGCCCCTCTCGCTCGCGTGTCCGCACTGCCAGGCTTCGCTCCAGCTCCACGAGCCGCTCCCGCGCCCCTCCAGCGCGGTGCTGTGCCCGAGCTGCGGCCGATCCGTCCGCGTCCTCCTTGGAGAAGACGAGGTCCACACGGCGCAAGCGCTGGGTCGTCGCTTCGCGGATCCGGGCGAGACGCCGGGCCCGATCTCCCTCGTCCAGCCGGGTGTCGACTTCGGGGCACCTCGACCCACGCGTAAGGCCCCGCCTGTCGATCCGGATGGCGAGGCCACCACACGCTCCGCCGCGCTGCCGCCCACCCCGCCGAAGGTGCCGGTGCCACCACACTCCGAACCTCCATCTCGGTCAGCTCCCCCGTCCGGGTCGCATGCGGCTTCCCCGGGTCGGCGCTGGCTGTCGCTCAGGGGACTCGCACTGGGGCTGGGTCTCGCAGCTGTGGCCGGTGGGATCGGGTTCTTCGCGGTCGCGCAGTTCTACGGGAGCGATCTTCCTTCGATCGAGGAGCTGCGCTCCTACCGACCGCCCACCGTCACCGTGGTCACCGACCACGAGGGCCGCATGCTCGGCGAGATCTACGAGCAGCGCCGGTACGTGCTGCCCATCGAGCAGATCCCGGAGCGCGTGCAGCAGGCCTTCCTCGCGGCCGAAGACGCCAACTTCCATCAGCACGGCGGCATCGACTATGGCGGCATCGCCCGCGCGATGGGCCGGAATCTGGCTGCTGGGCGCGTCACCCAAGGCGGCTCTACGATCACGCAGCAGGTCGCGAAGAACATGCTGCTCACCAACGAGCGCGCGCTCACACGCAAGATCCAAGAGGCCCTGCTCGCGTGGCGCATCGAGGATGCCTACACCAAGGAGCACATCCTCTACCTGTACCTCAACGAGATCTTCCTCGGCAGCCAGGCCTACGGCGTGGAAGCGGCCGCGCGCACCTTCTTCGGCAAGCACGTCGAGGAGCTCACGCTGGGCGAAGCGGCCTTGCTCGCCGGGCTCCCTCCCCGTCCGAGCGCGTGGAACCCCCACGCCGACCTCGAAGCCGCTCTCGGACGCCGCCAGTACGTGCTCGGCCAGATGGTCGAAGCGAAGTTCATCAGCCGGGCCGAGGCCGACGCCGCCGAGGCTGAGGTGCCCGCGATCATGCCGCGCGGCAACCGCTCCTGGGGCATCGCGCCCCACTTCGTGGAGCACGTCCGGCGTCAGCTCATCGACGCGTACGGCGAGACGCGGGTGCTGCACGAAGGCCTGCAGGTCCGCACCACGTGTGACCTCAACCTGCAGCAAGCCGCTCAGCGCGCCGTCGCGAACGGGGCGCACGAGATCGACGAGCACATGGGGTACCGCCGAGCGGGACTCACCACCCTGGCCGACGAGGCCGCCATCACCGCACTGCGCGCCGAGCACCAGCTGCTGGTGCGCGCCCGGTTGGCCGCTGAAGACCGCGACGCCCTGGCCGTCGGTGACGAGGTCCCGGGCATCCTGCTGGAGGTCACGCCCACCTGGGCGCGGGTAGCCGTGGGCGAGCGGATCGGCATCATCCCGCTCGCGTGGTCCTTGTGGGTCTACCCGCCGGATCCCACGCGCAGCTACAAGTACCGCACCCAAGACGACCTCACGCGCACCTACGACTTCGACGACGACGGCACCGTGGACGGCAGCATCCTGCGGGCAGGCGATGTCGTCGAGGTGCGCATCGACGGCCTCGATGCCGCCGACGCTGAGCTGCAGAAGGCGTTCAAGGGCGCGCCCGTGGAGGCCGGTCACCTCGCGCTCCGCCTCCGCCAAGCTCCCGAGGTCGAGTCCGCCTTGCTCACCCTGGAGCTGTCGGAGGATCCGGCCATCGCGGGCGCGGTGCGCGCGATGGTGGGCGGTGTCGACTTCACGCGCTCCCAGCTCAACCGCGCCACCCAGGCCTACAGGCAGGTGGGCTCCACGTTCAAGCCCATCGTGTATGCCGCGGCGCTGGGCACGAAGAAGGTCACCACCGCCACGATCCTCCCCGATGCCCCGCTGGCCTACGCCACCGACATCGGGCTGTGGAAGCCCGGCAACTACGGCGACGACTACCGCGGCAACATCACCATGCGGCAAGCCCTGGCGCTCTCGCGCAACACCTCCACGATCCGTCTGCTCGACGCCGTTGACCCCGGCATGAACGCCGACGTGGTGTGGACGTTCGCACGCTCGCTGGGCATCGGCGGTCAGCCCCTGCACGAGCTCCCCGAAGGCGAGAAGCCCTCGCCCGAGAACGACCACCTCTGCCCGTGGCTGGAGGCCGGGAGCGGCAAGTCGTGCATCGACCGCCAGCAGGACGCTTCCGGCAAGACCGTCTGCCGTGCCTGTGACCTCTCGATGGGGCTGGGCTCGGCCTCGCTCACCATGGAGGAGCTCACCCGCGCCTACGCCGTGATCGCCAACCGCGGTCGATGGGTGCAGCCCTGGACGATCGTGGAGGTCCTCGACCGCGATGGCCAGCTCGCCGAGCCGCTGCCGGGGTCCGGCTTCGCACCGCGGCACGCGCCCGTGGAACCCGTTCAGGTGATCGATCCGGCGGTGGCTGCCCTCGCAACGTGGCTGCTCGAGAACGTCGCCACCAGCGGCACCGGCTACCAAGCCCACCGCGACCTCGGCGTGCACGTGGCGGGCAAGACCGGCACCACCAACGACGAGAAGGACGCGTGGTTCGTGGGCTTCACGCCCGATGTGGTCACGGCGGTGTGGGTCGGCTTCGACGAGCCCCGATCACTCGGTGGCGGCGCCACCGGGGGCGCTTTTGCCCTGCCGATCTGGGTGGACGCGATGAAGGTGGCTGTGGAGGGCCGCAAGGACCGCGCATTCCCGATGGGCAATGGCATTGTGTGGACCCCGATCGACGAGGCCACCGGCGAAGCGGTCGTCTCGGGCGGCCGTTCGTACCCCTTCCTTCCCGGCACCGTCCCGGAAGGCACCCCCTACCGCGCCGGCGAGGCGCGCCTGCAAGACCTCGCGACGGAGCTCTGATGCGTCTGCCCCTGGCGTTCCTGGTGGCCGGCGCATGCGCCACCACCACCTACGACATCCCCGAGACCTGTCAGGTCGAGATCGAGGTGCCTGAGGACCTCGTGCTGGTTCGCGGAACGTCCACCCTGATCGACGCGCGCCCGATGTCCACCGCCTGGGACACCCGCGTGCGCATCGGCGGCGTCGATGGGGTCGTGGAGGACGTCACCCGCACCAGCTGCCTCGTGTGCGACTCCTGCCGGTCCGACAACGACTGCCTGGCCTGCGGCGACTGCGAGCCCTGTGAGCTCTCCTGTGACCCGTGCGTCGAGGACTTCACGCTGTTTGTGCCCGAGGACGCGACGCTCGGCACGCAGTCGCTCGTGCTGTTCAACCGCCATGGAACGTCGGCACCCGCAGCGGTGCGTGTCGTGCAGTCTCCGTGACGGAGCGGTGAGGTCCCCGTCAGCTTGCGTGGGATTCCCGTCCCTTTCCCCATCCCTGGCTTGATCGGCGGCACAGGTTGGAGTAAACCGGGGCGTCTGTTTCTACGGAGATCCCATGCGTTGGTCCACGCCCGCCTACGCGCTCGTCGTCCTCTTCGCATCCGCGCCCGCGTATGCAGGCGGCGTCGGACCGATGGTGATGGGTGGGTTCCACACTGAGCCCGTCGCGTTCTACTCCTCCGAGATCGATGGCGGCGAAGGCCCGGTCATCCCCGATCTCGGCTCCTACGAGCAGTTCCTGGAGACGCAGATCATCGGGAACGCTGGCGGTGGCCTGGAGCTGATGCTCGGCGACCGCGACGACCTCATCCAGGGCGTGTTTCGCGGCTTCTACATGGTGGATCTGCCCCAGCACCAGCCCGATCCCAACAACGAGCTGGTGGATGCCGACGCGCTCGTTGTGGCGATCCGCGAAGATGTGCGCCACCTGGGCCTCGGCACCGTGGGCATCAACTTCGGCGTGGCCCGCGCTGTGCAGAACAAGCTCAAGTTCTCAGTGGCGCTCCACCTCGGAGCCGCGTTCGCCACCTTCGACCAAGCTGAGTTCTTCCTCGGTCAGCTCGGCGGCAACCTGTCGTACCTCGTGCGCCGCAACGCCGAGGTCTACGTCGACGTCTCGTACGGACTGCGCGCTCGTAAGGATCTCTCGCACGGCCTCTACGGTGCGGCCGGCGTGCGCGTCCTGTTCGACTGACCACAGGCACCGCGAGCTCCGGCCCTGCATCCCCCGCCGAGCGCGGGTCGGGTCGCCGCGCCCATCACTATGGCCCCCGCGTCCACCTGCTGAGCGATGCGTGGAGCGAGTCGCTGGTGGCGGCGATCAGCCAGCCCTCCACCGTGGCGCCGCGGGTGCATCACTTGCTGGAGGCTTGCTTTGTGCACCTCGCGCAGGCGGCGTTCGAGCAGCTGCCGCAGCGCACCCTGACCACGCCCACCCGCATGACCGCCGCCCACCCCGAGGTCCGGCTGTCCGCCCACGTGCTGGATGAAGCCGCGCCCGTGGTGATCGCCGATGTCGCGCGCGGCGGCATCGTGCCCTCGTATGTGGTCCAGCAGCAGCTGCTGTTGTTGCTCCAGCCGGATGCCGTGCGGGTGGATCACCTCTACTTCCAGCGCGTGGCCGGGCCCGATGGCCACGTCGCTGGCGTCACCTCGTCGGGCTCCAAGATCGGCGGCCCTCTGGCAGGCGCCACCCTCATCGTGCCCGACCCCATGGGCGCCACCGGGAGCTCGATCTGCCGCCTGTTCGAGGCCTACAGGGAGCAGGGGTTCGGCGAGCCTGCACGTCGTGTGTTGCTCCACCTCATCGTCACGCCGGAGTACCTGCGCAGGGTCACCACGGCGTGGCCCGAGGCGGAGATCTACGCGCTGCGCGTGGATCGCGGGGCATCGTCGCCCGAGGTGCTCAACACCACGCCCGGCGAACGCTGGGCCGAAGAGTCGGGGCTCGATGCCCACGACTACATCCTCCCCGGCGCAGGTGGGCTCGGCGAGCTCATCAACAACGCGTGGGTCTGAACCAACCGATGACCGCGCTCACGCCCATCGCAACGCCCCATGCGCCTGCCGCCATCGGACCCTACAGCCAGGCCATACGCGCGGGGGGCTGCGTCTACGCGTCCGGCCAGATCGCGCTCGACCCTGCCACGGGTACCGTGTCGGGCGACGTGGCGTCACAGACCCGCGCCGTGCTCACGCAGCTCAGCGCCGTGCTCGAGGCCGGTGGCAGCGGGCTTGACCACGTGGTGAAGACCACGGTCTACCTGCTCACGATGGACGACTTTGCTGCCATGAACGCGGTCTACGCAGAGTTCTTCGGCGAGACCCGACCCGCGCGCGCCACCGTGGCCGTCGCAGGCCTTCCCCGCGGAGCCCGCGTCGAGATCGACGCCATCGGTCTCTGCCACCCCCAGGCGGGTTGAGCCCGATCCCCCCGCCCGCTACGAGCCCACCCTGCGGCTCAAGGACGACACATGTTCGACGACACTCCCCTCCTCGTGGTTGAGACCAGCAAGACGCTGGCGGCCGTGTGCGAGCGCTTCTCGAAGGCCAAGGTGCTCGCGGTCGACACCGAGAGCGACTCGATGCACCACTACCAGGAGAAGGTCTGCCTCCTGCAGTTCACCGATGCCGAAGGCGACGTCATCGTCGATCCGCTGGCTGTCGACGACCTCTCGCCCCTCGGGGAGATCCTGGCCGACCCGAAGATCGAGAAGATCTTCCACGGTGCCGACTACGACATCGTCTGCCTCAAGCGCGACTTCAACTTCCACCCCGCGCCGATCTTCGACACCCTCATCGCCGCCCAGTTCTTGGGGTTGCCCCGTCTGGGTCTCGCCGATCTGATCAAGCGCTCGTTCGGCTGGGAGATCGACAAGGCGCTCCAGCGGCACGACTGGTCGCAGCGCCCGCTGCTCCAAGATCACCTCGACTACGCCCGCGGCGACACCCACTTCTTGGCCGCCCTGCGCGAGATCCTCCTGCGCGACCTCAAGCGTGCGAAGCGCATCGCCCACGTGGAAGAGGAGTGCGCGCTGCTGGTGAAGAAGGCCTGGCAGGGCCGCACGTTCGACGCCGACGGCTGGGTGCGCATCAAGGGCTCTCGCGAGCTCGACGAGACCGAGCAGCGCATCCTCCGCCAGCTCTGGATCTACCGCGACGCCGCCGCCCGCGATCTGGATCGGCCCGCGTTCAAGGTGCTGGGCGACAGCCTGATGCTCGACATCGCGCGCGAGCAGCCCGAGTCCGAGGCCCAGCTCGACCGTCGGTTCTCGAAGATGCACGGGATGCGTCGCCGCCACGGTCGCCACATCGTGGATGCGGTCCACGCCGGTCTCGACGACGCCACCAAGCTCGTCACCCGCGCGCCGAAGAAGCGTGCCAGCGAAGAGAAGGAAGACGAGGGCCCGGCGCGCTTGCACGGCCGAGCCGCCGACGTCGCCACCGAGGCGCTCAAGACCTGGCGCAACAAGCTGGTGGACACCGACCGCCGCCACTCGCCCTACTCCGTGGCCTCCAACGGCGACCTCCGCGCGATCGCCCGGGCGCGTCCCTTCACGCTCGATGAGCTGGCCGCCGTGCCCGGCATCCGCGCGTGGCAGGTCCGCGACCATGGCAAGGCCATCCTGAAGGTGCTCGACAAGGCCGTGCCCGAGGGTGAGCCACTCCCCGAAGGCGAGGGCAATGGCTCCTCGGGGCGTCGCCGCCGCCGCTGATCAGGCGCGGTCGAGCTCGCGCTGCACGTCGGGGCCCACCTGGTAGATCTCGATGCTGTTCCCGAACGCGTTCTTCCACTGCCGGACGCGCTCGCGGCTCACGCCGAAGTCTTCGGCGATCTCCTGCCCCGAACGACCACCCTGCAAGTGGTCGATGAACCGCTGCAGTCCACTCCGTCCGTAACGGGCGATGAAGTTGTCCAGCATCACCCCGGTCTTGGACATGCGGAATCCTCGCGCCCCCGCTTAGGGCCACCACCTTGACCCGTCAAGGCTTGGGGCGAACAAGTCCTCGACCCAGGTCCACCACCTCACGCCCTCGCCAGGCCCGCAGTCGGTGAGCCTCCAGCCAGGGGATCAAGGCGTCGCCGAGCACCCGCGCTGCCTCGGGATGTAAGACCGCGTCGAGATGATCCCAGGTCGACGGCAGGTCAGCGACGGTGACGGCGCCAGCGCGCCACGCTTCCCGAACGGCCACGGCCGCTGCCCGGGGACAGAGCGCGTCGCCCTCGCCCGCCACCACCAGGAGCGGCTCGGCCACCCCCGCGAGCCCGGCGACGTAGTCACGTCCGCCCGTGCGGTCGACCAAGGACCCCGCCCCCATCCACGCGGTGAGCTGCGCCACCAACGCGCCAGAGACGTCGACGCTGGCGTGCGCCAGTGCTGCACGACGCGCCACACCCCGTCCTCCGCCGTCGGCGGAACCCAAGCCCGCCGACCAGCGGCCGACGGCACGGGTAGGCAAGGCCGCAGACGCCGGGAGCGCGCGGGCAGCTCGCGCCCACCACGTGGGCGACCTCCCTGCCGGAAAGCGCACGGGCGCAGCGATCGCCACCACCGACGCGATGCGCTCGGACCCATGCACCGCGGCGTACGCGAGCCAGAGCTGACCGCCCAGTCCGTGCCCCACGAGGTGGGCGCGCGGGTATCCCGAGTCGCGCGCGATCTGTTCGAGGGCGGCCGGCAGGTCGTGGTCCACCACCGTGTCGAAGTCGACGGCGCCGGGTCCTTCCGGATCGTCGGGCCGGCGACAAGCGCGGTGGGCGATCAGGTAGGGCGCGAAGCCCGCCTCCACCAGCCGATCCAGCCACCGCACCCCCTCGCCCGCCAGCAGCGCGGTGGGGTGCAGGCCCAGCGTTGCGAGCACCGCTACCGGCTCGCCGGCCGCATCCGACCGCACGGGCATGGCGAACACGTCCACACCGCCGCCGTCAGCGGAACGAGCCGCGAGCCGTCGCAGGCCATCCTGTCGCTGCACCGAGAACGCGTCGCGCTCGGTGAGGTGGCGGAGGCGCCACACCCAGCCCGGTGCCTGCGCCCACACCTCACGCGCCCACCTGCGGGCGCGAAAGGCCGAGCGACGTACAGGAGAGACAAGCTGGGTGGGCATGCGCCGACCCTATCGCTTCAGCGAGAGACGTTGGCCCGCGCCACGACGTCGTCGACCCAGCCCTCGAAGAACGCACCCCGGCGCTCCATCAGCGCCATCTCGCGGATGCGAGGCTTCTCCTGCTCGAAGGTGGCCAGATCGGGCTCTTCCCGGCTCACGACTGCGCCGACCCACAGGATGCCATTCTCTTCATACACCTCGGAGAGCACCGACCCGACCGCAGCGGCACGTGCCGCGCGAAGCATCGCCGCAGGCGGACGAAGCAAGCTGGGCTCGTCACGGCTCACAAGCCCCGTGTTCTGAACCTCCAGGCCGTTGCGCATCAGCAGATCGGTGGGCGGAGCGTCGGCCGAGGTCCACGCCGGGATCAGCTCGGTCTCGGCGAACGCGGCCGCGCGCGCGGGCGCTTCCGTGTCGCGGTAGAGCTCGAGGCCGATGTCACGCTTCACTTCGTCGAACGGAATGATGCGAGCCGGGGTGCGACCCTCCAGCCTGTAGATGCGAACGTCCCGCGAGGTGGTGAGCACCGGCGAGAGCTGGCCCGGCTGGAGCTTCTGCACGTCGGCCGCCACATCGGCATCCAGATCGGTGACGGGCAGCGCCGAGACCAGACCGCCTTGGGCCGCGGACGGATCCTCCGACAGGCGAGCAGCCACCGCAGCGAAGTCGGCCCCTCCTTCCAGCTCGGCGCGGGTGGCTTCCAACCGAACCTTGAGGTCCGCCAGACCAAGACCGTCGTCACGAACCACCAAGCGGATCACGCGCACATCGAGCGTCTCGGGACGGTCGTAGCGGGTGGGCAGGTCGAGGTCGTAACGGGCCTGCACGGTCTCGGCGTGCTCGCCGATCCACGCATCCAGCTCAGCCTCGGTGGGGTTCAGCGCGATCCCAAACGCGCTCGGGCGAACACGCACGACCGCCAGATCGAGCTTGGTGCTGGACTCGATCCAGC
Source organism: uncultured Enterobacteriaceae bacterium (assembly GCA_964396405.1). Lineage (GTDB taxonomy): Bacteria > Myxococcota_A > UBA796 > UBA796 > JACKEO01. Next base: position 27,347 of record CAYNFK010000042.1, read on the forward strand.
TCCGCTGCACGGCCGCATCCGAGACGCTGGCGCCCAAGATCATCAGGCGCTCGAGCTTCTGGCCCAGCAGCGCCTCGCGGATCTGCTCCTCGAAGTCGCCGCGGGTGAGGCCCTGGCGACGCAAGAAGTTCTCGAAGGCACGACGGTCGAACACACCCTTGTCGTCGACCAGGTTGGGGAACTTGAACAGCTCCTCGGCGATCTCGGCGGCGCTGACCTCGAGGCCCAGACGCTGGGCCTCTTGAAGCACGGCCTTGCGCTGCACCAGCTCATCGATCACCTGCGTGCGCAGCGCTGCGCGGGCATCATCGGTGAGGCCGTTCTTGCTGCGCGCAGACGCCTGGGCCTCCGCGTTCCTGTAGGCCTGGTTGTACTCCACGCCCGTGATCGCTTCGCCGTTGACCGTGGCGACCGAGCTGGCGGTGGTGCTGGAGCCGGAGCCGACCCCGAGCACCACGAACGAGACGATCACCGCGCCGAAGACGACCATCATGAACGGGGAGTCGGTCCCGGTTCGCATCCTTTCCATCACAGACATGATCGCGCACTCCCGCCCCGCGCGCGTATGGCGGGAACAAGGCCCGGGCAACGCCCGGACCGATGGGGCAACCGGCCCATCGCAGCACGCGAAGGGCGGTGCCTAGCTTACCAGATCGCCTTCGTGGGCTCCGACACCGACCCGCGCGCACGCTGGAACTTCTTCTTGGCCTGCGGCATCCACTCGTTGAGGTTCTCGATGCGAGCCTCGTGGCTGGGGTGCGTGGACAAGAAGGCCGGGGGCTGCGCACCGCCGACCGCGCTCATGCGCTCCCACACCCGCGCCGACTCGGCGGGCGGGTAGCCCGCTTCCGCCATGTACATGAGGCCGATGACGTCGGCCTCCTTCTCATGGGAGCGCGAGAACGGCAGCGCCACCCCGAACTGGGCGCCGAGACCCAGAGCACCCATGATCAGGGCCTGGCTGTTCGCGTCGACCTTGCCTGACCCGGACAGCAGCGTGCTCACCAGGGTGAGCGCGCCGGTGACGCCGAACTGCGTGGAGAGCTGCTCGGCGCTGTGGCGCGCCACGGCGTGACCCGCCTCGTGGCCCATCACGAAGCCCATGCCGGCTTCGTTCTGCAGGATGGGGAGGATGCCGGAGTAGAACCCGATGTAGCCACCGGGCAGGCACCACGCGTTCGCCTCTTCGCTCTGGAACAGCGTGAACTGCCAGTCGTAGTCGGGCTGGTTCGCGCGCGCGGCGATGCGTCGGCCCACGGCGCGCAGCCTCTCGACGTCCTTGCCTTCCTTGACCACCTTGCCTTCTTGCTTGGCCTGCTTGTAGGCATCGGCACCCAAGGCCACCATCTGGCCGTTCGGCACGAGCACGAAGGGCGTGCGGTTCGTGTACGGCACCTTCGCGCAGGCCACCGCCAGCAGCGCCGCACCCGTGACCAACGCACCCGTCCGCATCGTGAACACCATGAGACCTCCGATACCGTACGACGTAGCACGGCCCGGGTCTGCGAGTCTTCTCGCAGGACCCTTGCACACCCTGACCGCACGTGCGATCCTGTACATCCCTCCTCGTCGCGCCCGCGACCCCCCTCCTCTCCCCGGCGCCGCCATGCTCGCCGCCCTGCTGTCCCTGGACCTGGGTCTCGACCTCGGTTCGTCTCGCACCCGCGTCGTGGTTCGCGGTGGCGACGTCGTGAGCGACGTCCCCACCTGCGTGGCCGTGCGTGTGCGGCGGAGCGGCCGCAGCGAAGTGATCGCGATTGGGGCGGAGGCCGAAGCGCTGCTGGGTCGTGAGCCCGAAGGCCTCAAGGTGATCCGGCCGGTGCGCTGCGGACGCGTGGTCGAGCCCGCCATCGCCGAGACCCTGGTCACGTACTTGGTGCGGGCGGCACACGGCGGGCGCACGTGGATTCGTCCCCGCATCGCTGTGGCGGTGCCGGATGACGCGCCGGCCGGTGAGCGTCGAGCGCTGCTCGATGTGGCCACGAGTGCGGGTGCCCGCACGGTCGCACCGTGGTCGTCGCAGCTGCTGGCGGCACGAGGCGCTGGCCTCGACGCCGGCGCGGTCAACGGCCACCTGGTGGTCGACATGGGCGCGGGCGCCACCCGCATCGCCGTGCTCTCGGGCGATCAGGTGGTGGCTTCCACCTCCCTGGAGGTCGCGGGTGACGTGCTCGACGGGGCCATCCTGCGCATGCTCAAGCGCGAGCACGAGCTGTGGGTGGGCACCTCCACCGCCGAGGCCTTGCGGCGGCGAGTGGGTGCGGCCCCGGAAGGTGCGAAAGGCACCACCTGGGTTGCGGGGCGTTGCCTGCGCCGCGGTCTCCCACGCGCGGTCGACGTGGAAGACGAGAGCGTGCGCCGGGCGCTGATGGAGCCCATCGAGGCCATCGGCGCGGCCATTCGGGGCGTGCTCGCGCGCACCCCGCCCGACCTCGCACGCGATGTGGCCGACCACGGGCTGATCCTCTGCGGAGGTGCTGCCCTCCTCCAGCACGTCGACGTGGCGCTTCGCGGCAGCACGGGCCTTGCGGTGCTCACGGTAGAGCGTCCTGACCGCGCCGTCGCGCACGGCCTCGTGCACTACCTCAACGGCCAGGCTGGTCCGATCTCAGGCCTCGGCAACCCGTTCGCCGCGCTCGACCGGCTCCAACCCGTTCCCTCGCGGTGATCCGATGAGCTTGCTCGCCCTGCGGCTGCTGGTGACCGTGGGCGCGCTCTGGCTGGCCTGCCTGGGTCTGACGGCGCTGTGGGCCGAGAAGGGCAGTCCCCTTCACGTGTGGGTGGGTCGCACCTTCACCACCAGCGGCCTGCTCATCGGACTGATCGTGGTGCCGTGGTGCTTCGCCATCACCGCGTGGATGGCCGCGATTGTCGGCACCCTGGCCGTCTACCTCGCCTTCGCGGGTCGCCGCACCCTCGTGCGGCACCGCCTGGGGCTCGGTGCAGGCTGGCCCGACTGGGCGGCGGTCGCTGGCGTGGTCGGGGTAGGACTCGCCTGCCTGGGCCTCACCTACGATGCGTGGTCGCGCCTGGGTCCCGTGCCGTTCGTGCCCACCATGGCGGCCCTCGCCAGCCTCGTGTTGTTTGTGGCCGGCAGCGAGGTCTGGCGCCTTCGCGCACCGGCACCGTCGGCAACCGAGGCGCTGGTTCATCACGTGGGCATGATGATCACCGCGCTCACCGTGGTGATCACGGCGCTGCTGCAGCTGCTGCTGCCTGTGGGGGCGCTGCCCGACTGGATGGTGTGGCTGGGCCCCACCATCGCCGCCGTGCCGAGCGGCTCGTGGTGGATCCACAGGGTCCGCACCCACGGCGTGGCCGCCACCTTTCTCTAACGAACGCCCTCGGAGCGCGTCGCAGCGATGCGCTCCAGGAACAAGCGCTCGAGCTCGCCCGGAGCCAGCTGATCGGCCGCCACGTCGGTGACCACGCGTCCGTGCGCGAGCATCACCACCCGGTCGACCACGGCCTCCACGGTCTCCACCACGTGGGTGGCGAGGATGGCCACAGCCCCCTCGTCCACGCGGCGCCGAACGAGCGCCTTGATCCGGGCTGCCGAGGGCGGATCGAGGCCGTTCAGGGCCTCGTCGAGCACGATCACCGCGGGCTTGCCGAGCAACGCTGCCGCCAGCGCCACCTTGCGCCGCATGCCCTGGCTGTACTCGCGGATCAGCCGGTCGGCATCGGCAGACAGGTCGACCTCGTCGAGCGCCCGCTCGACGTCGCCTCCGCCCCGCACCTCCGCCACGAACAGCAGCATCTCGCGCGCGGAGAGGAACTCGAAGAGCGCTGGCACCTCCGGCACCACGCCCAGGTGCACCAGCGCCTCGCGGGTCTGAGTGTGCACATCGAGGCCCGCTACCAGCACCCGGCCTTCCGTGGGCCGCAGCGCGCCGACCAGCATCGAGAGGAGCGTGGACTTCCCGGCTCCGTTGTGCCCGATCAGCCCGACAAAGGTGCCGGCCTCGAGGGAGAGGTCCACACCACGAACGGCCTCATGCCGACCGAAGCGCTTGCTCACCGACTCCAGCCGCACCACGCTCATGCCACGCCCCAGGCCGCCGCGCCGAGCACGACGGCGCTCGCCACCATGTAGCCGTGCGCACCGCGCTGCGGTCGGACCGTGCCGAGCGCCGACGCCACAGCGGCAGCAGCCACCAGCACCAGCGACCCCGCCACGGCCAGGAGAGCCGTCACAAGCCCCTGGCGCAAGGCCACCACGATCAGGGCAGCTCCCAGTGGCGGCAGCCCCCACGCCACGGCCGCGAACGCCGCCCCCAGCGCACGTTGCGCGTCCGCGCGGGCGAGCCAGGTCCGCAGTAGCGGACGCTCTTCTTGGGCGGCCCAGATCGGCAGCAACCCCACCCACCACGCGCCCAGCGCAGCCACGAGCGCGGCCCTCGCCGGCGCGTCAGGAGCCTCGGACCACCCGGCCCACACCACAGCGAGCCCCACCAGCCACAGGCCCGAGATCCAGCCCCTGCGCTGCCGCCAGCCGTACCGAAGGAGCAGGATCGCTTCGCGCGCCACCGGGGCCGGAAGCCTTGTCGTCCAGCCGTCGAGCCAGACACGACCTGCGTCCTCGGGGGTCTCCAGCACAGCGTACCGGGCCTGGATGTCGGCCACCACGAAGCCGGCCGGCCACCAGGTCGACCGCGCGAGGCCCGGAACAGCCAGCGCCGCCAGCGCGGCCACCACCGGCAGCACCCCCACCGACGTCAGCGGCAGCGTCCCCGCCGCACCCGCCGACGCCACAGCGAGCAGCCAGCCCCCGAACAGCGTGGACGGTGCCAGCGCCCAGATGATCGCGGCCTGCGCGGGCGGGTTGTTCCCGCGGACGAGGTTGAGGTACGGCCGCGCCCCCGGCGCTTCGGCAGCCCGCACAGCCCCGAGCAGCACGATCGCGGCCAGCACGGCACCGAGCCAGGCTGCGCCGCCCAGCAGCAACAGTCCCGCGAGCCATGCCCCGGCGCTGACCTCCAGCGCCACCGGCAGCAGCGCGATCGCCACCATCACCGCGAACCCCATCGCGCGCAGCCCGGCCATCACCACGTCGCTGACCACCACCGCCACGGGGTCCACGGGCAGCAGCGCGAGCACCCGCCGGGCGCTCCCATGCAGCAGGCGACCGTGCACGCCCAAGGACGCGGCGGTGAGCACGACGAGTCCGGCGCGCAGCCACAGGCCGAACAGCCCGTCGGTGTGGGCAGCTGGACCTTGTTCGAGGAAGCTACAGAACACCGGACGCAGCAGGCGCGACAGCACCAGCGCCACGGCGACCCAGAGCGCGCCACGGCCCGCCACCCCCAGCAGAGGCTGCACCTGGACCGCGCGCAGCTCCAGCACCAGCAGGCGGCGCACCGACGTGGCGAGGCTCATGCGAGCGGCGTGTCCAGCACCCAGCGATCGCGGCGAGCCCGCGCCCTGTAGGCGACGACAACCCAGACCAGCGTGAGGCCCGCTCCGGCGAGCGCGAGGCTCAGCGGCGGGTCCACATCGCCTTCGGCCAGGAAGCCAGCGGACACGCCGAGGCCGTTGTTGAACACGTGCAGGAGCACAGCCGGCCAGAGCGATCCCGAGGTCCACCGCAGCCAGCCCAGCAGCAGCGCCGTGGGAATGATCGCCGACGACTGCAGCGGATCCATGTGGTAGGCGCAGAAGATCGCCGAGCTGACGATCCACGTGGTGGGCAGCGACACGTAGCGGCGCAGCGCGTCCCACATGAAGCCGCGAAACACGAGCTCTTCGGCCACGGGCACGATCACGGCGATCTCGATCGCCAGCAGCGCACGCCAGACGGGGTGACCCGACGTGAGCGCGTCGTTGATCATCCCGAGCGCACCGTTGGAGAGCGAAGGAAACGCCACGCTCATCTGGTGAGCGTACCAGCCCGGCAGCAGACCCACGGTGAGCCCACCCACCATCCCAAGCGCGAGGAAGACCCACGGCGTGCGCTTCAGCGCAAGCACACCCGTCCAGCCCTCGATGCGCCCCGAGGCACCGGTGTGAGGCCGAAAGGTGTTCCAGTCCACGACCGCCCACGCGAACGGGATCAGCGCCACCATCGCGGGGGCCTGCATCATCAGCGTCACCGCCAAGATCCAGGTGGGCAGCGCACCGCCGCTCCCCGAGGCCGCCCCCTCGGCCCAGGCGGCCATCGCACCCGGATCCCCGCCGGACTGCACCAACAGGTCCGCGAGCACCAGCACGCCCACGGCGATCCCGAGCACGATGAGCGCCCCTACCCAGCCCCCCGTGTAGATCAAGATCAGCTCGAGACCGGCGCGCCGCAGGCGCTGGGGAGAGCTCATGAGACGGCCTCGCCGCGCGCCGAGTGGGTGAAGCCCCGGGTGACACGCACCGGGAGGGTACGCCCGACGAGCGTCTCGCTCCCCGGAAAGTTCACGGCCAGGTTGGAGGAGGTGCGGCCGAACACCACGCCGTCGTCGTGTGCGGAGGGGCCCTCCACGAGCAGATCCACCACCCGCCCCTCGTGGGCGCGTGTCCACGCCAGCGATCGGGCGCGCTGCGCATCCTGCCACATCGTGAGACGCGCGCCGGCGACCTCGTCGGGAACAGCGTCGTCGAGCCGTAGAGCTGGCGTGCCAGGACGCGGGCTGTACTTGAACGAGAAGCTCTCCACGAAGTCGGCCTCGGCGAGCAGGGCCATCGTGGCCTCGAAGTCCTCGTCGGTCTCGCCCGGAAAACCCACGATGATGTCGGTGCTCAGCACCAGATCGGGGCGCGCGGTGCGCAGCGCATCGACGATGCCCAGGTAGTGCTCCCGCGTGTAGAACCGCTTCATACGGCGCAACACCCGGTTCGAGCCCGACTGCACCGGCAGGTGGAGGTGCGAGGTGAGCTGGGGCAGGTCGGCGTAGGCCTGCACCACGTCCGCGCCCATGTCGCGCGGGTGGCTGGTGGTGTAGCGGATGCGCTCCACGCCCGGCACCGCGGCCACCGCGTAGAGCAGCTGCGCAAAGGTGAGCTCACCGGGCACCTTGAGGCCGTAGCTGTTCACGTTCTGACCCAGCAGCGTGATCTCCTTCGCGCCGGTGGCCACAGCCGCCCGCACCTCGGCGATCACCTCAGCGCTCGGCCGACTCGCTTCGGCCCCCCGGGTAGTGGGCACGATGCAGAAGGTGCACTTGTTGTCGCAGCCCTTCTGGATGGTGACGAACGCGCCCACGCCGTGCTGAGTGGGGTCGAGGTCGGCCACAAACGGGTAGGCATCGAGATCGAGGAAGGTGGTGTCGAGCACGCGGCGGCCCGCTGAGGCCTCCGCCACAAGCCTGCGGATGTGGGGCACGCCGTCGGGTCCGAACACCAAGTCCACGTCAGGGTACTTGGCGAGCAGGGCCTCGCCTTCTTGCTGCGCCACGCACCCCGCGATGCCAAGCATCACCGGCCGCCCGTCGCGCTTGAGGCGTCGGTAGATGCCCAGCGAGGAGCCCATCTTGTCGACCGCCTTCTCGCGGATCGAGCAGGTGTTGAGCAGGATGAGGTCGGCCTCGTCGGCATGCTCGGCATCCACGTAGCCATCGGCCCGGAGCTGCGCGCGCATCTTCCCCGTGTCGGACACGTTCATCTGGCAGCCGAACGTGTGGATGAAGACCTTGCGCGGCGTGTCGGTCCCAGACATCGGGGCCCTCCGAGCGGCCCTCCTAGCCCGCCGGGCCCCCCCCGCCGACCTCCGGTCCACGCGCCCATTCGGTCGTGCCGCCCCCCGCGCAGCTTGCGGCTGGGCTTGGCTAGGCTACGCTCCGCTCCGGTGGAGGTCCGTTGCGCCGAGCGTGGTTGGGTTGGCCCTTGTTGGCGGGCTGCTGGACGCTGGACCTTCCCCAGCTCGATGTGGATCGTCTGCCGCTGCAGCCGGCCGTGGGCGCGCCGGAAGACTGGTGGGTCGAAGGCTTCGACATGGTGCTCGACTGCCCGAACGGCGAGCCCGCGCACTTCTGGATCGTGTACCCGGGCTGGGCCGACATCCGGGCGGACGCTCTGGCCCCCTCGGTGCCGCTGGCGCTCGTGTTCCACTCGGGTGCCTTCGACTACGTGTTCGATCCCGCGGCGGCCGACCCCACCGTGGGCGAGAGCTTTCAGAACCAGCGGGGTCAGGCTTCTCGCCTGGGCGTGCAGTGGGCGGCGCGGCAGGTGTTCACCCAGCTCGGCCTCTACCCGAACCGGGATGCCGACGAGGCCCACACGGGCACGCTCGCCGCCGCGCTCGCGGCCAAGGGCATCGCCAGCATGTGGGTCACCAACTGCTGGGGCGACGTCTGGCACAACCGCGAGTCATCCACCGCGCAGAACAACTACGCCACCGACCTCTTCTTCCGCAACGGCCGCACCGCCGCCGAGTTCGCGTGGCGCTACGCCTACGAGCAGTTCCCTCCCGGCAACCCGCTCATCCTCCCCGTCCGCGCCGACACGGACCGCATCTTCACGGTGGGCCTGGGCGATGGCGCGCGCGCCGTCGGCGAGCTGCTCGCGATCCTCGACCCGGAGGCCAGCGACCCCGACCTCGACCCGGTCTACCGCTACAAGCCCCACGCGGTCGTGCTCGATGCCCCGGTGGATGACTACCGGCCCTACTTCGCCGCTGAGGACGCAGCCTTCGCGCCCGTGCGCTCCGGTCTCGCGCGCATCTTCCCCGGTGTGTCCCCGGCAAACCCCACGCCGCTCGACGTCGGCGCGTTCGGCAGCCGCCTGCCCACGAACCCCGAGGCGTGCGGGCACGGGTTCAACCTGCCCGACCGCATCGGCGTGCTCTACAGCTGCAACGACACCCGCTACCCGCCCGCGGTCAACGACCGCCTGCTCGCACGCCTGGGCGACCCGCGCCCGGAGACGTGCTCGGGCGGCGTGTTCGAGGGTCACCTCGTGCGAGACGCCGACCCCGTGCGCGGCGCGTTCGACTGTGTGCAGGCCCCCGTGTGGGTCTGGCGCGATGGCTCGCTGGAGCGGCCGCTGTCGAACGCGAGCCCCGAGACGGCGAAGGCCGTGGCGGACTTCCTGGGCGAGGGGCTGGACGGGCTGGACGCGGAGTGGAGGCCGTAGAGGTCGCCCACCACGGCGGTCACGGGGCCCTTGCCGCCTCGCGTGCTTCCTGGGCGTCCTCTCGCTTGGTCTCGCGGGCGGATCTCCGATCGTCGCGCTTCGCGGCAGTTGCCGCCTTCGCCGCCTCCTGCTCGAGCTCGCGCACGGCCGCTTCGTCGGCGGCCTCGGACTCGGCTTCGGCCGTGGTGGGGCCCCCCGAGATCGCGCAGTCGTTGGGATCGGTGCAGGGCTTCCAGTCGCGCAGCACCGAAGGCAGGGCCAGTGCGACCTTGGGCTTCTGCACCGCACCGCGCAGGATGAAGCCCCACTCGATCGCGCCGCTGTGGGGTCGCGGACGAAAGTGGAGCTTCGCGGAGATGCCGTCGCTGTGGACGTATCCCCGGAGCTCGCCCACGCTGTGCTTTGCGTCGTAGGTCAGGGTGTCGAGCGACACGCCTTTCTGGCTGAAGGACACGCCACCGTGGACGTCCCCCACGATCACGTTGCCATCGGCGTCGAAGGTCAAGAAGGGGGCCAGTCGCACCGCCATCATCACGATGGCTCGGTGGGAGTTGGGCTTCGAGAAGCCCGCGTTCTGGACGTTGATCTCGGCCGTGCCGGCCATGCCGCCCGCGCCGAGGTCACCGCCCGCGACCAAGGTGGCGTCCACCTCGATGCGGCCCACGAACTGGAGATCGCCCGCACCCAAGATCGCGTCCGCGAGGTTGTCGAGCGTGGTCTCGTGCAGGTGGGCGGTCATCGAGATCTGCGGCGGACCGATCAGGGGCAGCACCTCCATGGTGGCGTCGAAGTCTGCGGTCCCGACCTTTCCAGACGCATCCACCTCGAAGCCCAAGCCGACGAACGCGATGCGACGGGCGTGCACGTCGTCGAACCGGATGCCCGCCACCTCCGCCCACGCCGTCTCCAGCGCCAGCTCACCATCGAGCAGCCGCTGGAACGGGCGCACCCGAAACTCCCCCACCAGCGAGACGTTCTGTGCCTCGACGATCACCTCGGGGTTGATGCCCTTCCGCATCGTCATGCCGAAGTGCTCCACCTCGATGGACTCCACAACGATCGTGAGGCGCCTGGTGCCGACGGGGGGTGGCACCTTTTGGCGCACGATCTCGTCGAAGTGCAGATCCATGGCTCGCAAGGTGGCTGTCTTGAAGGTCAGCACCAGCCCGTTCACGCCCCACGAAACCGTTGGCGGCGACAGCACCGCGTCCTCGAACAGGATCGAGGGGCGATGGGGCTCGCGGCTCACCAGCGCGAACGCCTCGACGTTCCAGCGCCAGCTTCCGGGTGCCGTCCACCCGTCTCCCATGTCGAGGGTCGCGTCTTCGACGACGATCCGCCAGGGACCTTCCGCGATGTACGGACGCGCCCACGCCAGGAAGACCAGGGGGTGCAAGAAGATCGCGCCCATCAGGCCCACGATGCCCAAGGCGAGACCGATGGGAACGCCGATGAGCCACGGGAGCCAGCCGCGAAGCAGACGTCGTGGCGCAGCCCGCGGGGGCGTGGTCGTCTCAGGCTGAGGGCGAGGGGGGTCGGTCATGCGTGCGCTCGCCCGTGTTCTTCACCATCGTCCTGCGCCCCCGTCATCGGGAATGGTGTGACATGTTGAGACGAGTTGCGGCCCTTCAGTCCAGGCAGCAGTCACAGGTGGGCAGCAGCGTGAGCACCACACGTTGGTCGCGTGTGTCGGGGAGGATGTGGACGGGTCGGCCGAATGGCGGATCGTCGACGTTCACCCAAACATCTTGTCGCGCACTCCATCCTTCGGCGTAGCGCGGCTGCCCGCCTTCTGTCTCTTCGCAGCCTGGGTGTTCCGTCAGCTCGCCGGTGGCGATCAGCGAGATCCAGCCGAGCGGCAGGCCGACCTCGACCGAACCGCCAATGGCCACGGGCCCCTCGTTCACCCGCGGCTCTTCTCGCAACAGATCTTCAGGGAGAACGTGCTCCATCAGGACAACGTCCCCTTCAGCGCCGCCTTCGGCCCTCAGCTCGAAGGTCACCGTGGCCGCTGCGTCGTAGGCGGGCGCTTCTGCGGCCGGTTCTGCGCAGGCCGCGGCCAGGAGGGAGAGTGCACATGCGGCAGTGCCCCAGGGTCCTTGGCGGCGCTCCCGCGGCATCGCCCCTGTGGGTCGTCGTGCGGATGCCATCGTGCTCATCGCTCGCTCATGTGCCCCGACCAGGGCGTGAATGGACGCTTCTTCTTCGGCTTGGAAGCGCTCGCCGTCAAGTCCCACGATCAGGATCACATCACCCGCCACCACGGGGCGGCGACGATCCCCTCGGCCAGGCGAAAGG